>JAILON010000059.1 GCA_024690865.1 Treponema sp. | reverse complement strand
GCAGAAAAGAAGTGGAGGAAGATTAACGGGGTTGAGAAACTGAAACTGGTCCGGGAAAACAGGACTTTCGTTGACGGGGTATTGCTGGAAGCTGCTTAATAAATTTGAATCGTCTATCCACAACTATTGACAATAACTCCTCACGAATAGGCAATCTACACTCCCGCACATGGACTCTCATCGATTTCATAAGGAAGCAAATGCAGCCACTCAAAGCTCCACAAAGACGCTGACAAAATACCGGAACAGTGATATAATGGTTATGGAGGTGAGAACATGGTCTCAGTCAACGGATATTTTGACGGCATGGCATGCATCGCGACGGATACATCCCAGTTCCGGCCCAACCAACGGCTTGTGATAACCGCGCTCGACGAGGATTTTAACGTTCCCGCGGATGTAATGGAGGAGCGCAAGCAAAAACTCGATAAAATGAAGAAGTTCTTCGGAAGCCTGTCGCATGAAGAGGCGGAGGGCATTCGCAATCATCGGGTAAACTTCAAGGAACGGCTCTGATGCTGTATATGCTCGATACTAATATTATCAGCTACTTTGCAGAAGGAGAACTGGATGTCATTTCAAATCTTGAAAAATGCGTTTTTCGAGGAAATGAAATAGGGATTTCAGTTGTTGCCTACTATGAAGTTGAGAGAGGATTAAAATACGTTAACTCCAGCAGGAAACTGGATGAATTCTATCAATTTGTTTCTCAATGCAGGATTCTTCCTGTAACGCTTGCGGATATGCAAGCAGCCTCCGATATCTATGCCGACCTGCGCCGTACAGGCCGTATCATCGAGGATTCGGACATTTTTATCGGGGCGAGCGCACTGGTAAATAATGCCATTCTTGTCACAAACAACGAGGAACATCTTGGCCGCATCAAAGGGTTGAGAATTGAAAACTGGACGGAATAATCCCGGAACTGAGGTATAATAGATAGTTTGCCGGCACGGCGTGCATTGCCACAGACTAGAAGTGGTGGCCGAATCCCACTGAAATTTCCCAGCCCTTCTCGGCCTTGCGCCAGTCCCCGTTGTAGTCCTTTATGATGTACTTGCCCACGTCGAAGCCGATGCTCGCATGCAGGACATAGCTTTTGAACTTTGTCGGGTAGATGAAGCCTTCGATTCCGGCGCAGTAGATTCCATCCTTCACGCTGAAAATCGAGCCCTGGCTGTTTTCGCTGTCCCCGACCTTCCTCGCACGGTTCTTGAGCAGCGCCATATCGACAAAGGGCGAAAGCTGCAGCTCCGCGTTGATGGAACTGAGGAATCCCCCAAAGTTGGTCGTAATCAGGTGGAAGGGGGCCTCCAGGCTCAGGATGACGGCCTGGTCTGTTTCAAGGGCCAGGTTGTAGTCGTCAATGCTGGCATAGCCGTTGGAGGTATCAAAGACCTGCTTGTCCAAGGCACCGCGCAACCGTGGCCCTATGTTCACCAGCTGGCTCTCATCCTTGTTTCCGTCGGCCTTGAACATCGTGAAAAAATGCAGGTTCGCCGCCAGGCCGGCGTATTTCCAGCCTTTAAAGAGCTTGATGTCGCAGTCCACATAGGGGATGATTCCGCTGGACATCTCCCCGTCCCTGAAGCTCTTGCTTATTGCCTGGGTCGTGGAGAAAGAATACCCGTTCCTGAAATTTCCCAGCCAGTCCACTCCATTCACACGGGTCGTCTGCCCCAGGGTAAGCTTGGGCGTGGCAGACAGCCTGTTGTTTTCATCCGCTATCCTGTTCACATCCCAATTGTAGTGCAGATCAGCATACGGCTGGTAGACAAGGGGCGTTGCAGTCCCGATTTTCGCAATCGTCAGGGGAAGGGATATCTTTACCCGTTCGGCAAAGTAAGGGTTGTCGTCGTATTTCTTGAAGTCCTTCTTCCCTATGGCAGACTGCTGGAACGCAAGGTTCAACTGCTGTTTCCCGATGGGAATTGCCAGGCTGGGCCCCGTCACAACGCCAAATTCCGGCATGGAGTCTCCGATCGTCCATGCCAGGGCAACCAGACTGTTCCAGCTGGCAACCACCGGCCCAACGTCAAATGGGAAGCTGTACTCCACTCCGAATCCCGGCGTAATCTTGGAAAAATTGTCCGGCTCCTCCTCCGTCCCGAAGGTGCAGTTGGCGAAGAATTTGAACGGGTTCGTCTTGCCCAGGAAGTTCTGGTCGTTCGCCATGACCGTGAACTGAAGCCCCGTGTTGGAGCTGTAGGTCGGATACGGAACTATCATGAAGGACTTGCTGTCCTCAAAAGAGTACGTGACGTTGACCAGCTGCACGCCGGAATCGGCTTCGCCGGACGGTTCCCAGCTGTACTCTATGTTCTCAAGAAGGCGGGTGTTCACCAGCTGCTGACAGATGTAGGCAAGGTATTCTTCCAGTTCCTCCTTGGAGGCAAACAGCCTGTTTTTTTCCACCGGCGGAATCTTCCGCATCAGCATCTTGGGATCGGTCTTTTCTTTTGAATTGAACGTGACGTCCGCAATCCTGTACTGCTCGGCAGCGGCGGAGAAAAAAAACAGGAAAAGGCAGGCGAAACAGGCAAATGTCTTTTTCATCAATACGCACCCACACCGCGAAGGACGACCCAGATTGTCTTTACCAGAATCCACAGGTCCAGCCAGACCGACCAGTTCTGTATATAATAGGTGTCAAGGGTTATCCGCTCTTCATACCCCGTGTCGCTCCGGCCAGAAATCTGCCACATGCCGCTCAGTCCCGGAGTAACGGACAGCACGTAGTCGCAGTATTTCCCGTATTTTTCCAGCTCCGGCTCCGTTACGGGACGGGGACCGACGAAGGACATCTCCCCAATGAGGATATTCCATATCTGGGGCAGCTCGTCCAAGCTCGTCTTTCGAAGGAACTTGCCAAACTTGGTGACGCGGGGATCATCGGTGAACTTCCTGTCCTTCTTCCACTCCATGGCCCGCACGGGGTCGCTCGCCAGGATCCGCTCCAGCTCCTTGTCGGCATTGGCGACCATCGAGCGGAACTTCCAGCAGCTTATCTCCTTGCGCTTCTTGCCTATCCTCCTGTGGGCATAGAACACCGGCCCCTTGGAAGTCATCTTGATGCAGATGGCTATTATTACGGTAAGGGGAATCACGAAGGGCATTGCCACCAGGCAGAGCAGTATGTCTATGGCCCGCTTCGCCAAAAGCGCGCCGTGCTTGGTCAGGTAATTGGTGGAGGAAAAGCCCAGTATGCCGCCGAAGTCCCTCATGTGCAGGGACATGTTGGTGAACAGCTGCCTTTTGGGAATCTGTATCATATAGCGGTAATGGGTCTGGATGTACTCCTTGTCCCGCTCGTAGTCGCAGACGATGGCCACCAGGATGTCCAGCTTGTCTATAATCTTCTTGATGCTCTTCGTCGGAAAAAAGACGGGGATTCCCCTGTATTCCATACGGTGTACGGCGGAATCCGTAATAATCAGGCAGGGAATGTAGCCGAAGCTGGGGTTCTTCAAAAGCCGGTCTATGATGAAGCTGGCATTCTCACCCTTGGAATAGATGACGGCGGGGACCCCCCAGCGCTTTATCTTGCCAAAGAAATGGCGGGCCAGCTCCCTGCCGATGGGCAGCAGGAAAGTGGCGAAGGGCCAGCCGAGGACAAGCGCGGCGGCGATGGGCCAGCGGTCGTCCGTCTCGACGTTTATGCTTATCGCGATTCCCAGGAATGCAAAAAATGTGCAGAGCGAGAAGCGCTTCACTTCCTCCTGCGGGGCAATGAGTATGCCGGGATACAGGCTTGCGGCGTAGAAGACGACGAGGATTGCCGGCAGGTAGATCCAGTAGGTGACGAAGGAGCGGAAATTTATAAGGGAGTGGTTTATCAGGTTCACGATGAAAAAGCCAATGCCAATGCACAGGAGAACTATCATGGCATCGATAATCATCAAAATGAGACCGGAGACAAGCGAGCTTGTCCGCTTGAAATTTTTATGAAAGTACCTTTCAAATTCTAATTCTGTCATCGTACATTCTTCGCAAAATCTCCATCATAGCTGAAACAAAAGAAAGCTCTGCCGGTTACAGCTATATCAAACCTTTATATGTGCCAGAAGGGTGCCGGCGGCTTTCCCGTAGCTGTAGCTGTCGGGAAGCGGCGGAAGGGGGCTGGCATCATGCCAGGCTTCATCCATCTTTGCCAGCAGGTCCTCCACGTCCCCGGCCCGGAAGAAGCTGACGGGAAACGTTCCGTACACCTCCTTGAAGGCGGGGATGTCCGAAACAACGGCCTTCGTCCCGCAGAACAGGGCCTCCATCGGGGGAATGCCAAAGCCCTCGTACAGGGACGGCTGGACCAAAAGCCGGGCGGAAGAAAGCAGGTCCACAAGCCTTTCATCGCTGACGTAGCCCGTGAACTCCATCCCGTCCATGCCGCCTGCAAGCAGGCTGCCGACAGACTCGTCCTTAGTGCGGAAGTTCTCCGCAGAGCCCACGATGACCAGCCGTGCCCCCGTCTTTGCACGGAAGGCAGGAAACGCCTCCAGCAAGGTCCTGAGCCCCTTGTGGGCTTTGATGTTTCCAACAAAGATGACGAAATCTTCTTGTGGGTCCGACGCCCCTGCACTCGTATCCGCAGTTCGCCCTTCCAGCCGCCCATTCCGCCTGGCATCTTCCAGAAAACGGGGAATGCCGTTGCAAGCAACATACACGGGCTTCCTGCACGACAGCAGTTCCAGTATCCTGCCCCTGCTGAATTCGGAGACCGTGAACACCGCCTTGGAACGGAATACCGCATACTTGTACAGGATTTTTCTCGCCAGCACCCCCACCCTGCCGGCAAGGCCGGGAAAATCCAGGAACACAAGGTCATGTATCGTCGTATACACGGGTATCTTGATTCCCGCCGGAACGTTGCAGTAGGGGCTGAAGTAGCAGTCGCAGCTGTTTATCATGGCAGCCAGTTTCCTAGGGAAAAAAAGCAGCTCCCGAATGGAAAACGGCTTTACTCCACAGTGGAGCAGAAAAGCTTTTTGGGAAAAATCGCGGACCAACCCGTCCAGCCCCGGAACAGGGGCCTCGCCTGCAAGAAGCAGGATGGAGTCCATATCCCCGTCTGCACAGAGGAAAGGCAGGACACCGGCCAGGAAGCTTCCGATGCCGCTTTTTCCATACATCCTGCAGTCAACGGCCAGCCTCACAGCGTCCCGCCTTGTCCTTTTACCGACTGCACGGTCTTCGCTATCACGGCGGCCATCTGGTCACGGAAGCGGGCTTCTGAAAAAGATGCGGCATGCTCCGCAATGGCGGAAGGGACGAACGCCCCCTCCCCTTCCAACCGTTCAAAGCGTTCCAAGGCATCCAGCAGGGAATCCACGTCCTGCCTGTCAAAGAAGACGCCGGTTTTTCCGTCTACAACCGTTTCCAGGGCCCCGCCGGAACCGTAGGCTATGACCGGACGGCCACAAGCCTGGGCTTCCACCGGAATTATGCCAAAGTCCTCCTGGGCACAGAACAGCAGGGCCCTGCAGCGCTGCAGGTATGACTTCACCTCTTCATCTGGAATTCGGCCGGTGAAGCGTATGTCCACCCCCTTGAACGAGGCCGCCAGTTTTTTCAGCTCCTTTTCCTGGCTGCCGCCGCCTATGACGACCAGCTTCCGCCCTGTCCTGCCGCAGGCCTGTATGGCAAGGTCCAGCCGCTTGTATGAAACCATGCGGCTGAACGCCAGGTAAAAGCCTTCGTCGCCGAGCCCATTCGGAGAAAGGCCCGACGTATTCACCGGGGGATTGACTACAACTGCATCCCGTCCCCAGAACTTCCGTATGCGGCGGGCAACGTAGTGCGAATTCGCCACAATACAGTCGATCCTCTGGCTGGAAACGTAATCCCACTGCCGCAATGCCGGAATCCATCGCTTCATGAAGAGGCGGGTCAGAAGGCCGGAGCGTGCATAGTAGTCGTAGTAGAGGTCCCAGGCATAGCGCATGGGACTGTGGATGAACGCAACATGGGGAACGTCGGGCCGGGTTATCACCCCTTTGGCGCAGGATGAGGAGGAAGAAAGGACCAGGTCGTAGCCGGTCAAATCGAAGTCCTCCCATACACCAGGCATAAGGGACAGCATCTTCGTATACAGCCTCGTTGCCATGGGCAGCCGCTGCAGACGGGAAACATGGACCCTTTCAGGAGGAAAGAAGGAAGCCATCCTTTTCCTGTCGTAAACCAAGGTATATATGTCCGCATCCGGATAGAGGACCAGCAGCTGCTGGAGGACCCGCTCGCCACCTCCGTAGGTCACCAGCCAGTCGTGCATTATCGCCACCTTCATCGTACGGACCTGCCGTCAGGATCCATTCCTCCGGCACCCACTATTTCAACCCTGCCGCCAAGCCGCAGGACCCTGGTGCACAGGAGGACCACGGCGGAGGCACTGAACAGGAACGCAAGCACGAAGACTGCCCGCATACCATCCGAAGGAATCCGGTTGCATCGGACAGCAAGGAAGCCGGCAGCAAAATATCCGACCACGGCAGAAAGGAATGGAAACAGAAGGGAAACAAGCCCCTCCAACGCCTGCCACCTGCGGTTGGCCGCTATGTAGACGACGTCGCCAACGTTGACAGGAAAGCCCTTTGGATTGGCAACGTACACTGCATCCTCCTTCCTGCCGCATGAGGCAGTACACGAAGCACATTCCGGCTTGGAGACGGGAAGGACAGAAACAAGCCCTCCTTCGGATGAAAGAACAACAGCCTTCCTGCTCATCTGCGTTTTGGGAGTTCCTTCATCTTGTCATTGCAGATTTTTGCGCCGGTGAAATTCCCCAGCTCCTCGTAGCAATCGCGCAGGTTGTAGAGGGCATCATAATAATATGGATTCAGCACAAGGGCATTCTCAAAGGCATCGCTCGCCGTCTGATAGTCGTCCTGGTTGAAGTAGAGGACTCCAAGCGTATTCCAGAGGCGGCAATTGTTTTCGTTCATGTCCAACCCCATCATCGCATACTCGAAGGCAGACGGGATGTCCCCGCAGTCGAAACATATGGTGGCAAGGGTCTCTACAACCTCTTCATTCGTCGGATTAATCTCGAAGGCATTCTGAATGGCCTTCCTCGCATCCTTTATGTCTCCCGCATCGCGGTATGTAAGGGCAAGGTTGAACCAAAGCAAATAGTTCTCCTTCTCTATGTTTATCGCACGCATAAAACAGGCGATAGCCTCCGTGTAATCCCCTGTCGAGGCAAGCTTTATGGCCTGGTTGTTCAAACTTTCGCAGTTTTCTCGCATGAGCCCCCTCCCTTAGGATATCGGGACATCTCTAAAACCACGTTTTTTCGAGATTCCCCCAAGTTCCGTGCAGTTTCAAAAGCAGCTCTGGACTTTTGAAGCTACATCTTCCCTACAGTATAGCAGGAACCATAGAATAAAACAAGTTGCAGATGCTTGCAGCCGAATCATTGTCCTGACCGAACAGGCTGGTGAACGAGGAACAGGCTTCCCGTATAAAGCCAGTTCCTTTGTCCCTGGCGGCTTCAATCACCCCTGCCCCTTCCAAAAGGCCTATGGCTTCCTCAACGGAAGGACTTTCAATCCCTTCCTCCGATGCCCGTCGGAAACAGGCGGAAAGGGTTTCGCATTCCTGGGAATTGCGGCCGTATTTTTCCACGAAAAGCAGGACCGGCAACGACCGCTTGCCTTCAACAATGTCATCCCCCCGTTTCTTGCCGGGATTCCCCGTCGTAAGGTTTATAACGTCGTCAATAACCTGGAACCCCGCGCCTATGCAGGAAGCCGCCTCCCCGGCAATTCGGACAGACTCCTCATCCGCCCCAGCGGACAACATTCCTATCTTTGCAGCCAACGAGGCCAGGGTTCCCGTCTTATTCCGCACCATCGCAATGTATTCGGCCTCGCTCGGGAAGGATGCACCAGCGGTTGACCTGTGCCAGGCTATATCCATTGCCTGTCCAAGGTGCAGGCGACGGAGTTCCATCGTATAGTTCCTA
The DNA here is from genome assembly GCA_024690865.1 of Treponema sp. Taxonomy (GTDB): domain Bacteria; phylum Spirochaetota; class Spirochaetia; order Treponematales; family Treponemataceae; genus Treponema_D. Next base: position 44,639 of record JAILON010000059.1, on the reverse strand, counting down.
TAGAGCCGCAGCTTAAAGTCAGCGTCCAGGGAAAGGCTGTCTATACAGCATGCCGCCTCAAAGTAAAGCCAGGAGCCTGCATTTATGGCAGTATCCAGCCCCCACGTGATGTAGGCGGCATCCTTACCACGCCTCGTCGTTGAGGAATCCTCAATGTCATCATGGATGAGGCTTGCCGTATGGATAAATTCAACAAGGGGGACCAGATGGTAGGCAGCATCCAAAACAGGAGCGTCATAGGGATTTTTTTCCCCACCAGCCTCCAGCCAGGCTTTTGCACAAAGGACCAGAAGCAGGGGCCTCCAGCGCTTTCCTCCCAAGTCAACAAGCTCACGGCATGGCTCGACAAGGTTCTGCCAGTGTTCGGCAGTCACAGCGGGAAATTCCTCACCGAATGTAGCGGCAGCCCATGCGGCCCCTTGGGGACGGGGAAGACATCCTGCAATTTCTTTTTCAATTCGATCAAGGTAGGGTAAAAAACGTTTGTCCATAAGGCTCAACAGCAGGGAAGCTCGAAAAACACGGTTTTTCGAGCTTCCACTGAAAATAAAATATCATACGGCGCACGATTGCATACGGCTGGCCGAGCTGCAGCAAGGCATCGCCCCACGGCAACATCTCAAAACGGAACAAGCAGCCTTTTAGAAGATGCCGATTATCCGTTCACATGCTCCGTGACGGTGCTGTTTATCTCCCTGGCCATATTCTCCAAGCTGACCTGCTTCTGAACAGCTCCCAGCTCGAAGGCAGCACGGGGCATGCCGTATACTATAGAAGACTTTTCATCTTGACCCAACGTCCACGCCCCCTGCCTGCGCATTTCTGCAAGCTGGGCGGCACCGTCGCGTCCCATTCCAGTCATAATGATGCCCAACGCCCTGTTCTGGTACAGTTTGGCAACGGACTCAAAGAGGACATCGGCGGAAGGCCTGTGTCCATTGCGCAAATCTTCTTTGGAAAGCCGGATTACATTGCACAGGGTGGATTTTTCCACCTTTATATGGTAGTCGCCGGGAGCTATGTAAATCTGCCCGGGGTGGATCAAATCTCCATCCTCCGCCTCTTTGACTTCAAGCGGACATATGCGGTTCAAGCTGGCCGCAAACTCCTTGGTAAAGCCGGCCGGCATGTGCTGGACGACAAGGATAGGCCGGGGCAACTTGGGATCGAGCTTGGCAAAGACCTCGCGCAGGGCATTGGGACCGCCAGTGGAAATTCCAAGGGCAATTATGTCTATGGGTCCCGGCTTCCTCAGCGCCTCTATTACGGAAGGTTCCTTCTTCTGCGGCTGGAACAGCGTTTTGGGAAGTCCCGGAGCAGTGGTTCCCTGCGGGGGAATCGGCTTCACCTTGTCGGCAAGGCCTTCTTTCTTCGCCGCGGCCTCCGCCTCCTTCAGCTTCGCCTCGTGAAGGAAGAAGTCCATCGGATAGACATCTTTCCCCTTGCGGACTGCGTACCGACGGCCGTAAGAGGCTATCATCTCGATGAGGTCACCCCCGACGGAACTGATGTTGCTGGAAACGGAACCGGCAGGTTTGGTTATGAAGTCGCTCGCACCAAGCTCCAAGGCCTGCATCGTGACGGAGGCCCCCTTTGTGGCAACCGACGAAAGGACTATGACAGGAATATCCAATCCCTGCTTCTTGCGCTCTTTGAGGAACTCAATGCCGTTCATTTCCGGCATTTCTATGTCAAGAATTATTATGTCGGGCTGCAGGGCAGGAATCTTCTGCAAGCAGAACTTTCCGTTCATTGCCGTACCAACAGTATGCAGTCCCGTAGTTGAATCCACCATACGCGAGATGAGGTTACGCATCAAGGCAGAATCATCGCATATAAGTACCTGTATGTCATCCATAAGAACCCCCTCCTAAAATACCAAGATACTACCAAGCTTGTTTCAAAAGCCCATTCTGACGAAATTCACTGGGACTTCTTGAAACAGCCTCTACTCCCCCTTCTCGTAAAGGCAGGCCCACTGGGTCTTCAAGAACTTGAACTTGGTATCCATACCAAACAGGCTCTCCGAGTGGCCTATGAACAGGTAGGAGTGCTTCGCCATGGAATTCCAGAAGCGGTCTATGGTCGCCTTCTGAGCTTCCTCGTCAAAATAGATGAGGACATTACGGCAGAACACTATATCCAAATCCTTCACACCCGAATCATTGGCAAGATTATGGTAATCAAAGTTTATGCAGGAAAGGAGCTCAGGTTTGACCTGGTAGCCGTCCGTCGATTTAGTAAAAAAACGGTCCAAATATACCTGGGGAATTCCCGTTATCCGGCTGTTCTGATAAAAACCTTGACGTCCGACCATAAGGGACTTCAACGAAATATCGGAAGCCTTTATACTGAAGGTGTACGGAGCCGGCAGCTTGTCTTTGAGCAGCATGGCTATCGTATACGGCTCTTCGCCAGTGGAACAGCCTGCGCTCCAGATGTTTATCTTCGTCTGGCCAGTCTTTTTTTTGTCTTCAATCAAATGTGGAATGACGTAATTTATCAAGGCATCGAAATGAGGCTGGTTCCTAAAGAAGCGCGTCAGGTTGGTCGTTATGCTGTCCAAGAAGAGCTTGAACTCCTCTTGATCCGATGTAACCATCGCATAGTAGGTATCTACGTTGTCAAGCTGTTTTTCCCTAAGCCGCTCCTTGAGACGGCTGTCCAAAATGGAACGGTTCGTATCCGAAAAGGTAATGCCGCTTGACTTATATATCAAGTCGCGGTACATATTGAACTGTGAATCGTTAAGCAAGTCTGCCATAATTTCATTATATAACGCAATTGAAAAAATGTAAACAAACTTTTCCAGTTTTCCCAGGCAAACGGGCCCCTTGAAAACTACCACCCATTGTGCTATCATTAAGTGTCAAGAAAACATGGCGAACGGATGGTGCAGATGAAAGGCAAAAAGCAGAGCGCAATAGACTTTTCCTTCGAAATGCAGCAGAAGAGGCAAAAGAAGATTCATACGGCACTGACATTGCTGCTTGGCGTATTCCTTTTCCTGACACTTTTCTTGAATTTCATACTTTTCCCTATCCACGTAAGCTCCGACACGATGGAAGACGGCCTTTCCAGAGGGGGAATTTCGTTCGTCTGCCCATTGATGAAGACTCCCGAAAGGGGTGACCTGTTCTACATATCGCGCATGGACGGATACAAGGGGACTCCGCTCAAATCCGCACTCGACACCTTCATCCGCTTCTTCACGCTCCAGAAGTTCTCGCTTTTCTCCAAAAACAGCAGGATCAGCGGCCAACCATTCGTCCGCCGGGTACTGGCGTTGCCTGGCGACAGTATATATATGAAGGATTTCGTATTATATATCAAGCCAGCCTCCAGCGACCTCTACCTTACGGAATTCGAGCTGGCGGAAAAGTCCTACAACGTACAGATTTTCTCAATTCCTGCAGAATGGAACAATGTAGGTGTATCAGGGGAGCTTGAGGAACAGACGCTTGGAGAAGGAGAATACTTCATCCTGGCCGACAACAGGGTGGAATGCCTTGACTCACGGCAGTGGGGACCGGTAAAGAGCGGACGGTTGCTGGGACGGATTCTGCTCCAGTATTTTCCTTTTACCAGCATACGGGCCTTCTGATTCCAGAAACGGCGGGGACAGCTGGAGATGCAGGCAAAAAGCCTTTACGTGCATATCCCCTTCTGCCGCCACAAGTGCGCCTACTGCGACTTTTTCAGCATCCCCTGCCGTTCCGCCATACCGGACGCATATATCGACAGCCTTCTGAACGAGATTTCCTTCTATAGAAGAAAACGCTTTTCAGCAGATGGATTCAAGACCGTCTACCTTGGGGGTGGGACACCCAGTCTACTCTCCCCCAACCAGCTTTCAAGAATTCTGGGAGCCGCCTGCATTCCGGCTCCTCCAGAAGAAGTCACGGTGGAAGTAAATCCGGAAAGCCTTTCGGAAGCACACCTTGAGGCTTTTGCTTCCTGCCCCGCAAAACGCAGGAGGCTTTCGGTGGGCATCCAAAGCCTGACGCCTTCGGCCCTTGAAAGCGTAGGCAGAGTATGCGGTCCAAAGGAGGCCCGTGAAGCCCTTTCTCTGATCCGTCAACACTGGCCGTTCGAACTATGCCTGGACCTCATCGCAGGACTCCCTTGCCAATCGGGAACGGAATTCAAGGATTCCCTGACAGAATGCATCTCCTACAGGCCGGACCACCTGTCGCTCTACAGTCTGACGCTCGAAGAAGGCACTCCCCTCTACAGGAGCATAGAGGGCATGGACTGGGACGGCGACGAAGCGGACAGGCAGTGGCTGGAAGGAAAAGGTCTGCTGGAAGCCGCAGGATATGTCCAGTACGAGGTTTCCAACTTTTGCAGAAAAGGCAGGGAAAGCCTGCACAACATGGCCTACTGGAAGCAGGAGGACTATATCGGCATAGGCAGCGGGGCAACCGGCAGCCTGTATTCCTTTTCTGATGAAGCCGGAATACGCTGGACGAACACCCGAGACATAGCCGTCTATACGGATTTCTGGCACAGCGGAAATGGGGAAGGAAGCATTCCGAGGGAGTTGGAACGGCTGGACCTTGCGATCGAAGAGGAGGAGTTCCTGATGATGGGCCTCAGGTCCACCCATGGAATCAACTCGGCAGAATACCGGAGGCGCTTTTCCAAACTGGCCCCATGGAAGGGAAACCTGGAGCAGAGGCTGGGTGTAACAGGGGGCGCCTGGGACCGGTTCTCCTCGCTGGAAGGCATGGCTGCATGCTGCATAACGGAAAAGGAAGGCGAGGAAACAAACTATTCGTTCACGGGACAGGCGCTCGCTTTCTTGAATACTTTTTTGAGGCACTTGACTTAAAAGAAAAAAACAAGCATAATATTTCCTAGAAATTTTAAGGAGTCCTATCGTGCCTTGTGGTAAAAAAAGAAAGCGTGCAAAAATTGCAACACATAAGCGGAAGAAGATGCTTAGGCGGAATCGGCATAAAGCAAAGTAAGCCTGTAGCAGTTTTTGCTCCGAAAAGTAGGAACGTTGTCCTTGTTCCAAAAGCGAACGTAGAACGGCTTCCAACAAAGCGGCCGGGAATTTCCCGGCTTTTTTTGTATATGGGGAACCAGATTGCTCCTGCAAAAAATCAATTCACCTGACGATGTAAAAAAGCTGTCCTCCTCCTCCTTGAAGCTCCTTGCAAGCGAGTTGCGGGCAGTCATTATTGATACGGTAGGCAAGAACGGTGGCCATTTGGCAAGCAACCTTGGAACAGTGGAACTCACGATAGCCCTGCACCGAGTATTCAACAGCCCCCACGACGCAATCATCTGGGATGTAAGCCACCAGTGCTATTCCCACAAGCTTCTGACGGGCCGCTTCCAGGACTTTCCCAGCATACGCAAGAAGGACGGAATCTCCGGCTTCACGAGGATAAGCGAAAGCCCCCACGACTACTTTGACGCGGGCCACGCCTCTTCATCCATATCGTCCGCATTGGGACTGCTGTCCGCCTGGAAGATGCAGGGGCGCGACGACAAGGTCGTGGCCGTCATAGGCGACGGTGCGCTGACCGGCGGCATGGCCTACGAGGCACTGAACCATGCCGGCCAGCTTGCAAAAAACCTCATCGTCATCGTCAACGACAACAAGATGTCCATAAGCCGGAATACCGGTTCCGTCTCCCGTTACCTTTCCCTGCTGACGGCAACCGCCGGCTACCAAAACTTCCGCTACAAGATAGACAGGCTGGTGGACGACATTCCCTATATAAACAGAAAACTGGGAAAGTTCATCTACCGCTTCAAGAGGGGCCTCAAGGGACTCCTGCTCACAAACAATCTCTTTGTGGACCTGGGGTTTGAATACGTCGGTCCACTGAACGGCCACAACATCCAGCAGTTGGAGCAGATGTTCCGCCGGGCAAAGAAAATCAACCGGCCGGTTGTAATCCACGTAATCACGAAAAAAGGAAAGGGGTACAGCCCCGCCGAACATGATCCTTCGACTTTCCATGGAGTCGGCCCGTTCAACATCAGCGACGGTATAGTTGAAAAGTTCGACACCGTAAGCTTTACCGAAACCTTCAGCCGCAAGCTCGTCTCAATGGCATCCGAAAACCCAAAGATATGTGCCATAACTGCGGCAATGTCCAAAGGCACAGGGCTGGATGCCTTTTCCCGCCGCTACAAGAACCGCTTCTTTGACGTCGGGATAGCGGAGGAACACGCGGTTACATTCGCAGGAGGCCTGGCAGCGGGAGGTATGGTTCCCGTCGTCGCAATATATTCAACCTTCATACAGCGGTCCATAGACCAGATAATAGAAGATGTAGCCCTTCAGAACCGGCACGTGGTCATGGTGTTCGACAGGGCGGGGGCTGTCCCGGAGGATGGCGAAACCCACCAGGGCATCTTTGACATCGTCCTGCTCCGCCCCATTCCAAACATCACGATTCTGTCCGTATCCAGCGGGAGGGACATGGAGCTGTGCCTGGATTGGGCAGTAACGGAAGCAAAGGGGCCGGTCGCCATACGATGGCCCAAGATGTCATGTCCCTCTGAAATCGAAGCCTTTTCCAAGCCGGTCATGCCCGGCAGGGGACTCCTGGTCAAAAGCTCCGACTTTGCCCCTTCCCTCAGTTTTGCCATTGAAGAATCGAACGACGTCCCCCGCCGCGGACGCAGGGGGAGGAAAACCTCAGACATACTGCTGGTCTGCACCGGCAGCATGTACAGCGAAACGCTTACGGCAGCACGGCAGCTGCTTCTGAAATCCCTCTGTGCGGACATATACACGCTCCGCTTCCTAAAGCCCTTCGATGAAAGCTATTTCCTTTCCATAGCAGAAAAATACAATGCGATAGTCTTTATCGAAGACGGAGTGCAGACGGGCGGCATAAGCGAATATCTGGAAAAGCTCGTAAACCGAGGTGGTCGCAGGGAACGGAAGGCGTCCACGGCAGTCCTCTCATTCCCCGACTGCTTCCTCCACAACGGCACCCGGGCACAGATACTTGAGGAGGCCGGGCTCAGCCCCGACAGGATAGCAGACACGGCAATCAGGTTGATGGAGGAATCAAGATGAAGACGCTCAGACTTGCGGACAGGGAGCTTTCCACTCAGCGGCAGGCATTCATCATGGGCATAGTCAACGCCACTCCGGACAGTTTCTATGGCGGAAGCAGGGGTGGTGTCGAACGGGCCCTGCAGCTTGTGGAAGAAGGGGCAGACATTCTGGACATCGGAGGCGAATCCACCAGACCCGGATCTTCATACATTACGGAGGAAGAAGAAATACGGCGCATCGTCCCAGTCATAGAGCAGATACGACGGCATACGGACATTCCCATATCCGTAGACACGAGGAAAAAAGCCGTCATGGAGGCCGCCTGGAACGCCGGTGCAAACATATTGAACGACATAGCCGCCCTTGAAGACGACGAGGCCCTTGCTCCCTTTGCGGCACAAAAGGGAATGCCCGTCATACTGATGCACAAGCGGGGAACCCCCGAAACAATGCAACAGGACACATCCTACGACAACGTGTTCTGGCAGGTCAGTTCATATCTGGAAAAGCGGGCGCAGTTTGCAGAGGCAACGGGAATAGCGCGCGACCAGATAATCGTCGATCCTGGGATAGGCTTCGGCAAGGCCCTGGAGGAAAACAGGGCCCTCATCTGGGGCTGCGGATCCCTGTGCGGGGGAAAGTACCCCGTCCTCATGGCCCTGTCACGGAAAAGCTGCATCGGAACGATGGTGGGAGAGTCGGGGGGAGATCCGGGAAGCGACGGCAGGCTGTACGGAACGCTTGCGGCAAACATGCTGGCCGTGCTGAGGGGCGCCAGCATGCTCCGCGTCCATGATGTGAAGGCTTGTCGCAATACCCTTGACGTGGTAGACTCTTTCAGGAGCTGCATTGAGGAGGACATGCCTGCGGTACAGGGAGGCGATGAGTGAACGATCTGTTTTCAATATTTGGTGATTTTTACAAAAACTACATAAACCCCGTCCTGGACATAACCATCCTGAGCTTCCTGATATACTGGGGCTACAAGGTGGTCATACGGACGAATGCCCTGCAGGTCGTCAGGGCCATCATATACTTTGCCATATTTTATGTCATAATCGTCTTCCTCCTGAAGCTCAAGACCCTCACCGGCCTGCTCAATATCATACGCATTCCCCTCTTGATCGGCGCAGTCATAACGCTGCAGCCCGAGATGCGGAAGATATTCCTCAAGCTTGGACAGACGGACTGGTCACTGCTCAACGGCAAGAAGAAGCACACCTACGTAGACTCCGTACTGGTGGCGGCCTACGAAATGTCAAAGCAACGCAGGGGAATGCTGGTCGTGTTCATGAAGTCCTCACGACTTGAGCAGGAAATAGCGAGCGGGCAAAAGATAAATGCAGACCTGACATCCAACCTGCTCATCACGATTTTCGGACACGACACCCCCATGCACGACGGAGCCTGCATCGTACATGGGGACAAGATAATCGCGGCGGGATGCTTCCTGCCCGTAAGCGAAAACTACGACATAAAGAAGACGTACGGAACCCGGCACAGGTCCGCCCTGGGCCTGAGCGAACAGAGCGATGCGATAATACTGGTCGTCAGCGAAGAGTCCGGGGCCATCAGCCTGGCCTATGACTCGCAGCTCCACTACGACCTGCCTATAGAGACCTTGACCAGGATTCTTGAAAAGAAGTTGGAAATAAAGAAGGAAGACCAGAAGATAGAGGATTCGGAAGATGAACACAAGTCTGCTTCGTGAAAAGCTACTCGGCAACTGGAAGCAAAAGCTGATCAGCTTCGTCGTGGCAATCACCATATACGCCTTCTACCAGTACCAGAGTTTCGAGCGGGAGGAGTTCACCGTTCCCCTGGAAGTAAAGGCTCCCGGCAACCTCACGATTAAAAACGGCGTCACCATCCCCCAATACGTACGGGTCAGCATCAGGGCGGACAGGGTGGAGCTCAGCGGAATCTCATCTGGAAACATCGCGGCCTACATCGACTTGAGCAGCGTTTCAGAAGAAGGGACTCACGATTTCCTGGTGAACGTACGGCCAGACAGGAGGCTTTCCAGCATTTCTCCTGTTGAAATAAGCGTCCAGCCACAGACCATACGCATCGAAGTCGAAGACGAGATAGTCCGCTACATCCCCGTAACGGCCACCGTATCGGGCAAGCCCGCATACGGCTACGAAAGCGGCAGCATATCCACGGAGCCCACCAGCATCAAGTTCCAAGGACCACGGAGTGCAGTGGAAGGAATCAAGGAGATTCAGACGGAAGAGGTGAACCTGGACGGGGCTACGGAAGACGTCAGCGCGGAAGTTGGATTTCTAAAGCTCAGCAATCTCGCCCACACGGACCAGGACGCAAAGGTTACGGTAAGCGTTTCCATCATTCCGACCGTAACAAAAAAGACCATACCGGGCATCGAGATAAGCTACGACAATGTGCCCCCCGGGCTTGACATCTCCAAAAAGGAACACAAGACGATGGACATAGTCGTAGAAGGAAAGCAGCTGGACCTGGACAAGCTGAACGCAAGCTCTTTCAGCGCATGGGCCGACTGCTCCCTCTGCACGGAAGCAGGTATTTCTTACGACATACCGGTGTTCGTAAACGGTGGGAAAAACGTAAAGATAAGCTCGTGGACGGTGAATACCGTGGCAGTAGTCTTCAAGGAAAAGCCCTATGAAGAGCTGTGGGAGTGGGAGGCCCCCCAAGCTGACGACAACTAAGACGTATGGTATGTGGAATAGGCTGCGACATAGCAAAAGTTTCCCGTTTCGCCCGCTGGCTGGACAGGCCAGGAATGGTGGAGCGATTCTTCAACGAGAGGGAGCTGTTCCCACGAAAGGATGCTTCCCCTGCCAGGCTCATGGAATGGTACGCCGCCCGCTTCGCAGCGAAGGAAGCCTTTTCAAAAGCATTAGGAACAGGTTTTTCTGACTTTAAACTTGCCGATATTTATATAGAAAAAAACTGTGACGGACAGCCTTTCCTCCGCGTGACAGGTGGAGCAAGGGAGAAGCTGGAGGACCTGTGCGGTAGAGACGCCCAGGTCCACGTTTCCCTGAGCCATGAAAAGGAATATGCCGTTGCATTTGTGATCATAGAGCGGAGGTAATATGGCTTCTAAAAAAGAGGAAGAGGGTGGAAAGAAGCCCGCCGTAACATACTGGAAGAAGGACCTGGTAGTCTGCCCGGTGTGCGGGAAGAAATTCGGACAGGAAGAGATGCACAAGGGTGGAGGACGCATGATAGCGGGTCCCTTGACCGACGAACTGCACAGGGTGTTTGAGCCGTCCAAGAGGTTTGGCAGGGTTTACCCCCTCATCTATGACATCGGCTGCTGCCCAAAGTGCAACACGGCCCTGTTCTGGAACGACTTTACCGATATAAAGGACAAAGCGACCTTCGAGCGGCTTGACGCGGACACCCCCCAGAGGCAGAAGAAAGTCGAGACGGTCTTCCCGAATTTCAATATCTCCACCGACAAAAAATTCATCGAGCGGAACCTTTACGACGGGGTCGCCTATTACTACCTGGCACTCCTGTCCTACGAAAAAGTTGATCTGGCCTACGGACCGACCTTCAAGCGGGCCCTGATAAGCCTTCGGCTGGCCTGGCTGTGCAAGGACTTGGAGACAGCATGTCCCGGACACAACTTCGACTACATATCGGAGGTCTTCTATCGCAAGGCCCTCTTCTTCTACCAGCAGACGCTGATAAACGAAACAAGCCGCATAGAGTCCATAGAGTCCATCCACTATTTCGGGCCCGACATGGACAAAAGCTACGGCTATGACGGCATCCTCTACCTCTGCGGCCTGCTCGAATACAAGTACGGGCAAAGGGAAGACGAAAGCCTCCGGCTCAAGAAACTCAGCGAGTTCAAAGGTGCCATAGCGAAGCTCTTCGGATTGGGAAAGTCCTCCAAGGAAAAGCCAGGCCCCCTGCTTGAAGTGGCAAAGAACCTGTATGACAACATAGCGAAGGAGCTGTCAAACAACAACATCTTCTCCGACGATGACTAACGTCCTGCTTACCGTCTCCTACGACGGCACCGATTTCTGCGGCTGGCAGCGGCAGGACAAGTCAGACGGCGGCCTTCCGGTCAGGACGGTCCAAGGCGAGATTGAAGCCGCACTGGAGAAGATGCTGAAAGCTCCCATAACGCTCTACGGGTCGGGAAGGACTGACAGTGGGGTCCATGCCCGCGCCCAGAAGGCAAATTTCCTTTCGCCATTCGACTCGATCCCCCCGTCCGGCTACGTCAGGGCCCTGAACGGCTTCCTGCCGCGCGACATCCGCATACAGTCGGCGGAAAAGGTAGCCCAAGATTTCAATTCCCGTTTCAACGCGACATCCCGGACCTACCGCTACTTCATACGGACGGGAACGGTCCCTCCCCTCGCAAGCGAAACCCGCTACGTCTGGTACCAGCCGCACGAACTGGACCTGGACTGCCTGAACGAGATGGCATCTTTCCTGCATGGGGAAACCGACTGCGCAACATTCTCCGCAGCGGGGGACCAAAGCCTTTCAACCAAAAGATACATAGACAGGGCCGCCTTTTTTGCCGACAGCAGAACCGAGGGCGCCCTCGTCTTTGAGATAGAAGCCAACGCATTCCTCTGGAAAATGATACGATCGCTGGTCGGAACCTTTGTACAGCTTGCCATGAAGGGGGCACCTCCGTCCGAGTTCAAAAACATACTGGACAGCCGGGACAGGAAGAGGGCCCTCATGACCGCCCCTCCCACCGGGCTCTTCTTCTGGGGCGTGAAGTTCGACGGAACCAGACGGCACGCCTAACGGCCTCAGACCGTCAAGGGGCCGCCGCCCGCAACAGGCACGACAAAGGCTTCAGCCTATCATTCCATGCTCCATGAAGCTGAAATACTCATCGCCAGAGATGATGATGTGGTCCAGGAAGCTTATTCCCAGTATATCCGCCGAACGCTTCAGCACCTTCGTCGCATCCTCGTCCGCCCCGCTGGGCAGGCAGGGGCCAAAGGGATGGTTGTGGCAGCAGATGACCGCGGAGGCATGCTCGGCCACAGGGTCCGACAGCACCTCCCTGGGATGAATCAATGTCCTGCTCGTCGTTCCCACCGAAACAACCCTGATGCCAAGTATTTCATGGGCACCGTTCAGGGAAACGCACACGAAATGTTCCCGGCTTTCCATCGAATAATGCTTGACATATGGGATGACCTCGCTGGGCCTGTTCACGACGGCCTTCAAGCAGCCGTTCATCCTCCTGCCCAGTTCCAAGGCGGCGGCCACGGCAAGGGCCTTGGACTTTCCTATTCCATGTATTCCGCCCAGCCTCTCAAGGAGCTGCTCTGGCGAGCTTTCCTTTATGACCTCGAGGGTCCTGCGGGCAAGGGATTCCACCGGGACTTCCTTAGTCCCGGAGCCAAGGATGAGCATCAGCAGCTCGCTATCGCTCGGAAAGGCAAGCCCCCTCTGCAGTGCAAGCTCCCTGATGCACGGGGTCTGCCTGACCCCGATGTAATCTTTTTCATCAAGCTCCATACACAGTACATCTCCGTTCAGGATACAGAAATGTAAAAAATCCAGGCCCATTCCATCGCACCAAAAAGGCAAATATTGACGGATTGCATTTACTATATTAAAATAAGGTATACGATGTCGACATATACGATAGTGGTCCCCGACAGTAAGGCGCTTGGCCGCATCTGCGGGACCAATGACAGCAACCTGAAGCTCATCGAGGACTTCCTAGGAATTCCAATATTCGCCTGTGGAAACGAGTTGTCCGTGGAGGAAGAAGACGGGGACGCAGTCCGCCGCTTCCGCTTTGTCATAGACTCGATATTGGACGAAATCGCCCAAGGAACGGAAGAACTTTCCGACATCGACCTCATACAGTCCATCCTAAAGGCTCAGTGTCCTGAGGCCGGCAGGATCGGGGCAGACGACCATGCCTTCTTCGAGCACAACTGCATATCGGTCCCCGGAGCTGTCCGCAAGGTCTATCCAAGGACCAGGGGACAAGCCGCCCTTGTGTCCATGATGCGGAAAAACGACATCGTCGTGGCCGAAGGCCCTGCCGGCTCCGGGAAGACATTTCTCTGCATCTGCGAGGCGCTGAAGCTGCTTTTGACCCACAAGATGCGGGGGATCGTCTTGACCCGCCCCGTCGTGGAGGCAGGGGAAAGCCTCGGCTATCTCCCCGGGGACCTGAAGGAAAAGCTGGATCCCTACACCCGGCCCCTCTACGATGCGATGAATTCCATCCTGCCCCGGGAAACCGTAGCCCGGATGCAGGAGGGCGGCCTGATAGAGACGGCACCCCTCGCCTATATGCGGGGAAGGACGCTGGAAAACAGCGTGATAATCCTCGATGAAGCACAGAACACGACGAAGGAACAGATGAAGATGTTCCTCACCAGGCTGGGGGAAGGTTCCAAGGCGTTCATAACCGGGGACTTGACGCAAGTCGACCTGCCCAGAAGGATCACATCCGGCCTGGAAGACGCGATTGGCCGCCTCACCGGCATAGATGGAATAGCCATACAGCACCTGGATTCGGAGGATGTCGTAAGAAATCCTCTGGTCAAACAAATAATAAAGGCTTACGAGAGAGAACCACATGAAGAATTCTGAATCGAAAAGCGGGATCAGCGACCTTTTCCTGTCAATAGCAAAATATATGAAGGACAACACGGTAAAACTGTTGGCATTCCTCGCCAGCTTCCTGCTCGTGGTGATTCTGCTTTTCGTCCGCATAAGCCTGACGAACACCATATCCACCTACAACATAAACGATTACGAGGTGGGGCAGATTTCCGACATAACGGTAACGGCAATGAAAAACCTGCCGGCGGACAGTGAAAACCCCGTCTCCGTCGAAAAAGGGGAAAAGGTCGTGAAGAAGGGCTTCCCCATCACGGAGGAAGGCTATGCGAAGCTCAAGCGGATGTCGGCCTCGCGCGCCTACATAGACTACCGCTCCTTCGCAGACTCGATCCTTTTCCTCATGCTCCTAGGAGCCCTCTACTTCTTCCTGTTCAGCAGGGTCTGCCTCGGCAAGAAGTGCAGTATACAGGAGATAATCACGGGAGATGCTTTCTTCGTCGCAGTGTTCGCCTGCACCGTGCTGGCCTCCAGGACGATGCTCTTCTCCAGCCCCTACACGATGAACACCATATCCCCCATCGTCTTCTGCACATTCTTCATGGCAATCCTGTTCGGCCAGATGGATGCAATAAGCTTCGCCCTGGTCTCCTCGTTCGGGGTCCTCTGCGCATCCGGCTACCAGCTCATTCCCTTTATCTTCAGCCTCTGCGTCAGCCTTGCTTCGTCAAGGATAGTTCGGAGGATTACCAAGAGGATAGACTTGGTGTCCGCAGCGATGCTGCTGGGCATCCTTTCGCCGGTATTCCTCTTCGTCATAATGATAATCTTCAACGGACCGGTCGGCGGGCCCCCGACACGAGAGAACTACATCGCGCTGGCGGGAGTCATGCTCAACGGCTTCATGTCCGGCATCCTCTGCCTGGGCTTCCTGACCCCGCTGGAATACCTCCTCAACACGGCATCGGTCTTCCGCCTGATGGACCTCAGCGACACCAACGCCGAGATACTCAAGCAGATGTCCCTGACCGCAAGCGGAACCTACAACCATTCGATAATGGTGGCCAACCTCTCGGAGAACGCATGCAACAAAATCGGGGCCAACGCCCTGCTTGCGCGAGTCGGAAGCCTTTACCACGACATAGGAAAGATGGACACTCCTGAGTTCTTCACGGAGAATCAGAGCAACACAGAGAACATCCACAACTCCATAAACCCGTCGCTTTCGGTCACGATTATAAAGAACCACGTCCGCAAGGGGGTGGAAAAGGCCAAGACCCTGCACCTCCCGGCGAGCGTCGTGGACATAATCGCCGAACACCACGGCAACGGTGTGCTCAAACCCTTCTATATAAATGCACAGAAGACGAACCCCAATGCCAATCCGGGGGACTACTCCTATACAGGGAATCCCCCGTCGACCAGGGAAAGCGGCGTAGTGATGCTGGCAGATACGGTGGAAGCCGCCTGCAAGAGCTTGGACAAGCCGTCAGCCTCCCGGATAGACAAATTCGTCAGGAAGCTGGTCAGGGATAAGATAGACGACGGCATGCTCAACAGCTGCGACCTGACCTTCAAGGACATAAGTATAATAGAAGAAACCTTCATACAGATCCTCATAGGCCACTACCACTCCCGCGTGAAGTATCCCGACCAGAAGGAAGAGGAGGAGAAGCCTGCCGAAGCCGAAAACGCAGCTGAAGCAGAGAAGTCCGCAGAAGCAGAACCGAAGCAGGATCCGCATGAAGCTGCGGAAGCTTCTCCCACGAAGGATGCCGATGCAAAGGACAAAGGCACGGCCAACGACAGCGAAACGCCGGAGGAAAACCATGGCAAATAGGGTTCTCGTGCGCATGGAAGACGGTATAGCCGAGCCGGACTGGCTTCCCAAGGCGGAAGGCTTCCTGCACAAGGCTTTGGCACAGGCCGGATACGACGGCGAGGAGCTGTCCGTCATGTTCTGCTCGGACAGTTGCATACGACAATTAAACAGGGACTACCGTAACATTGATGAGGAAACCGATGTTTTAAGTTTTGAAGATGGCGGATGCTATACCGACGAAGACGGACAGGTTTGGACGGCGGCAGGGGACATAGTGATAAGCCTTGAGACCCTGCCCAAAAATTCGGCATATTTCGAAGTAGAGGAGGACGAGGAGCTCAAGCGCCTGCTCGTCCACGGAATGCTGCACCTGAACGGCCTTGACCATGGGGAAGAGCACGTCATCAAGGGGCAGGAGCCGGTCTGCCCCATGTTGAAAAAGCAGGGGGCCATACTGGATGCCCTCAAAGGCGAAAGGATCATAGGCTGAAGGATATATAACGATGGGTTTGTTTGGATTTAAAAAGGAAGCGAAAAAAGAGGAGGAGGCCTACCATTCCGCCGGGTCTGCGGCGGACGCAAGGACGGTCAGTGCAGAGGATGCTGCACAACAGAAGCTCCTGACGGAAGAAAAGAAGGACATGATACGAGGGGTCGAAGACCTCTCCCAAACCACGGTCAAGGAAGTGATGATTCCCAGGATAGATGTTGACTTCCTCTCCATGGGAACGGATGCCGACGAACTGTTGCAAAAGATAACGGAAAGCGGCCACTCCCGCTTTCCCGTCTATTCCAGCTCCATAGACAATGTGGTCGGAGTCCTGTACGTCAAGGACCTCATCGCAGCCATATCCCGCCACGAAGAGCTGAACCTTGAACGGATAATCAGGAAGGCATACTTTGTACCGGAAAGCAAGAGGATTGACAGCCTGTTGCGGGAATTCAAGAGGAGGCATGTCCACATAGCGATTGCCATCGACGAGTATGGCGGCATAAGCGGCATAGTCTGCATGGAAGACATCATAGAGCAGATCGTCGGAGACATACAGGACGAGTTCGACAACGAGCGCGAGGACATTCTGCCCCTTGGAGACAACGTGTGGCTGTGCGATGCCCGCGTGGACCTGGACGACCTCAACGAGACGATTGCGTCCAGCTTCCCCAGCGACGACTTCGACACGCTGGGAGGTTTCGTATTCGACCTCTTTGGCAAAATTCCAGTTAAATTTGAAAAGGTCTCTTGGCACGACTGGGACTTCATCGTCCAGGAAATGGAAGGGCACAAGGTGGACGTAATCAAGGTCCTGAACCATAACAATAAAGTTCAAGCAAAAAATACCGATGAATAATCGAGGGTGGTGGCCTTTTCAGTTTCAAAATGGGGGAAAAAATGAAAATCCGTTTTTTAGTTTCACAGGGACTTTGCCTTTTCATCATATTTTCCAGTGTATCTAGTCTGGCAGCCCAGACAAGAAGCAAGAGTGCCCTAAGCCTGTATGAAAGTGCCTATGGCGCACAGCAGGCCGGGGACTATTACGGGGCCGTGGAATCCTACCGGGAGGCCCTGCAGGTAAACCCACAGTATGGGGACGCATGGTACAACCTCGCCCTCTGCGTCTACAACCTTGGCGAATACGACCTGGCCGTTGAATATGCCGACAATGCCCTCCGCTACTCACGCAGGACAAGCGAAATCCAAAACTTGAAGGGGATGGCCCTCATTTCGCTGGGCCGCCTTGACGAAGCCCGGGACGTGTTCAACGAAGTCCTTGCAAAATATCCCAACGACATAGACGCACGCTTTGGACTTGCAGAGCTGAAGCTGTACGGTGGCAGCCTGTCTTCGGCTGAAAACCTCTACCTCGACGCGCTCAAACGTGATGGCAAGAACCGCAAGGCCCTGCTCAGCCTGGCCCTGGTCAGCGCAGAGGAAGGCAAGGACGATATAGCCGACAAGTATGTCAAGCAGGCCATCGAATACCACAACGGCGATCCAGAAGTCTACTACCTTGCATCCTACCTTGCGACCAAGAGGGGCAATCTAACAGAAGCAGAGCGCCTGGTCAGGAGCGCCATCCAGATAAATTCCAATTACGACAGGGCCTACGAGCTGCTTTCCAACATCCTGTATGAGCAGAAGCGCTACAACGAGGTCATGGACCTCTGCGACTACCGCATCTCGCGCAACAGGAACCTAACGGGAGCCTGGTACCTCAAGGGCCTTTCCCAGAAGAGGCTCGGCGACAACGAAGGAGCCATAGCGACCTTCTCCACCGGACTTTCCGTAGACCCCTATGACGAGGTGATGCGCTTCGCCTTGGAACAGATAGTCGGCAGCTGCCTGAGCATAGAGGATTCCCGGAGGAGCAAATGGGCCTCATTCCACATAAACAAGGCACAGGAATTCAAGCGGAATTTCGACGGTCCAAGCGAGCGCTACGAGTACCAAAAAGCCCTTTCGGTCGATCCCCTGAATTCCAACGTACGCCAGTCCTTTGCAAATATGCTGGAAAGGGACGGCTTCTATGAGCTGTACCTGCAGCAGCTGAAATTCATAAAGGAAAACGAAGTTCCTTCCAGCAGCAGCAAGGCAGTCCAACTGGACGAAAATTCGCCCCGGACGACGGTCAAACGGATGTCCCAGCAGGTCAAGAACGACGACACCATCGAGGCACTTGAAAGCATGATGGGTGACAATCTCGCCCACAAGTGGAACGTCGATCCCTTCTACTTGGACAAGAGCAGGTGGAACATAGGCATCTACTTCGTCAACAGTGGAGTGCAGATTCTCCATGCCGATGTAGAGGAAATCATCGCCTTGGCAGCAGGAGACATCTTCAAGGGCGTGCCCTCCACCGCCGTGAACGTGCAGACCGTCGCTGTGTCCGGATATGGAGACGCGTACCACCAGGCCCGAGTCTCCGGCAGCGACTACTTCATAATCCTTTCGGCCCATGAGACGGACCGCTCCTTCTCCCTCGATGCGCAGGTATACTCCGGCCGAACAGGAACGAAGACGACCAACATGCACATATACCGTACGGGCAACGACCGTTTCGCAAAGGGCCTACGCCGCCTTAGGCAGGCCGTTTTGGACATACTGCCCATCCGCGGCAACATACTCAACAATGCAACGAACACCCTGTTGGTAGACCTGGGCAAGAGCGATGGAATCGTAAAGGGTGCCGTCTTTGACGTAGTAAAGCAAGGCAAGATAAAAACCGTGGATACGGGGACGGGAGTCGTCTACAACAGCTCGGACACCTTGGGTACATTCACGGTGACGAAGGCGAACGAGGAAATCTCCGAAGGAGAGTATAAAAAGAAGGGATTCTATGACGTGCTCAACGTCGGCGACGAAATCGTGCTGGTAAAGCTCCCGGACGACGCCGAGGGCCAGAGTACGGAGGGCAATGCGGTCACCGACACCAAACCGGCCGCCAATGCAGAGGGAGAGCCGGCCACAAAGGCCGCCGAAACCGCAGAGAGGGAGTCGCTCAAGGAGAGCATGAAAGTCCAATCCCAGGAGTCTCCCCTCATAAACATGATACGCTCCATACTGTAGCCCCCGCCCTCCCCTCCCCCGAGGGGAAGGCCTTTTATGCCACAAGAGGTGCCGGGGCAGTCGTGGCGGCCCTTCAAGAAGAACCTTGAATGCCGGGGAAAAAAGAGTTATACTTGAAAAATGAACGACAGTGAAGAAAGTGTAGACGGAGGATGGCCCTATTTGATTTTCAGTTCCGGCGAGGAAAAATACGCCGTAGAATCGTCATCCGTCAAAGAGATTGTCAGAAACAACACCATCTATCCAGTTCCATTCGCCCCCCCGTACGTAAGGGGCATCATAAACTGCTATTCAAGCCCGGTTGCCGCCATAGATTGGTCGCTCTTCCTAGGGAAAGGAGAGACAAAGAAAGGGAAGGAAAGCATTTTCCTTGTACTCAAGGACTGCGACGACACGGCACTGCAGGTTGGCGGCATAGAGGAATTCAAGTATACGCAGGAAGTGACCAAGCAGCTTTTTCCCCAGTCTGAAGAACATGGCTGTTTCTGCGGAACCATCAGCTGGGCCGACAGCATGGTTCCCCTCGTAGACCTGAAGGCTGCGGTTGAAAAAATCAGGAGAGACCTTGAAAACAGCTAACCTCTATGCAGGACTCGACTGGGAAAATATCGAACTGCTCATTCCCCAACAGGACATACTGGACGCGCGGCTGGGCGATACCGTTGACACACAGGCACTGTCGATCGACACAGCCGTCGGCAAAGCGTTCCGGCGGACCATTCCTCAAGCAGAAAATGGAATGCGATCGCTCCTCGTCATAGCTGGGAAAAAATACAGGACCGTCCTTATGCCCCGCGTCATAACGGACGCATGCGATGCAGAAAGCGGGCCTGCCTGCCGCATTTTGTGCGGATCATTCGCCAGACATGGGATCAGGTCCGTAAGCTTTTCCGAAGACAAGATACGGTATGTCGTGGACATGACAAAATTCATGGAGGAAGGCGGATTATGATACGGGTGCTTTTTGTGGATGATTCGGCTTTGATTCGGTCAATGCTCAAGCAGCTGTTCGGGAAAGACGAACGGTTTGAAGTAGCTGGAGAGGCATGCAACGGCCAGGACGCGGTGGAGAAGGCCAGGAAGGGAAACATAGACCTCATCATCATGGACATAAACATGCCCGTCATGGACGGTATAGAGGCCACGAGGCAGATTACAGCATTCTCCAATGCGGCTATCGTCATGTTCACGACGGAAGATTCCATGGATTCCACCTACAAGAGCATTTCAGCGGGAGCGCTTGAAGTCCTGAGCAAACCCAACGTCATCGACATGACCGACAGCATGCTGCAGGAATTCAGGGAAAAGATATACGCCATATCCCAGACCCGCAAGGACAAGGCAATCGTCACCCACAGGGAAAAAGGCGCCAGCAAGGTGTCGGTTGCCTCCGCTTCCGAGCTCGGGCAGAAAATTCCCAGGAGAAACTACGACCTCCTCCTCATCGGCTCCTCGACAGGCGGACCAAGTGCGTTGCAGACAATACTGAGGGGAATTCCAGAGAACTTTCCCATTCCCATCATCATAACGCAGCACATAGACAAGCTTTTTGACAGGCAGCTGGTCAAATGGTTGAACGACACCACACCGTTCATGGTGACCCTGGCGGAAAACGGAGAACGGCCCGAAAAGGGCCATGCGTACATAGCCCCGTCGGAAAACCACTTGGTCATCACAAAGTCCTCCGGCGCCTACGTCATGGAATTGAACAACGACCCTCCCCTCCACTTCCTAAAGCCTTCGGTGGACAAGATGTTCTCCAGTGCTGCGACAGCCCTTAAGGACAAGGCATTGGCCATTATACTGACGGGAATGGGGCGTGACGGTGCGGACGGTGCGGTTGAAATACGCAAGGCAGGAGGCAGCGTCCTGGCCCAGGACGAAGAAAGCTGCATTGTCTTTGGAATGCCAAAGGCTGTCATAGAGGCAGGGGCGGCACAAGCAGTACTTCCCCTGGACAGAATTGGGGCGGCCGTACAGGCAGCCGTCATCCATCCATAAAGGATATGCGGGCAGATGCTTAGGGAGTTTGATTCAATATTTCAGATACTGGAAGCCCACTCAGGCATTACGATTGCAAATGTCCACAGGGAATATATGGAGAAGCTCATCCTTGAGCGGACTGCCGGCATGGGAATATCATCTTCCGAATACAGCGAACTGGTACGAAAAGACGATGCAGAGCTTTCCTACTTGACAAATGCTGCAACCGTAAACGAAACATACTTCTTTAGGGAGGAAAAACAGTTCGACTTCCTAAAAAACGAGATTTTCATTCCCAACAAAAACTCTAAGATAAACATCTGGAGCGTGTCATGCTCAACCGGGGAAGAACCGATTTCCATCTACACCTTGGCAAAAGATTGTGGCCTGAACTTTTCAATCTATGCATCCGACATAGACACCGACGCGCTGGCCAAGTTCAAAGCCGGCATATACACGAAGAATTCATTCCGGACAGACGGCAGCAAGTACCGCTCCCTCATAGAGGATGCCGGCAGATGGGATGGAGAAAAAATGACGATTTCCCAAGATCTTATCTCGCAGATACGCATATTCCCCTACAACCTCGTTGCACAGGATCCTCCTCCAGTTCCCGACGGCAGCATGGATATCATCTTCATGCGGAACGTGTTCATCTACTTCAGCCAGGAAGTACGGCTGAAGATATTGAACAAGCTTTCCAAAAACCTTAAGGAAGGCGGCATAGTCATCCTCTCCATAAACGAAGTGGGAAACATAAACAGGGCTGAAATTCCTTTTGAAAAACTCCATACCGGCACCGTGTACTACCTAAAGAAGATTTCCGCAGGAGCAGGAAAAGAGGAAAAGAAAAAAACATCATTACCAGCCCACGATAAAGAACCCATTTCAACAAAACCAGCATCTTTCACGAGATATGTCCAGCAGGTACAAAAAGCCCCAGTGATACCACAGTCCACCATTAAGCAAGCAGCCGAACCTGCTGCATCAGCTCCAGCTGTAACGGCAGCTACGGCATCAGCTCCAGCTGCAACGGCAGCTGCTGCATCAACAACAGCCGCAAGCAACAACGACTCCATACAGGAATTCTATACGAAGCTGGACAGCCTCATAGAAAAAGACGCCCATGAAGAGGCGTGGAAAATTCTTTCAGAAAGGGTTTTCCTGCCCCACGAAATGGAGTTCAAATATTTTTTTCAAGCCCTCATATATGCAGCCAAGGGAGATGGCGGCAGTGCGAAGGGGCATCTTGAGAAGGCCGTTATGCTGAACAGAAGCTTCTGGCCTGCAAGCTTCCGGCTTGCAGTCATGCAGTACAAGGATAAAGAATTCGAAAAGTGCAAAAGGATTTTTGAAGACTGCAGGAGCTTCATATCAAAATACCGGGAAGACAAGAGGAAGGACTATGATTTCCTCACGGGACAGTTCTGCCCCGAATACTTTGAAATGCTGTGCGACGGCTATTTAAAACACATAAGGGAAGGATAGGGAAAGATGGCATTCTCAAAAGATGCATTCATCAAGGAGTTTATCTCGGAAACGGGGGACAACCTTGACACCATCAACGATTCAATAATCAAGTTGAAGAACGATGAGGGCGACAGGGACAGTCTGACCGTCATATTGAGAAGCCTGCACACCATAAAGGGAACTGCCCGGATGCTCTCCTATTCGACGATTGAAAACATCTCCCATGGATTGGAGGATGTGTACAAGGGCCTTAGGGAAGGAAAGTTCCATCTCAGCGACAGGATCGTACAGCTCACCTTCAAGACCTGCGACATAATCAAAGGATGCCTCAAGGACATAGAAAGCGGCGGATCAGGAGATGCAGACACCGGCGTACTCTTCGAAATCTATGCAAAGGCAGCTGAAGGCAACTTCTTTTCACTTGAAGACTTGGACCAAGGCAAAGGAGAAGAAGATGATGGTGATGGCGATATATTTGAAGATCTGTCCAGCATCACGTCCATCCGTATACCGATTGAAAAGATCAATGCCATACTCAAGTCCGTGGACGACATAATCACCAAGCAGTTCAGTTTTAAAAAACAGCTGGACGACCTGTGCCTCCGGAGTCCCGATATGAAGATGGCAAATTTCCCCAACCAGATGAAGGAAGATGTCCTCAGGATAGAACAGGCCGTCTTGACCGCCCAGCATCAGATCTTGGACTTGAGGCTGCTTCCGTTGGACATAATTCTGACCCCGCTTAAGAAGCAGATTGAACAGGAAGCAATAAACTCCGGCAAGGGAATACGGTTTGACATTCCTGCCGCAAATTTCATGCTGGACAAGTTCATACTGGAAAAGCTCAGGGACATACTGCTCCACTTGATCAGGAACTGCATAGACCACGGCATAGAGGACAAGGACGAACGGAAAGCCGCAGGCAAAGATGAAACAGGGCTTATATCGGTCACCGCCAGGCAGATGTCCAACCACCTGCTCATAAAAGTCAGCGATGACGGAAGGGGAATGGACTGGGACAAGATCCGTGAAAAGGCAATGAAGATGTACCCGCTGGATGCGGAAAGCATACGGGAAGAAAGCGAGAATGAACTGCAGCAGTACCTGTATACCCCGGGCTTTTCAACGCTCAGCACTCCAACCCTGCTTTCGGGCCGGGGGATGGGCCTGGACATAGTAAGGAGCTCCATCGAATCCATAAAGGGACGGATGAAGCTCAACGCCCAAAAGAACAAGGGGACCAGCTTCGAGCTTACGATACCACTCACAGTCGCAACCCAAGAGGGGCTTTTCATACATTCGGGAGACATGAAATTCATGCTTCCTGCGGAATACGTGCTGGAATTGGTAGACAATGACAACATTCCAAAGACGGTAATACAGGACCAAACATACATAAAACTGGGGGACCGTCTGATTCCGGTATACAGCCTTTCATCAATACTCGGAAACGGAAAAAGCCCATCATCTTTCCACATAATAGTCGTAGAATACCTCGAAAGCTGCATCGGCATAATGGTCGATTCCGTTGACCAGTACGAAAACCTCGTCACCATCCCCCTGCCAAAGATAATGCAGGGCATGAAAGGCATGAGGGGCATCGTCTTTGATGAGAATTATTCCATAATTCCCATCCTCAACATTCCAGACATAATCCAGCGGCTTAAGAAACTGGTGGCTTACGACATCAAGAAATCCCGGGTAAAAGGAATGAAAAAGACGTACTCCGTCCTCGTAGTGGACGATTCTTCCACCACCCGGGAAATAGAGGCCGCCATCTTTGAAAGCTCCGGATACGCGGTGGAAACTGCGGTAGACGGAGTTGATGCCCTGCGCAAGCTGAATGAAAAGCACATTGATGCAGTCATAACGGACATAGCCATGCCCCGCATGGATGGAATAATGATGCTGAACAATATACGGCGGCAGGAACAGTACAACGGCATGCCGGTCATTGTGGTCTCGGGAGCATACGATCCAGAGGCAAAGAAGCAGTTCCTCGATGCAGGAGCACAGGCATTCATCGTCAAGTCAGACTTCCAGAGGGGCAACCTCCTTCAGGCTGTCGAGGAGCTTTTGAATGTCAGATAGTGAAGCAGAAAAAAAGAAGATCCTTCTCGCCATGTACTCAAAGGCCCAGGCCGCCTTTCTCAAGAAGAGCTTTGAAGAAGAAGGCTTTTCCGTCGTCACGGCGAACGACGGCATACGCGCGGTCCAACTGGCATCTGCAGTCCACCCCGACTGTGCCCTCGTCAGCACGGACCTCCCCGTAATAGACGCCTATGCCTTCTCGCGGATACTGAAAAACACGGATTACCTCCGCGACATAGCAGTCGTAATAGGAACTGCCGACGACGGGGAAAATTTCAGTTTCTGGACCAACAACTGCAAAAGCGATGCATCATGTCCTCTCAGCTCGGCAGGAAGCGGTACAATAGTGAATACCGTGCGGCAGGCCATTGAAAGGAACAGCGGCATCAAAAAAGGGGAACGGAAAGGCCTCAGTTCCTCCGTATCCTTCATAAAACTCCTGGGCGATGCCTATGACAAGGAACTGTACGGCCTGTACGTAACGAGGGAAGCCTACAAGATTGAATCCCAACGGTATGAACTCAAGACGTTGATACAGACGATGGGCAAAACCATGAGGAGCGTCTTGGATTTTGACGCATTCTCGCTCATTTTAAAAGGGGAACGGCTGGTTGAAATATACATGTTCTCGGATCAGCTTGACGATGTAGAAATAGCCGACTTCAAGCAGATAGCGAGGGCGGACTTTGATGCCAAGTCCGACGTCGTTGGCGGCAATGACTGGCAAAACTCTTGGAAATTGCAGGACCATTTCAAAGCCGTCAGGAACAATGGAAGAAAGACTTCCAAGATACGAAGCTACGAAAAATTCCCGCTCGAAGAAGAAAAGACTATAGACGAAATACCGTACACGGCCCACTTGGGCATCTGTCGGGACCTGCTCTCCAACAACAGGACGAGGGAACGGGTGGGGGAATTCATCAGCATATATACCCCGCTTATAAAGAAGACCATTGAATTCAAGCAGATAGAGGAAGCCGAACGGAGGGTCGAAAAGGCTTTTTCACGGTTCCTGCCCCTTTCAGTCATAAAAGGAATAATCAAAGACGAAAGTTCATTTGGCGAAAGCGCCGGAGAAAAGAGACAGGTGGCCATACTCATGGCTGATATACGCAACTTCACGGCAATAAGCGAAAAAAACTCCCCAGAAAACGTCGTTGATTTTTTGAACATGTTTTTTGCCAAGATGGGGAAGATAATCATTGCCCACGGTGGCACCATAGACAAGTTCATGGGAGATGCAGTAATGGCATTGTTTGGCGCCCCCGAAAGCTACATATACAATGGGAACCGTGCCGCCAATGCAGCGCTGGAAATGAGCAGGGTTGCCAGAGAAATAGACACCAGCCTCCTGAACATGGGTGGACACGAGTTCAGAATAGGAATAGGCATAAACTACGGAACTCCAATAGTCGGTGCCTTGGGGAGTGAAGAAAAGAAAGAATATACGGTAATAGGCGATGACGTGAACCTGGCTTCCAGGGTAGAAAGCTTGACCAAGCGTTATGGAGCTGAAATACTGATTACAGAAAGCGTCAAAAAAGACATAGACGCAGTACAGGAAGCCGAAAAAGAAAAGGAGCTTCCCGCAACAGAAGAAGGTTCACTCCCCCACCTTATACGGCACATCGACAACGTCAAAGTCAAAGGAAAGACCCATGCGGTCAGGATATATGCATTGAGCACGGATGACAAAGAATATTCCGACTCCTTCTTGGAGAACTACAGGAAAGGACTGAACCAGTACGAAATAGGAAACTTCAAGACCGCAGAAGAATACTTCCTGCTTGCAAACGGGGAAACCCCCGGTGACAAGGCCACCCAGGAACTACTGGACAGGTGCAAGAAACTCTTCGAGGAAAAGCCGAAGGACTGGGACGGAGCCATTGCGCTTACGACAAAATGATGGAGAATGGAACAGATGAAAAAGAAAAAAACATTTAAAAGCCAGATAGCAAAGGCTGGAATAGTCCCCGATATCGTGATGACAGTCCTTTCAGCCGTCATCACATTCTACTTTTCGGGTCTACTGCAGCTACAGCTGCTCCCCCCGCTCCAACTCGGCTCGATTTTCCTCGCAATCATATTCGTAAATGCAGTATTCCTCGCACCCTTGATGGACAGCTTCATCACGATGGGACTGGAAAAAGCCTTGGAAGATGAAAAAAAAGGGAAATGCAGTCCTGAAAAGCGGATGGATATAATACGGCGCCTGATGATATATCCCCTCATCTCATCGCTTGTATTCGGCCTCATGTACCTCCTGAACATGGCCCTGTTCATTGCAATACTTCGCTTTGGGCTTAAGCTGGATTCACCTACGGCCCTTTTCATAGCGGTCGGACTCTTCCATGCCCTGGTCATCGAAGCAGTATCCCGCTACATATTCATTGAGTCCATCTGTTCAGACCTTACAAAGGAACTGTTGCAAAAGGAGATAGTCCCCGAAGCCGTCCATCAATCCCGCTTCTTCGGCTTGCCGCTGTACGTGCGGGTTTTCTTCCACATAATACTGCCCTTCATGTCTGCAACCTTAGCCCAGATGGGCATGCAGCACAGGGCCATAATGGGACAGTACAATCTGCCGAACCTAACATTCAAGATGGGAATGATGCTCATACTGAATATGATAACCTACCTGTTCCTATCAGGATTCTTTTTCCGCCACATTTCCACAACGATACAGCAGTCCGTCACACTGCTGGAAGAACTCAATTCAGGATCGAAGAAGGACCACGTATACATCCCGACAGACTTAGGCTATGAACTTGAACTGAACACGTTCCTCATAAACGAACTGCTTGCCTATTTGGAAAGCATCGCACGGACATTCAAGTCTGCAAGCCAGAACATCCTCGCCTCGACATCGGAACTGGCGGATATAGCTTCGAAGAACAAGGAAATCACGATGAACGAACGGTCAGGCGTAACGGAATGTCTTGCCACAATGGAAGAACGGAAAAAAACGTTTGCAGATGTCACCGCCCGGGTGTCCAAAATAAAGCATTCAGCGGAAAAGACAATGTCTTACGTCATGAAAAGCAACAAACTGCTGGAGGACGAGATGAAAAAAATGTCCGAAATAACCGATCTGAACCTTGAGACCATAACGAAGATAAAGAAGCTGAGTGAAAAGATTGATGCAGTGAAAAATACAATAACAACCATAAACAACTTGGCAGAGCGCAACAAGATGATTGCGTTCAATGCAGAACTCAAGGCCAGCAGTACCGGAGAAGCAGGAAGGAATTTCCATATCATTGCCAATGAGCTGCGTCGCTTGGTATCCACGATAACAAGCTCAACCCAGGATATACAGGAAAGTATAAAGGACATACAGGAAACTGCTGACAACCTGATCATATCCAGCGAAGGCGGAACCCAAAAGATTAAGGAAGGCTCTTCGTCCTTCTCACAGCTTAAAGAAAAGTTCCTAAAGCTGGAGGATTCCAGCACGGTCACGTCGGACAGTGCAAAGGACATGCAGGACACAATGACGGAACAGTACGAATCCTTCTTTCAAATATGTGAAAGTTTGGATCAGATGTCAGTATGCCTTGGTGAATTTGACAGAACGACCAAGGCAATAGACAGTTCCAGCGCAATGCTCAACGAAACTGCGCAAAAACTGGACTCCATAAACTCACAGAGGATTTCGGAGGTATAAAATGGCAAAAAAACACAAGAAACTCAGTTTTGAAAAGAGGGTATTCCTTGCCATAATACCCTTCAATTGCATCGGAGCACTTTTCATACTTATGTATACGATAAATTTCGTAAAATTCCACAGGAGCGACTATCTTGTGGCAACGGTCCTCACGATCATACATATCTTCATAGGGCAGCTGATTATAGCCCCGATTACCCACAAAATATCTATTGCACGCCTTTCTGGCAAATTGGAATACTACGACACCCAGAAAGCGGACAGAACGGAACGGACCGAACTGGTAAAGGAACTGGTGCAGTATCCAATTCGAAAGGCAATAGAAACAATGAGCATCTTCTTAATCTGTACAATCGGGGTCAGCGTCTTCTTCCACCTGCTCACGGACTTTTCCCGCCGCTACACATTCATCTTCCTGCTGGTTTCAACGCTCTCCACATACATATCGTTTATATTCGCCTTGGACAACACGCAGAAGCTCTGCAGCATAGAGGCAGAAAAAATCGCGGTAGACGGCCTAGATACAGAGGTCGTGGACAGGGAGCACTTTTTTGGGCAATCCCTCTTCACACTCTTCATACTCTATGTCTTCATCCCCATGATACTCTGTTCCATCTTCACCCTACTTGAGGTTATATTCCTCAAATCATTCAGAAAGCTCGTATCCATCTCCATCGTAAACGTCATAATAATAAGCAGTCTGACGATGCTTTTCTTCCAACGCATAAAGCGGAATTCACGGAAAATGGAAAAGGCACTTTTTGAATTGATGCGGACAAGCGCAAGTTCCACAAACGCTTTTCCCACGGACTTTTCGTCCGAAATGTCCTATTTCACCTACCTCTTCAACAAGACAATCCTCCTCTTCCAAGGGCTTGTAAGCAACGTATCCCAAGTAAACAATGATATAAATGAATCAACGACTGCCCTCGGGGCCATATCATACGAGACTGCAAACACGTCCTTGGAGCAGTCTTCCACTTCCAATGAGATACTTACAACGATGAAAAATCTCAACACCAGCCTCTCCGAAGTTGCATCCAAGGCCGACGAAGTTCTAAAAGTTGCCCAGACCACATCCTATCAGGTTGACGACAATATTGAAATCCTTAGGCAAAACAGTGAAATGATGAAGGCCATACGGGATTCCAACAGCATAACGATAAACGGCATACAAAGCCTTTCAAACAAGATAAACAAAATACAGGATATTGTGAACCTCATAACGACAGTAACATCCCAGACAAAGATAATCGCTTTCAATGCCGAACTCGAAGCAAACGGAATAGACACCGAAGGAGCAGATTTCCAGAATGTAGCTACTGATATCCGGGCCCTCGCCGACTCCACCATCAAGCTTACGAATGAGATACAGGAAAGCATTCACGAAATAAACAAATCCAACGAAAACCTCATAAAAACGGGAAAGGACTTCACACAACGGATAAATGAAGGCAGCACGATTTCCGAAAACCTGGAGCAGCACTTCAAATACATAAAGGATGCAGCTTCGGAAACGGCCGACGAGGCAAAGGACATACAGCAGTCCATACCGGAACAGCTCTATTCATTCCAGCAGATTGAAGGAGCACTTCAAGATATAAATACCAGGCTCAATGATATAAACAACTCAACGCGCAAGATAAGCCTTTCAATCGACCGGCTCAAATTGGAATCGGGCAATCTTGCAACGATGATGCTGGACATGGATGGAGGAATATAATATGAACTTTGGAAAACGGCTTGTATTTGAAAGCTGGGCCGTCAATTCGACCTCACTGGCACTTATCCTCTTTTATTCTATATTTAGCTCCAGAATTCCCATGCAATCGGCATTTGCCCTCGTCAAACTCACGGTTCCGGTAGTTGCATTTTTCATTTTCATCGTTGGCCCTACTATCGGGCACATGCTCTACCGGGGCGTAAGCCGGCAGCTGGAGCAATTCGCACAGGACAGCGGCGATGAAAAATTCAGGACAGAACTTTTGATGGGCCTGCAAAGGCAGCCCATCTACTGCTTTCTGCTTACCTCGGCATATTTTCTGGCAGCATCGGTAATTTCATTCCTTCTCATACGGGCCGACCTGCGCATGAGCGTTTCCACCCGTATTACAATCTTCATCGAATGGATCTGCGGATCCTACTTTGCGGGACTTATAGCCTACAGCTTCAGGTGCCACCTGTGCGAAACCTATGCAATCAAAATTGTCAAGGCAGGCATAAACCACACGTTTACCAGTGTAAAACGGCATTTTGGCCTGTCCCTTAGGTTCCAAATGATTCTGTACATCTGTATACCGCTGCTGTTGACGACCATAGTGACGCTGAGCCTCTATGCCTTCACTCTGCCCGAAACGCAAAAAACATTCACGTCCATCGCTCGGGAAGCTTTTTCTGGCAACAGCGGCATAGGGCAGATATCGCAGCCCCATTCCTACAACTTGGACACACCACGACGGATGGAAAACACCTCTTCACCTTCCGCTGGAATGCGGCCCTTCGTTGGAATGACGGGAATGTGGAGCTGGCGCATAAAATGCACGGCCCTGTTCAATGCAGCCATCATGTGCGCCCAGATACTGATTTTTTACCTGAGCTTCATGGAAAAGAACAGCAAGACAATAAATGGACTTGAGGCACTGCGGAATTCCAATTTTACGGGCGGGAATCCCCTTTCAAGCGATCTGAGCGATGAGCTTTCATACAACATATACCTCCTAAACTCCCTCATATTGAAGTTCCAGTCGGTGATTTCAAATTCAATATCGATTGCAACGATGATAACAGAATCATCCGCCTCTCTTTCAAAGATTTCAGATGGAACAGAAAAAAGTGCAAAAGAACAGAAGTCTAAAACCGACGATATCATCGAAGGAATGGAAAAAAACACGGAAATGTCTCAAGAAATAGACAATCTGGCAAGCGAAGTAGCATCATCAGCAAAGGAAACGGCCTCCAACATGGATTCAAGCGCAGACATCATGGAAAAGACGCTTTCCAATATGCAGGCTATAGGCGAATCCAATGAATCGACCCTTATCCGCATAAAAGAACTGGAACAGAAGATTTCCGCAATAGGGGAAATCGTAAACATGATCAATTCCATTGCCGAACAGACCAAAATAATCGCCTTCAACACGGAACTTGAGTCTTCCACAATCAATGGGGACGAAAAAAGCTTCCTCAATGTCGCACTTGAAACCAGACGGCTTGCCAACAGCATTGCCGACAGCACCAAGGAGATAAAGGCTTACATCAAGCAGATTGAAGCTACCGAGGAACTCCTGCTGAAATATTCAGACTCCAACACGAATGAAATAAAACGGGGCAAGGATATTTCCAATTCCATAAAGGGCTCATTTTCCGAGATAAATGAGTCTTCCAAGCAAAATGCCGATGCGACGCAGGAAATAAAAGAAATGATCAAAACCCAAACCGAAGACTTCGGACGGATAAAGGAAACCATCGAACAGATTAATGAAGGAATAAACAATTTTTCACTTTCCGCCTCATCGCTTGTAAATGCGGCAGGCGAGCTGAAAGCAAACGCAGGAAAGCTGAGTACAGTCGGAAATTCCAGGAAAGACAACGGGAGTATACAATGAAAAGCAGCGGAATGCCTTTTGACAAACGCATATACAAGAGGGGCATGGTGCCGAACCTCATATGTGCGATTTTGATATTTACCTATTCAATCCTATTTCTCCTCATACGGCCCGACCAGTTCCCATGGGCACTTGTAGTCGCCGCGGTGATTACGCTAGCGGCAGAATTCATCATATCACCTGCAATGAACTTCATCCTGACCAAGCAGATTACGAAAGAAATCCAGGAATGGGAATTGGGCGAACTAAACGATGAGGAAAGTCGGACAAATCTGTACCTAGAGATTGCCGAATTCCCAATGCGCAAAGCCGTACAGACCTTTCTGTTCTTCTTCACCTGCGCCTTCCTGCTCGCCTTGGGTTACCGCTTCTTCCCAAAACTTCGATTCAACTGGACTGTTGTTTCATTTTCATTCCTGGGCTGCGTGTTCGGAGGCTATGCAGCGGCAATACTGGCCCAAAGCTATTCAGAAGAAATATGCAGTGGCTATGCACAGGCCTTGGTCAAAGACGGAATCGACAGGGAGATGGTGGCCGAACGGAAGTCGTTCGGCATGTCCCTCAAACTCCGTTTCATCATCTACCTCATCGTCCCCCTTCTTTACATCACCATCGTTACCTATATGATGGCCCAGCAGTACTTCGCCCGCTACATCGTCACAGATGCGGATCGCTTCAGCATAATTGCACGAAACATCATAATAACAATCATCAATGCGTTGTTCTACTTTAAACTCTGTACCCTCGTCATAAAGAAGCTGTGCACCTATGCAGACGACATGGGAGAACAGCTGGAAGAAATCATCAACGAAAAGAACCCTTCGTTCTACATAGAAACGAACCTTTTTGACTCCCTCCAGTACAGCAACTTCCTCGTCAACGAAACTTCCAAAGGCTTCACCTCGCTCATATCCTACATAAAGTCCATAAGCGTAGGAATTCTGGAGACTGCAAACAATCTGGCAGCCATCTCCAAGGAGCTTCAGGCCACAGCAAATGAACAGAATGTCAGCGTCAGCCAAATAAATGAAAACGTAAACGAAATGAGCAAGTTCATACGGGATATAAAAATAAAGGTTGACTCCGTAGCCTCTGAATGCGTGGAAATGGATGTTCAGCTCCTCACCTCAATGGGGGCCATAAGCGACAACATGGAGCAAATACGCAGGATAGACGAATCCAACAAGAAGATCATGAGCTGCGTAGAAAGCTTGGCAAAACAGGCAAACAGCATAGATGAGATAATGAACCTGATTGAAGACATAGCCAGCCAGACCAGAATAATCGCATTCAATGCAGAGCTGGAAGCTGTCGGGGCAGGAAAGGCAGGAAAAAACTTCCACATAGTTTCGGCAGAAATAAAACGGCTGGCCGACAGCGTAGTAGAAAGCATAAAGGAGATTCAAAAAAACACGAAAGAATTGAAGGATGCCTCCAATGCCCTATCCTTCGACTCCCAAAATACAACCGCGCTCATTGAAACAGAGGTCCAGCTGTCCAGCGAGCTGGAACAACACCTGCAGAACATAAAGTCTGCGGCGGAAAAAAATGTCGACCGAGCAGGAGAAATACAGCACAACATGGAACGCCAGTCCTCGTCATTTGAAAAAATTGCAGCGGCATTGGGCCAGATAAGCGACAACACATCCAGTTTCACCATCTCAACTACAGAAATCAACAGCGCAGCAAGCCAGATACAGGCAGCATCCGCAGAGTTGGACGCTCTCGAATAAGCACAAACCTGTCTACGCACAAAAAAAGTCCGGCAGAAATGCCGGACTTTTTTTTATCATCTTCCCGCTATTTGTGGCCCTGATCCTCAAGGGCATCGATGTAAGAAAGGTTAAGCCTTCCCATCTTATCAACCTCAAGAAGCTTCACCGGAATAACCTGGCCTTCCTTCAGCACATCCGTCACCCGCTCCACGCGGCCACGCGACAGCTTTGATATGTGGCACAGACCTTCCTTGCCGGGAAGGATTTCGACGAAAGCACCGAAGTCCATTATCCGCTTGACCGTTCCCTGGTAAATCGTTCCAGGCTCCGGATCTTCGCAGATAGCCTTTACGGCTCCCTTCGCATCGTCGGCAGCCTTTCCAGTCTTGCCATAGATAGTCACCGTTCCATCATCATCGGTATTGATCGTGACACCGAACTGGGCACACAGGGCCTTGACGTTCTTACCGCCCGGTCCGATGAGGGCACCGATTTTGTCCACCGGAATCTTCAAGCTCACAATCTTGGGAGCAAACGAAGAAACAGGCTGGGGCTTGTTGATGCACTTCTCCATGATGTCAAGGATGTGGTTGCGGCCACGTTTCGCCTGGTCAAGGGCTTTCTTCATGATTTCCATTGAGACACCGGCAATCTTGATGTCCATCTGGAAACCGGTGATTCCATCACGGGTTCCGGCAACCTTGAAGTCCATATCGCCAAGGTGATCTTCCTCACCGAGGATATCGCTCAGGATGGCATACTTCTTGTACTGCGGTCCGTCGGTAATCAGTCCCATGGCTATACCGGCGACCATCTTCTTCATCGGAACGCCAGCCGCAAGGAGGGAAAGACAGCCACCACAGGTAGAAGCCTGCGATGACGAACCGTTGGACTCCATGATCTCAGAAACCACGCGTATGGTATAGGGGAACTCCTCCCTGCTCGGAATCATCGGGGCGAGGGAGCGGCGGGCAAGGTTGCCATGACCAATCTCGCGACGGCCGGTCGTAAGTTTTCCGACCTCACCGACAGAATAGGGCGGGAAGTTGTAGTGCAGGATGAAATGCTCGCTCCTGTTTCCCTCTATATCGTCAAACTCCTGCTCGTCCATCGCCGTACCAAGCGTGGTAACAGCAAGAGACTGCGTTTCTCCACGGGTAAAGAGCGCACTTCCGTGGGGACGGGGCAATACATTGACCTCGCAGGTTATAGGGCGGATATCCTCAGTACCGCGTCCATCAATGCGGAGGCCCTTTTCCAGGATACTGGACCGCAACAGCCTGTACTGTATATCATCAAACAGCTTGGAGTACAGGTTTGCCTGTACAGGATCAGAAAGCTGCTCGGCATAGTTTGCCGCAACCTGCTTCTTGACTGCCTCGACGGCGTTTCCGCGGGTCAACTTCCCCTTCTGGAAACAGGCCTGCTGCATGAGGGGAGTTGCCTCCGCTTCAATCTTGTCCGCATTCTCAAGCTTGACATCCAGCGGAGCAAGCGGAAGCTTCTCCTTGCCGGCAAGCTTCTGCAACTCTTCCTGCAGGAGGCACATATCACGTATAAAGTCCTGGGCTTTCGCAAGCGCACCCAGCATGACATCTTCACTTGCCTCATTGGCACCGCCCTCAACCATCGTAAAGCCGTCCTTGGTTCCGGCAACGACGATTTCAAGCGCAGCCTTCTTCAGCTGTTCATACGTCGGATTCAACACGTAGTCGCCATTGATGTAGGCAACACGCACTCCTGCGACAGGACCGTGGAAGGGGATGTCGCTTATCGTGACGGCCGCCGAGGCCGCTATGACCGACAGAATATCCGGTGGGTTCACACCATCGGCAGAGACACATGTCGGAACTATCTGAATTTCACGGCCGAAGGTCGTCTCAAAAAGAGGCCTCATGGGGCGGTCTATAAGGCGGCTGACAAGGATCTCCTTATCCTTTGGCCTTCCTTCCCTCTTGACGAAGCCACCGGGAATCTTTCCTGCCGCATAGAATT
Source organism: Treponema sp. (assembly GCA_024690865.1). Classification (GTDB taxonomy): domain Bacteria; phylum Spirochaetota; class Spirochaetia; order Treponematales; family Treponemataceae; genus Treponema_D. Next base: position 9,132 of record JAILON010000059.1, on the reverse strand, counting down.
TCTCGTTGTAATCAACAGTGACGGGAACGAAATCCATTCCCTCCGTGACATTGCTGGAGGCACAGACCGTGGCAATGACGACTGTTCCACCAAACTGGGCATAGACGCAGCCGTTGGCCTGTTTGCCAATCTTGCCGGTTTCCAGAATCAGCTCTCCGTCTCCAATCTTCTTTGTTACTCTTTGTACCATTCTTTCCTTCTGATCGTGTTTTTCAGAACCACCTTGATAAAGATGAAATCTTCAAGGTTTCCTCGTGCTACTATAAAAAACACAAGGCAGCAGAAGCCACAAAACAGATTCCTGCTGCCTCGAAAATAGTGTGAATTTACTTGCGGAGTCCCAGTTCCTTGATGAGCTGACGATAGGCATCAAGATCCTTCCTCTGATAGTAGCGCATCAAACGCCTGCGCTGTCCAACATCCTTAAGAAGGGCGCGCTTCGCAGTCGCATCCTTGGGGAACCTCTTCGAGTGTTCCGTAAGCTGCTTGATGCGCTCGGTCAAAAGGGCAATCTGAACCTTCGTGTTTCCCGTATCCCTGTCATTTGCTCCGAACCTGCTGATGATGGAAGCGGAGTTTTCCTTTGTAAGTGCCATAACTTACTCCTTTAGATAATATATTACCATGCTGCGAAGCCATATTCCTTTTCTGCCAATATGACAACGCAGCATTAGCTACCGATGAATATGCATTGCTATTGTAACGAAATAGCCTGTTATGGTCAAGAATCACATTTTTTCCAAGTATGGCACCAGGACAAGCTCCATCGCGTTCTTCAGCACAGTAAGCGTACAGCTGGCAAGCGTCAGCCTGGCGAGGGCCAGCGGCCTGTTCTTTTCCGCCTCTCCAACTATCGGGCAGTCCCGGTAGAAAGCGGAAAAGTCCTTGCAGACATCATAGAGGTATACGGCTATGATACTGGGATCCAAGTTGTTCGCCGCCCTCGCCACAAGTTCTGGGAAAAGCTGCAGGTCCTTCAGCAGCGCCCACTCGCTCTCATGCGTCAACAACGAAAGGTCGGCATCGCTGGAATGGGCCGCAAGCCCCTGTTCCTCCGCCTTGCGAAGGATTGAAGCAATCCTCGCCCCCATATACTGGAGGTAGGGACCGGTGTTCCCGTTGAAAGAAAGGCTGGCCGCAGGGTCGAACATCATGTCCTTGACCGGGGCAACCTGCAGGAGGTAGTAATGCAGGGCCGCGAGGGCAACCTTCTCAGCCACATCGTCGGCATTTCCAACCGCACCTTCCCTGCCCCGCTCCTCAATCGCCTTGAGTGCGTCGGCATGCAGACTGTCGATGAGGTCATCCGCATCGACGACCGTCCCCTCCCGGCTCTTCATGCGGCCGGAAGGCAGGTTCACCAAACCATAGCTCAAGTGGTAGAGCCTGTCCGTCCAATCGTAGCCAAGCTTCTTCAGGATATAGAAAAGGACTTTGAAATGATAGATCTGCTCGCTGGCCACAACATAGACCATCTGGTTGAAGGGCCAATCCTCATGCCGTTTGACGGCAGTCCCCAAGTCCTGCGTGATGTAGACCGAGGTCCCGTCCTTGCGGAGCAGGACCTTGGTCTGGGGCTTGCCGTCCTTCCCAAGGCCGACCGCCTCAGTGACATCTATGCGGGTGGAAGCATCCTCCGCCTTGTAGAAAATGCCCTTGTCCAGGCCTTTCTGTATAATCTCCTTACCCAGAAGGTAGGTATCGCTCTCAAAATAGAGTTTTTCAAAGCCCACGCCCGTCCTGGCATAGGTTTCCTGGACGCCGTCAAGGGTCCAGGAGTTCATCTTCTCCCAGAGCGCCCGGGTCTCGGCATCGCCTGCCTCCCATTTGACGAGCATCTCCTCTGCCATCTTGGCAGCCTCGGGATGGGCGGTTTCCGGCCTGTCTTTTTCACCATTCAGGTATTTGTCAAACTCGACATAGCACTGCCCGACAAAGTGGTCCCCCTTCATTCCCAATGAAGCGGGCGTATCCCCCTTCTCCTCGTGGAACAGTTTGTAGGCAAGCATGGACTTGCAGATATGTATACCCCGGTTGTTGATGATATTCGTGCGGAAGACCTCGGCACCGGCCTTCTTCAATATGCGGGAGACACTTTCACCGAGCGCGTCATTCCGCATGTGTCCCAGGTGCAGGGGCTTGTTGGTATTGGGACTGGAATATTCCACCATGACCTTGCGGCCTTCAAGATGCTTTTTTCCGTCCTTGCCGAAGGAACCATACTCGGCCCCTTGGTCCATAATCAGGGATACTATGCCTCCCGCCACGCCGGACTTGTCCAACTTCACGTTGACATAGGGTCCGACCGGCTGCACCGTTCCTATTTTTGCCATCTCCTCGGAATGGGAGGAAGAAATGATGTCGGAAACGGCCTTGGCAATCAGGGGGGGAGCCAAGCGGAAGCTTTTGGCAAAGGGGAACATAGGAACCCCCAAGTCCCCCATCTCCGGTTTGGGAGGCGTCTCCACCCTGACCAGGGCAGGGGAAACAGCATCCCCCTCCACGGCATTTTTCGCCTTGTACTCGTTCAAGGCCACAACCACCAACGACTGGAAAGAATCCTTTATGTCAAGCATCTACAAATCCTAAAAAATTGATATAACCGAGCCAGTTGCAAAAGTCCGCGGCAACACAACGCTGCGCACTTGCAGCCTTGAAGCTTGTGCTGGCGGTTGCGTTGTGTATTGCCGTGCTTTTTTTACTGCCTCATCCTAGCGATACATGGGCTGGAAATAGTCGGTTGACTTTACCCGCTCCAAATGCACGAAGGAATCCCCATGCAGTTTCAAGAAGGCATCCAGGTCGTACTCCTTGCCCTGCTCAAACACGATGCAGTCAAAGCTTCCGTTGTCATCAAAGTAGGGCAGGAATACGGCACAGTTGTTGAACACGGAATCTCCCCCGCCGACCTTCGACCCGCTCTTTATGGCGCCAAAATAGATGTACTGGCATTCCGTAACGGCAAGGACGTACAGGAGGCTCTTGAGCTCCGTAATTGAATAGCCCGTATCCTGTATGTAACCGACAGAACGCAGCTCGCCACCATCCACTATGTCCGACACAAAGGGTTCCACAGTAACGTCAACGCCGGTTTCGTCACTCCCCCCCATCTTGTACCTGTAGCTCCTCTTGGTCGATCGGGCATTCAACGCTTCGACAGCAAGATTGCGGCAACAGTCCAAGGTAAGGGAAAGGTTCCAGGTCTGGGATATGACCCCCTTCTTTCCAAGGCTGCTGTAATTCACGGTCGGGGCAACCATGTCCCCAAGCTTCGTGAAGCTTCCGGTGGAAGGCTCGATTATGCCGTCGGCGATCCACTTTAGGAACCCCGTTGCAGAAAGCACCAACCCCGATCCGGAACTGGCAGCCTGCCTCGCCTGTTCCAACGAGGGGTCCTTGCGCACGGCCTCGTCGCTCAAGTCCAAGGGCTCATTCCGCTGCACGGAATACAGTTTTCCCTCTTCATTGTACGCCGCATCAAAGGCGTACACCATACGGGGCAGGCAACTCCGTATGACGGCTGCCATCTGCAGGACCGGATGGTACTGGCCGGGAACCACGTTCAAGGAACTCCAGGGGAGCGACTTCTTGGTCAAGGCCTGTATGGCGTCAAAAGACATGGAATAGAGCTTTTTGAACCGTACGCCGAGGGGTACGGAACGGACCATGTAGCAGTCGTACAGGACCATGTCCGCAAAGGTCTTGTTCTCGCCGTTACGAAGCTCCAGATAAACGCCAGGGTCAGCATTGAAATGTATGCGTATCTTGGAAGCCTTGCCGCTCCTGGCCTCACGGTACAGGATCCAGGTCCCGGCAGTCCCCTCCCTGTATACGGAGGACTCCACCCGTTTCGTCTCGCCGCCCTTTATGTAATCGACGTTCATCACGGACTTGGGCGCAATTATGATTTTGTAAAAGGCACCCTCCTCTTCTATGCGGACTTGGAAGCTATGCCCCGCCCCGTCGTCATACAGCTCTTCAGACTTAGACCGAACAAGCGCAATAGGAGCCTCAAACCAGGAGGATGCTATCTCCGACCGAATTTCCGAAGAATCCGGAATTCCGTAGCTGGAAAAGCCCGCAAAGACCGGCACTGCGGCGAAACAGGCCAGCAACACGGCGACAAAAGGCAAAATCGTACGTTTCATTTCATCTCCACAACAAGTATAGAATCATGTCCCAGTAGCGGGTATCACACTTTCGTTCACCGGCTCGGGATCGGCAAAACCACTTGCCCCCGCAGCCAGCCGCACCTCGGGCTTGATCCTGCTTCCGTCTTTGCACAGGATCAAACCGTCATCTCCCTCGTCGGGATGTCGCCCCGCAGGAGCATTGCTCAGCAGGAGCTTCAGGCGGTTCAGCTGATTGACTTCGCTGGAACCAGGATCGTAGTCTATAGCCGAGATGTTCGTTCCCGGATATCGACGGCGGAGCTCCTTGATCATCCCCTTTCCCGTCACATGGTTGGGAAGGCAGGCAAAAGGCTGCACACAGGCGATGCTGCTCACGCCAGACTTGATAAGCTCCACCATCTCCGCTGTTAAAAACCACCCTTCTCCAGTTATGTTACCAAGCTGGACAATGTCGTTCACTCCCCTCATGAGGGAATAGATTATGGACGGCGGCTCAAAACGGCGGCTTCGGCGCAGCTCCCTCTTGATGAAAGACCGGTAGCGTTCCAGGAACCACACCAAGAACCTGGACACCAACTCGGTCCTCTTGGGGAAGGCAAGCTGCTCGTGGCGGAAAATTCCGTTGCTGAAGGCATAGAAGAAGAAGTCAGCCAAATCGGGCATGACGCATTCCGCCCCTTCGCTTTCTATGGTCTCCACAATCTTGTTGTTGGCAGTGGGATGGAACTTTACCAGGATCTCACCGACGACACCAACCCTCGGCTTCTTTATCGGCAACAGGGGAAGGGCGTCAAAGTCCTTTATGATTCCATGGATAAGCTTGTGGTAGCTGAAGGAGTTCACGTTCTTCAGCACGATTTCCGCCCTTCCGCTCCATTTTTCGTAGAGGGCATTCGCGCTGCCAGGAACAGCCTCGTATGGACGGACCCTGTACAAGCAGCGCATAAGCACGTCCCCAACCATGACCGCCCGCATGGAGCGGGAAATCAAGAAAGGAGTCAGCTTGAAGCCGGGATTCTTCTCGAATCCCTGCGCACTCAACGAAATGACCGGAACATGGCTCAGACCCGCATCATTCAATGCCCGGCGGATGAATCCGATGTAGTTGGTGGCACGGCAGCCCCCGCCCGTCTGGGTAATCAGGAGGCTGGTGTTGTTCAAGTCGTACTTGCCGCTCTGGAGGGCAGCGATCATCTGCCCCGCAATCAAAATCGAAGGATAGCAGGCATCATTGTTGACGTACTTCAGACCAATGTCCACCGCCTTTGGATCAACCGCCCCCAGGAGGACGAAATTGTACCCCGAATACTGGAACGCCTTCTGAACCAAGCGGAAGTGGATGGGACTCATCTGGGGAGCAAGGATCGTGTGGGAGTACTTCATCTCCTTCGTGAAGACCTGCCGCTTGTAAGCAGAAGACTTCACCGGAAGGACAGTCTTGTTCCGCTGCCTCGCCTTCACCGCCGCAATCAAACTCCTGATGCGAATACGGACGGACCCAAGGTTGTTCACCTCGTCTATCTTGATGAGCGTGTAGGTGCGGCTCTTGGCCCGCATTATCTCGTCCACCTGGTCACTCGTCACCGCATCAAGTCCACAACCAAACGAAGTCAGCTGGACCAGCTCCAAGTTGGGCATGCCCGTAACGAAGGATGCAGCACGGTACAGGCGGTTATGGTAGACCCACTGGTCCACAACGCGCAGAGGCCGCTCTATGCTGCCCAAATGGGCAACGGAATCCTCCGTAAACACCGCCAGCCCCAGGCCATGTATCATCTCCGGGATGCCGTGGTTTATCTCGGGATCCAGATGGTAGGGACGGCCGGCAAGGACTATGCCGTTGGCTCCCCGCCGGATGATTTCCTCAATCGCCTCCTCTCCCTTCTCCTGGACCTCGGCCTTGAACTTCTCCTGTTCAGCCCAGGCGGCATCCACGGCCTCCTTGACCTGCCCCTCGCCCAACTGCTTGAAGTGGGGGGAAAGGACTTCGTACAGCCGCTTTGCAAGCCCCGCCTTGTCAAAAATCGGAAGGAAGGGATTCAAGAAGAGCAGCGACGGATCCTGCCGCAGCTCGTCCACGTTATTGCGGAGGACTTCAGGGTAACTGGTCACTATGGGACAGTTGTAGTGGTTGCCGGCCCCGGCATCCTCAAGCTTTTCGTAGGGGGCGCAGGGATAGAATATGAAGCGGCACCCGAGGTCCATGAGGCTCTTTATGTGCCCATGGGCCAGTTTGCCGGGATAGCATACGGATTCGGAAGGAATTGTCTCCAGCCCCTTCTCATAGACCATACGGCTGGACCTGGGCGACAAGCGGACGCGGAAGCCCAGCTTGGTGAAGAAGGTAAACCAGAGGGGATAGTTTTCATAAAGGTTCAGGACGCGAGGGATGCCCACGTCCCCCATCGGAGCATCCTCGGCCTTGAGAGGAGTATAATGGAAGAGCCTCCGGTACTTCCAATCAAAAAGGTTGGGCAGGTCACCTTTTTCTTCCTCATCCAGCTGGCTTGCAACCTTGCTGCTCGCATCGATGACATGGCCTGCCGTATCCAGCTCGGCCCCCCGTTCACACCTGTTGCCCGTGACGAAGGTCCTGACCTTCAGGCCATCCCCCTGCCCTGTCGTAAAGGTGTTTATCGTCAGCAGGCAGTTGTTGGAACATTTTCCGCAGCGCCGGAGGTCCAAGTCAACCTTGAAGGACTCCAGCTGCTCCAAACTGACGATGCCGCTCTTGACAAAACGGAGCCCCTGGTCGGGGTCGCCCGGTTTGGGACGGCGCAGGTCCTCCCACTGGTCCTGGGCTATAAGGGCTGACCCGTAGGCACCCATAAGCCCCGCCACGTCAGGGCGGTATGCGTTGACGCCGGCAACCTTCTCAAAAGCGCGGAGGACGGCATCATTGTTGAACGTGCCCCCCTGCACCACAACCTTCTGTCCTATGTCGCTGGCCTTGCGCAGCTTTATAACCTTGAAAAGGGCATTCTTTATGACGGAATAGGAGAGTCCCGCGCTTATGTCGGCGACAGAGGCACCCTCCTTCTGGGCCTGCTTCACCCGGCTGTTCATAAACACCGTACACCGGGTCCCCAGGTCAACAGGCTTGGGCGCCAGCAGGGCTATCTTGGAGAAATCCCGCACGTTCATTCCCATGGTATGGGCAAAGTTGTCCAAGAAAGAGCCGCAGCCTGAAGAACAGGCCTCGTTCAACTGTATGGACGTGATGGCCCCGTCCTTCATGCGGAGACACTTCATGTCCTGTCCGCCGATATCCAGGAGGAATTCGACTCCGGGCACAAAGAAGTCCGCAGCCCTGTAGTGGGTTATGGTCTCGACCTCGCCCGCATCAACCCCCAGGGCAGCCTGGAAAAGAGCCTCTCCATACCCCGTGGAAACAGCCCGTGCGATATAGCAGTCCTTCGGAAGGATTTTATACAAGTCCCTCAGCACTTTTATGGCAAGGTTGACGGGATTTCCCGCATTTACATCGTAGAATTTCCAGAGGATACGACCTTCCGTATCGGTAAGGACAGCCTTTGTCGTCGTGGATCCCGCGTCCAAGCCCAGGAATACCGGCCCGCGGGTGGATGCCAGGTTCCCCTTCAGCGCAACCTGGGAAGAGTGGACCGCATTGAACTCATCCAGCTCCTCCTGATTCTTGAACAGGGGCTCCAGCCGCTGAACTTCCTGCATCTCCGCCCCGACAAGCTTCTGGAGCGACTGCCTGAACTGCGCAACCGTGGGAAAGTGGACCTGCCGCTTTTCCTCCGAAGAAAGGCAGGGAATCTCCCGTTCGGCGGAAAACGCCGCACCGGCAGCCACAAACAGCTGGCTGTTGTCAGGAACAATCGTCTCATCCTTTCCGAGCTTCAGGGTAACGATAAAACGCTCCCGCAGCTGGTCCAAAAAATGCAAGGGTCCGCCCAAGAAGGCCACATGGCCCCGTATGGGCTTGCCACAGGCCAAGCCGGAGACAGTCTGGGTGACGATGGACTGGAAGATCGAGGCCGCTATGTCCTCCCTCCGTGCCCCCTCGTTTATAAGAGGCTGAATGTCTGTTTTGGCGAACACCCCACAGCGGGCCGCGATGGGATAGATGGTGGCGGCACCTTTGGCCAGCTCATTCAATCCGGCCGCATCGGTTTCCAACAGGGCAGCCATCTGGTCTATAAAGGCCCCCGTGCCCCCGGCACAGGTTCCGTTCATCCGCTGCTCCACGCCACCTTCAAAATACGTTATCTTGGCGTCCTCGCCGCCCAGCTCTATTACGACGTCGGTCTGGGGCGCCAGCTTTTTCACAGCTGTGGTTGCGGCAATGACCTCCTGAATAAAAGGAATGCCCAACCATTCCGAGACGGAAAGGCCTCCAGACCCCGTCACCTTGACGCTAATGCACTGATCCTCTCCCAAGGGGAACTTTGAGACCAGGCTGTCAAAGGCCTTGTTCACGACGTTTATTATAGTGCTGCGGATATCCGCCCGGTGCCGTTCATAGACACCATATATCATCGAACCCTCATCGTCCAAAATAACGACCTTCACGGTCGTGGAGCCTACGTCAATCCCCATACGAATGGGACGGGAGGCGGGCTTCAGGGACAGGGTCCTTATAGAAGTCTTCTTATCTTCAGTTTCCATTCAAGCCACCAAAAAACTATTCACCACGATATGTATTTTAATAGGAAACACTTATTTATGCAATGGGGAAGCAGTTTCAAAAGAAAAACGGCTTCTGAAACAAGCCCTGGGATTTTACGTAAAGAAGAAAACGCAGGGAAAAACGGGGCTTCCTGCAAGAGTCCGTCCGTGACGCAGTTCAGTCACGTCCGTGACGCAGTTCCGGCACCGTCCGTGACGCAGTTCAGTCACGTCCGTGACGCAGTTCCGTCACGGACGGTGTGAGCTCGGGATTGCCCCCTGCGGCAGCTGCCGCAGGCGCTTGAACTGCCGCAGGCACAGGAACAGCCACAACTGCACCCACCCTTCTTGGCCTTCCTGACCA
>JAILON010000009.1 GCA_024690865.1 Treponema sp. | reverse complement strand
CCCCGTGCGGAAGAAGATGCGCCTGGCACTTGGCCTTGAAGACGGGCAGGGGGTACGGCCGTTCTGGAAGCCCGTCCAGATGCTTGTGACCTTTGCCCTCGTCTGCGCCGGCTGGGTCTTTTTCCGGGCGAGCGGACTGGGCCAGGCCGTAAAGGTGTTCAAGAAATTTCTGGCCATCCCCGGAGAACTTGCGATGGCGGAACAGGCCCTGTATACCGCCAGCGACACGGGTCCCTTCCTTACTATCCTGATGATGGACAGGAAGGTCACGGGGGTGGGGCTCGACTTCATGCTGGTCAACCTCTTCCTCTGCCTCGTCCTGTTCATCAGCTCGTTCGCCACAAGGCACCGGGACGGCAGGAAGCTCCTTGCCGGCCTCCCCGCCGTGGTCCGCTGGCCCCTATACTGGGCCCTTGTATTCGGGATTCTACTGTTCAGGTCCCTGCTTGAAACAGAATTCTTGTATTTCCAATTCTAGCATGATCCGACGAGGCAGCCCATGCAAAAAAAAACTGCAATGCGAATAAGCTTCCATATCCTCCTGGCCCTCCTTCCCCTGTTCCTGTTCTGGCTGTTTTTGGCCGCGACCCCGCCCCTGGCGTATGCCGACCAAGATGCGGCGGACTACATCTGGACCCGGCGCTTTGCGGATTCCAGCCACAGTCCTTCCTATGACGTCGTGTTCCTGGGGGATTCGCTGGCAAACACCAGCTACATACCCAACTTCTTTCCGGGCCGGACGGCGAACCTTTCGGTCATGGGGGCCAGCCCCGCGCACGAATATCATATACTGAGGCGCTACCTGGAGAACAACGTACCGCCGAAGACCTGCTACGTCAGTTTTTCCGACCACCTGCTGGATACGGACCGGGACTTCCTGTCGCCCGCGACCGCGCAGCTGTTTTCCTTTTCCGAAACCCGCGCGCTTATGGCGGAAGGGAGGAAGCGCGGGCTGAAGTTCAAGGCCGTTCCCGATTACCCCGCTTGGGAATTCTACTTCTTTTCACCCCGCGTGTACCAGCTGTCGTTTGTGCGCGGGCTGCTTTTCGACAGGAAGAAAAGCAACATGGCGCGGATCCATCATGCGGACATCCACGCGGGGGCCTACATGCAGCCGGTGACGGCATCGTTCGGGAGCGGCGAAAGCGTGCATGACAGCTTTTCGATAGCCCCTTTGAACGAGTCATACTACAGGAAGATCATCGAACTGTGCATCGCCAATGGAATACAGGTGCGGCTTGTCAAATTGCCTTCCCACCCCGCCGTGGGCCATACGGAAAACTACAGGAAGGATTTTGCCGAATACTACGGAACGCTCAAGGCCGACTACCCGGAAATAACCGTGGACTGGTTCGAATACGGACTTGCCGAGGACTGCTTCGTAGATACCATAGGCCACGTGAACCTCACGGGGGGCTACGCCTTCAGCACCATGCTTTCCCGCTTTTATCCAGGGGATTTCGACCGGAGCAGTCCGCCGGCAGGAGAGCTTGTGGCGGGACTGGAGGAATACCGGCAGGCGGGCTTCGATCCTTCCCAGGCGGAGCCGGCCGGGGAACTGGAAGACATTTTCGATGGATACCGGTAATCAGTGACGGGCAGGGGGGGGCGTGCCGTCGCACAAATGCTGCTGTTTGTAGCGGGAGTCCCCTCTGCGGATGCTGGCGCGCACCTGTTGCCGCCGGACCAACGGCCTCCTTTTGCGGATACTGCCGCGTGCCGTTGACAGCATGCGGCATTTAGGAATACAATTTGATTCGAGGTAAAACGATGGACAAGGATTTTGAGGTTCTAGACAAGGTTGTGGGCCGCGTACCGGACTTTCCCAAGCACGGGGTTCTTTTTTATGACATAACGGGCGTCCTCCGCCATCCCGATGCGTTCAAGTACTGCATTGACCGCATGGTGGAGATATACAAGGACAAGCAGATTGACGCGGTGGCCGGCATAGAGTCGCGCGGGTTCATCTTCGCCGCCCCCTTCGCGGAGCGGGTCGGGGTTCCCCTCATCCTCATACGCAAGGCGGGAAAGCTCCCCGGCAAGACCTACAACTGCAAATACAGCCTGGAATACGCACAGGCCGAGATTGAGGTCCACGTCACGGACATCCAGAAGGGGCAGAAGATTCTCCTCGTGGACGACCTGATTGCGACGGGCGGGACACTCCGTGCCGCCAACAACCTGATTGAGCAGGGGGGCGCGACCGTCACCGACGTGTTCGGCGTGATTGGCCTTCCCTTCCTGGGCTACGAGAAGGCGCTGGCCCCGATAAAGGCGACGACGCTCATAAACTACAACTCCGAATCCAAGTAGGAGTCTTCCCGGCGGGGGTACCTGGTACAGCCGGTTTTCCCGCCGTACGGCAACGGCAGGAATGTTCTTTCCCGCTACTTCTGTGCTGACTTGAGCAGCTGCTCCATATAGCTTCTGTCGCTGAGCACCCGGGCCAGCTCGTCGTTCCGCCCTTCCGACTGGAGGGTTGACAGGATAGAATAGAGGCTGTCCCGGCCCTGAGCCATGCCGTTGGCGAACCCCTGCCTCTCCCCGTTGGCGAATCCTTCATCCCGAATCATTTCCACTACATCGCACATCGTCATACCTCCTGTTTCCGTTTGTTTGCGTATCAACGCAGGCTCCACCTTCGTAAAGGTATCATCCGCTGATACTAGCCTCAACAGTTCCAGCACTTCATGCACATGCCGGAGCTGCCTGTCCGTGCCCGTATAGCGGGTGTGCTTGCGTTTGCAGCGCAGGAACTCAAGCACGTCCCTGAAGTCGCTGCTGAATGCACCGATGGTTTTGTCATCAGCCCACGCCAGCTCAAAGACGTGGATTTTGTAATCGTTGATGAACGGCTTGAGCTCCGGCGATGTTCCTGAGCCTGCCTTTGAGCGTTCGCGCCGCCTTCCACCTCTTCTTTGTGCCGAAATAGAGCACGAGCGTCAGCACAGGGTACAGGTCTTCACTGCTGTCATCATTCAGCTGTGCACGGTAGGCCGCGCCGTCATAGCTTATGACCCGCAGGGGCATGTCCGCATCCGGCTCAGTCTGGTTCTCAAGGCCGATGAAGCTGAGCCTGATGCTCCCTTTCTGCCAGTACTTCGCGACATCCCTGTCCTGCGACTTGTGCTTTTTGTCCTCTTTGTACATGCTGAACGTCTGTGCGTCCGTCAGGTCCTCCTCCTTTATGACCTGAGCCCCATGGAACAGGAACCCGTTCACGATGTCCGCGAACACGTCATTGTAGGATTCCAGCGTTTTCTCAAGCACATCCTTCTCGCCCATGCTGATAGTGTAGTGCAGAATGGAAGTGGGGTCAAGATGCAGAATCCTGGCGTGAAAGGCAAGCCGACGCATCAGCCTGCCCTATACAAGGGGCAGAAAGTCGCGGAGTTGACAGGTTTGCAGAGAAGAATCAGGATATTGCAAACAACCGGAAAATATTGTATTCTGGCTCCCTATGAAAGGCGATAACAGCAAGCCCTTGGATTTTGCAGGGATTGTACGGCATCTGCGGGAAAAGCATGGCCTGAATGTCGAGAAGACGCAGGAACGAGCCTTGCGGAATATCGGCTATTATCACGGTTACAAGGGCTACAGGTTCGTAAGGGAATCGTCCAACAAGATTCCATTCAGCTCGTTCGCACAAGTTGTGACATTGAACAAGTTTGATATGCAGCTTAAGGCCATATTCTATTCCAGACTCATGTTCATAGAGAATGCGCTGAAGAGCTTTGTGATTGAGGCGACGCTTGCGGACTGCCAGTCTGAGAAACTGTCTGATGCATACAAAACATCACTCACTTTTTATCAGTCTTTCAAGGCAACGGCAAAAACGAAGTCACAAAATGGCAAGAACCGCTATAAGCAGGAATTCAAAAAGAGAATGGACTTGGAGATGCGGATAAATTCTGCCCTCATCCGTGATTATATGCGGGGACGCAGGATAGAAAACCATTACTTTGATAATGACAGGGATGTTCCGCTCTGGGCGGCATTCGAAAGCCTTACGTTGGGGGAATTCGGGAATTTCTTTTCCTGCTCCAACAGCTCCGTGAAGAGATATGTCTCGTCCCATCTTGGTTTTCCTTCTAATTTGGACGGAGACGGAAACCTGCTTTCTTCGGTTATCTTTTGTCTGAAGGATTTGCGGAATGCCATAGCCCATAATGGGGTTATATTCGATACTCGCTTTGCGACTTCACGAATAGATTCGCGGGTTGAGAAGCTCATAGAAACGCAGCTAGGCATAGTGAATCTTGACTACAGATACATAGTCGCATATGTCGCGGTCGTTGTCTATCTGTTAAAATGCCTTGGGGAAACAAAAGATGCGGGAAGTTTTGTGAACGAGTATAAGACGGCAATAAAGACTCTGGACTCCAATTTTGACAAGGAAGTGTATTTTAAAATCGTTGGAACACAGGAAAAGGGCATCGTTGAGAAAATTGAATCTTTCATAAAGTCAGCTTGACTTTATCCCTATGATATAGTATCGTATATGCAATTTGTGGTGGAAGTCTTCGGACCAAGCCCTAGAGGAATCTGATGCGTCGGATTCCTTTTTTTGCTTTAAAATGGCCATCCGTTACTTAATATTTCTTTCTCTGAAATAAGAATTTCCATTGAATGTTCTTGTTTTTCATATTCAATGCCTTTTGCATATCTATCTGATAAAAGAATAACTTTCTGATTTTTTGAGCCCACCCAGTCACGTTCTGCATCAGGTTGTTTTTTGTCGTACAAACCATCAACAAGAATATCCGTATTGGAGAGAAGTTCCTGGACAAAAGCATCTTTTGTGTTTAAAAGCGTATCATACAAGAACCCTGTAAAGACGAGGACAGAAAGAGCGTTTTCATGGCACCATTTTGCAATATAGCTCAATCCTTCTGCTTGCAAAAGAGGCTCTCCACCGATGAAAGAGACACCTTCTATATTAAAATCAGATTTTGATTTCTGAATCAGATGAATCAAATCATCGGTTTCCACAATATGAGCTTGCTTAAATTCTTGCATCTGCTTATTACAGCAGTCAGGACAACGCTGTTTGCATCCTTGCACCCACAAAGCGAAACGCTTTCCAGGTCCTTCGGATTGAGTGCAAAGTCTGATTGCTGCAATGTTTAAATACGCTACCATCTTTTATGCAAAGTCAAATTCAAAAAACGGCTTTGTAAGCGTAATTTTTATCCTTCGTCCCTCTACACCATCAGACCTCATAAAAATCCATTCAGAAAGAGGGTTTACAATATATGTTTCGATAGTGTTCAAAAGACCGCGACCGCCGTTTGCAATTCCGGATCGTTCAGCAATAAATGCAAACGATTCAGCTTCGTTATCAAATACCAGAGTTGCCTTGTATTTTTCTTTGACGAAATTTTCAACGGCAATAAATTTTGCTTTTGCAATCTGAATAAATACATTCGGATCACTGATGAAATTGAAAGCTACAATATTATCACCTATTCGATTTAACAGTTCTGGGCGTTTTAATTCTTTTACAAAATGATCTTTGACTTTTGAAACAAAAGTTTCTCGAATCTGTTTTAAATCCTTTCCTGTGTAGCTTACATCTGCTGCACCAATATTTGAAGTAAAAATAATTATTGTTTCCGCAAAAGAGACTGTCTCCCCTTTGCCGTCTGTAAGACGCCCATCTTCCAGAATCTGTAGGAATTTGTCGAGGATGCGGCCATGGGCTTTTTCAATCTCGTCAAACAAAATTACACAGAAGGGTTTTTCTTTTACGGCATTCGTAAGCTGACCACCAGCTTCATAGCCGACATATCCCGGAGGTGCGCCAACAAGTCTCTGATCGCTCTGTTCGTGGTTATATTCAGACATATCAAAACGTATACAGGCATTTTCATCACCAAATACAAATTCTGCCAGAGCCTTTGCAAGTTCCGTTTTACCGACACCAGTAGGACCAACGAAGAATAATGTTCCTTTTGGCTTCTTCTGTTTTGCAGAATGCTGTAAGCCAGAAAAGCCTGTATAAGCACGGATGATTACTTCTTTTACTTTATCAATTGCCTGCGGTTGACCTTTTACTCTTGTGGAAAGTCTCTCCTCAACCTGTGCAAGTTTTTCTTTTGAGAGTTCTTCCCATGGGCTGACTTTTTCGCCGTATTTGTAGAGATTTATCAGCTTTTCAAAGCTCAGTGGCTCTGTATTTTGCCTTGAAAGTTTCATAAGCTGTGCAATTTCTTTGAGAGAAAAGCCGTCAAGGGCATCAACCAAATCATCAAAAATTTTCTTGTCATCAATATTCTGAGTGATTTTGAGACAGGTCTTATTTTCCGAGATAAAACTTTCGCGCTCGCTTCTAGATGGAAGAGAAATGTTCACAGAACTTACAAGCGGATTATTCAGATAAAATGCAGGAGGAATCATAGCATTGTTCTTAGTAACAAGAACGACGATGTTTCCGACCGCATCAAATTTTGGAGAAAGCATATCATAGGACTGAGAGTCTTTGAGCGTTTTTCCTAAAGTCGTAAGATATTGCCGCTCCGCATCAGAAAGAGAATTCGCATTTCCAAAGATAAAATCAGAATAATCAAGAATGAACGCCGTTTTTCCGCTTCCGCCTTTTATAACCTGCATCATATAGGGAAAAAATTCTGCTGGATTCGTATACAGATTTGTGTTCTGCTCAGAAGCTGAATCGTCCTCATCACCCAAATCATAATCGTTTCCATCGGTTTGAGCAGAAGCATTTTCTTCGGCAACTTCGATTTTGTCGGAAAGATTTCCATCGATTCCGCTTACTCTGTCCCATTTGACGATTTTCTCGTAGCCTTTGTTTTTTAGATTTCTGATAAGAAGGTCAATGAGATTTCCGTATTTTCCGCTGTTCAGCGTGTCAAAATAAATGTCATCAGTGTTGCCGAAAACGATGATTGATGATTTTATTCCTGAATCTCTGTTAAATCTGTCGAGCCAAGCCATTTTTTTTTCTGCCATTTACATATTTCTCCTTTGTGTGTCGCTAGAAGATTCTTGAGTTCTTGAGAGTTTGTCTGGATTTTCCCAGATTACACGTTCATCAGAAAATTTTACAGAATAGATTTTTTCCAAATCTACATTAAATTTTTCAATATCTTTAAGGCAAGTCATTCCCTCATATTTATCAAAACGATAGTTCAGTTTTCCCTCAAGGCTAATTTTGCAAGTTGCCTGTTTTCCAGACGGCTTTTTCGCCTTTATAAGTACATAGGAATCTTTGCCTGTTCCGAAAATCTGTGGCTTTTCAACCGTAAATTCCTGAGATTTCAGTTCTTTCACAATCGCCTTTACAGTCTCACGGCGAACTTCTTCATCTATTAAAGAATCATCAACAGATGAACGCATTATGTTAATTTTTTCTGCAATTTCAGATTCTGACGATTCTGCCGTAAGAGAATCTTTTAAGGTTTTCATTTTATTGACGAGCTTATTCTTGTTGTCATCATTTTCAAATTTTTCGCTTTCTGTAGCTTTGATTGCAGAGTCAATTTGAGTTGAAAGAATTGCAATTTTTTCTTTTGCAAGTCTTTCTTCTTTCCATTTTCTCGCCTTTTCATTCGCCTGACCACAAACAATTTTGAGTTGCTGTGCAAGCTCTTCTTTTGAAGAAATCGCCTCGCTTTGAATTTTTGATTTTATGCTTTCCAAATCTTGAATCGCAAAATTTGCTACGGCAGGATCTTTAATTTCGCCTAGCTGTGTATAAAACGCTTGTTCTAGTTTTGATTTCGCTTCTGCTTTTTTTCGCTGAATTTCTTCATAACGGAGTCGTTCCTGTCGAGTAAACTCTTCTTTTGCAGCACGAACAAGAAAGTCCATGGAGCTCAAAGAGTCTTGAGCTTGATAGCATAATCTTCTGGCTTCAAAAATATCTGTCTGCAATAATTGCTCTATATTTTTTATATTTTGGGAAAGTTCACCCATTTCACTTGGCACAAATGAATCATATTCAGCATTCTTCATTTGCTCGTAACGTGCAAAAATTTCTTTGTACGCTTTTTCTGAAAATTCAGCAGCCCGCTTCCGCTTTAGTTCCTCTCGGCGTTTGCGCTCAAGTTCATACCTTGCGTTATACTCGTGGCTCATCTTTTTCCTCCGTTTATGCTTCTGATTTCAGAAAACTTAGATTCAATTTCCCGATTGTATTTTTCTGCAAATTCTATAGTGCCATAATGCTTTCTTAGATTCCCGAAATTGTTTTTCCATGCGTTCAGGGCATCTTTTAACTTCTTTTCATCAGATATAGATTTTATCTTTTGATACCAGGTTGCAAGATTTAAGACCCTTTCCTCAAAATCACAATGAGCTGAATTCAAACCATTTGAAAATGCTTTTTCAAAACAGTTGTTTTTTGCTTTTGTAGAATAAAGTTTTCCTAAAATACCCTGTTTATCAAGGGACCCAAGAGAATCAGGTGTTTTTTGCTTGATAAAATCAATCAGTTGCCAAATTTCTTCGACAGAATCTGTTGGATCAAGCGATTCTAGCACTGTTTTTAGAAAATCTCGCGAAACTTGATTTTTGACAATAGGAATTGAAGAATATTCTTCTAAAACTTTTCTTGCCGAGGAAAAATCCGTAACATTCTGCTTAATCTCTTCCTTATTGATGATCAGATTGAACACAGTTTCGTCAGAAACGCATTTTTTGCCAGTCAGTTTCATGCTTTGCTGATTCAATTCGTTTATCCGATTTGCTTTTTCTTTCACAGTGCAATTTGAAATAAGTTTTTCAAAATAAGTTTGAAATTCATTTTTCAAGCCGTTTTCCTCATTCAAGAGAAACAGAACAGATTCGTCCCGCATATAATACTTTTCAACGATATATAGTATAAATTTAGTGATGTTAGGATTTTTCTTTTTAGGGGTATAGGCGAAAGTTATTTCCTTTGATGTCATTCCGGCCTTAACAGAAAACTTTTCAGCATTGATACTGAATTTTTCATTTATGTAGATATACTTTGATGTGCTAAGCTTTTCTGGAATCCTGACAATGAGAACACCTGCGTCAATTGTTGTTGAAAACAAGCCTGTATTGAATACGATTATGCCACGGCCAGATTTCTTCTTGTTTTTGCTGGCATAGTCTCCTTCCTGAAAGAATGATTTTTCAACAATGCTTGTCTTATATTGTTCATTGTGCAAATGTATTTGAATGTGTTTGTTCAAGTCTTTGAACAGGATTATCTGGTTAATCTCCTCGTCGGGCTTCGTAATATCGGATACAGGGCAGCCTGTAAGATTCTGGGGAGGCACGTTGCTGAACTGGTTAAGGCTGGTTTCTTCCAGCTCAATAATCTTGTTGTCTTCGATTTTCCAGACAAGTCCGTCCTGTCCGTCTTTTAATTGAACTTTGTGAGAAATGTTGTCAAAAACTGTCTCCGTCTTTGTTGGTGTAATGGAGACAATTTCCGTGTTATCCTTTAGCCAATCAAGCCTCTGTTGCTTGTTTTTTTGTCCTTTCTTGGTTTTACCATCAGGGATTTTGAGGAAACGCATGTTTTCTATGTACTCACGGACAAGCCGTTCTGGGAAAATCGTTTTCTCGATAGAAATATAATTTCCTTTAGGTTCCGAAGTCAGTTTGTTCCTGTCCGAGACAAGTTTCTTCTGGGATACATCGTAAACGACATCAAGCCTGTCGTCAGAATGTGCTCCTGGCAAAAGTCCTTTGTGCTGCATTTCTTTTCCGATGGGTAAAACCCGTACATCGCTGAGTGCAATTTCAGAAAGAGGAATCTCATCGGTCAGTTTTTCACAGGTGACAGCCCGTAAATCATACAGCTGTTTGAGAATCGGTTTTATGAGTTTCTCTGGGTTGTCAATCCTAAAATAACGGTGAAAGAAATTTTGTAAATTTTCGGACTGAAATACAGTTCCTTCTGACTTTATCAGTGCTTCCAGAAAAAGCCATTCGAATGTCGTGGAAAGTCTGGGAGTAACATGAGAAACGCTTGTATTGTATTTTATAAACGGATATGAGATTATCTCTTCGCAAACTTCCATTCTTTCAGCTCCTGTTTCCACCCATTGCTTTGTACTCATCGAGTATTGCCTTTTCAAGTCCTGTTGGAATCAGTTTTCTTGCCTCTGCAAAGCAGTTTTTGCGCTTCAATTCATCGATGACAGTCTTGTAAACCGGCAATGTAAGTTCCCCTTCTGAATCCATTTTAGGAATCGTGATGTCGAGTTTTCCGTACGTATGTTCTGCACCAACTATGAACAGCAGGTTTTGAGCACGGGAAAAAGCGACGTTTATTCGTTCATAGGTAACAACATGCTTTGATGTTCTGCCGAACTTGTTGTTGCGGACAAGGCTGGTGATTATTATGTTTTTCTCTTTACCTTGGAATCGGTCAACCGTATTTACGTCAATGTTAAGCGAATCAAAGTCTGAGCTGAATTCTTTGGAGTCACGAACCTTCTTTACAGCGGCACGAATTTCATTCACCTGTCTCAGGTAGAAGCTGATTACTCCGATTGATATAGAATTGTCTTTAGATCTGCCGTTCTTCTTATACTCGCTGGCGATTTTCTTGAGCAGTTCCACAATGAGATATTTTTCCAAAACATTACAGGCCGAGGTGCTGTTTTCCCGGAATGTTTCGTATATTGGCGTTCCGCTCGGTAAAAATGAGGAGTCAATCCAGTAGACGTGGTTTTTCTGCTGGATGAACGATGAGCCGTCAAGCCCTTTTATCGTAAGGCTGTGTGCTTTTTCCCAATTTTCCTCACCTGTCGAAAGTCCAGAGCGTAATCTACCATCATAAAATCGGTTGATTACATTCATTATGTCGGAGTGCATGCGGTACTGAGTCAAAAGTGAGTGTTTTATCTTGCAATCTGCCTGTTCAAAATAGGATTTAAAAAGCGAGGCAGTGACCATGTTCTTGAACTTCTTGAAGTTGTCTTCGGTGAAGACTTCTTTTAGGTCTGTCTCGTCTTCGCTCAAATCGTCTATCATCTCTTTGTATGACTTCTCATGCTCCTCGAACATCGGAGGAAGCTGGCGGTGGTCGCCTACAAGAATTACTTTCCCTGCTTTCATAAGCGGGATAAGAAGCTCCGGGGGAGTCGCCTTGCTCACTTCGTCTATAATCACGACGTCAAAATTGTCAAAACCTTTCTCAGAAAGGTCCTTCATGTTGTTCGTACAAGAGATTCCTACGACATTGCATGAATTGATGTAGCTGTCCAGAAAGTATTCATTGTCATATTTATACGAATGTTCATCATCAAGTTTCTTGCAGAAGTCCTGCATCGTACTGCCGAATGTTGTACGGAGCAATTTTGATTCTTTCTGCGCTGTCTGCAATTCCTGCAAGCGGGAGTTTATCATTTCCTCTAACTTAATGTCATTGGTATCTTCCGAAACGTTATGTCGTGTGCGTATTTCGCGGATTTGCTTCTGTTTCGTATTGCGCTGGTTCTGATTATCGGAAAGCTCCTTTTTGAGAGTGTTGATTTTTCCTTCGAGAGTATTTTTTTGTTCCGACAAAGTTTTCAGCTCATCTGATGATTCGGGACTGAATGAATCCTGCATTTTGCTTTGTGCGGAACAAACTGCGGCATTCCATTGGTTGTAAATAGTTTCGAGCAAAGAGATCGCAAAATTTTTGTCAGATTTGCAGCGGTTTTGCAAATCATCAGAAAAAACTTTTCGGATTTCTGCTGACAGTTCCAATCCGCCGAGCATTTTAAGCTTGTCTCGTTTTAGTTTCAATTTATCAAGTTCTTCTTTTTTAGCGTGGCTTTTCTCCAAATCATCAGATTCAAAGGCTTCAGACATTTCCTTTCTGCATAATTCAATCTTTGCATTTAGATTTTCAAGTTCAGAGTTTGCATTGCCTATAGAATTTGTTTTTTTCAGATTATCAAGCAGATTTTTGAGTTCTTTTGTAACAAGCAGATGTGCGGAAATGAAATTGTCTGGTATTTTTATTCCGTTGTTCTCAGAAAATGTTCTTACATTGCCAAGATTATCAGAAAGAATCGAGTTAAACTCATCAGGGAGAACTTCATACGGTTTTCCGCTGTCTGTAAAAGATTTGAACGACTCAAATTTTCTTCGAAGATTTTCTTTGTCAGATTCAGCGTCTTCAATTTCTTTAAGTTTGGCAACGACAGCATTGTAGGCTGCGTTTTCTGAATCCAATTTTCCCTTGATTTCAGCAATCTGACTACGAAGCGAATCCAAATCTTTCTGCAAGAAAGAAATGTCACGTAAGTCTTTTTGGTGCTGACAAATTTCTTCATCGTTTTTCTTCCAGTCATCGAGAAATCTTGAGGAAATGGATTGAGAAAGCGATTTATAATAATACTTCAATGCGTCTTTTTCGATGTATTTGCATTCCTGCTCTTCACCGTTTTTCCGCTTTTTCTTTCCTCCGCTACGTCCACCAAGTCGGATTGCCCGGACAGAAGGATTGTTTGAAAGCCTGTCGAGGGCATTATCCACGGCGTCGTTGGATTGGGAGGAAACAAGGACACGAAGACCTTTTCTTGCGAATTGGTATATTATCTCAGCAATGACGGTCGTTTTTCCTGTTCCAGGAGGCCCTTGAAGCAGGAAAAGCTCCTCTGCATTCAGGGCTTTTTCTACTGCAAGTTTCTGATCCTCGTTGTCAGCGATCCTTGGATTAGTCCATTCTGTTATTTCTGCCGTTTCTTTTGTGGGAATAGTAGCTTTTTTCACATCAAAAAGCCAATTGATGAGTGTCTGCGAATAGCAGTTCCCGTTGCGTAAATCCTGTATCGCTGTCTCAAAGCGTTTGATAAGGGCAAATTCCCCTGCCGCAGAAAGAGCGACGAATCCATTCTTGGGAAGGTCAGAGAGATGGTTTTCTATCTCTTCATAATCATCCTCTGAAGGGGCTTCATCATCGTTGTCTAAATTCTTCAGCAACTCATCTGGCAGTTTATACTGTGCATGAACGATGTATGCGCTTTTGAACTGCTCCTTCAAATCTTCCTCTGAGAATTGGACTTTGCTGGTGTCATCTATAGCTTGGTCCTGATCAGGTGAACTTGGATGAGGATGCGTTTTGTCTGGATTTTCGACAGCATTTCCAAATAACTCATGCTCATTGGAAAACCCCTGGAAGGAACCTAAATCAGTTCTGTCAATGTAACGTATGTCTCTGTCATAGTGGAACTTCCATAGATCAAGGGAAATGCGGTTGTTGTAAATACAGGCATTGCGTTTGAGATAACGCTTCTCCTTGTCAAAAGCATCTTTTGATTCAAAAATCAGGCCAAATGTAAGGCAGTTGGTATCCTTGTTATACTCAAAATTGAAGTATTTAGCCCCATGAATCTGCTTGTTGGCAATTTCCCGTCTCCATCTCAGGTAGTCTTGCCATTCGCCAAGCTTCTTTATGGCGTCCTCTTTGAGTGATTTGAGCTTGGCTATAGCATCCAAAAACTCCGGTTTATCTGGAACGGGACGAGCTGATATAGAAAGTTCCAATTTATCCTCATAATCTTGTTGACTCGTTTCCTGCACAATTTGTATTGAATCTATATAGCATGTTCCAATATGATAATGCCCAAGGAACAGCAAGGTCTCATTTTCGGCAAGGTAACGCTCGCAAAAATCACCTTCCGTGCGTACCGGGCGAAGCCCAAATGCAATTCTTTCACTTGATGCGGTCATGTTACGGAGGAAAAATCTTTTTGTGAATCCAGCGGGGAAAATTTCCTGTAGCATGGAATCAAAGAGGTTTTCTGTTTTGAGTTCTTTCAGTTTTGGCGCATACGCGAGCAAGTTCTCTACATTTTCATTACGCCGTTTGTATCCCCTTTCCCCAGAGTTAGAGCGGATACAAATACTTATATTCTCGGTCATACATTGCCTTCTTATATATTAGACTTATCTACCTAAAAAATCAAGTGTTTTTGTTGCGGCTCTCTCCCTGCCTACCATTGACAAGTGTCATGCATCGGGGCAGTTGACAGTTTTTCCAGAAGTTTTAGTGCCCGCCTGTAGCCGGTTCAGCTTATACGCAAGTCCGTGGACTGTCTGTACACAAGTCCGAGGACTGTCTGTACACAAGTCCGTGGACTGCCTGTACGCAAGTCCGTGGACTGACTATACACAAGTTTGTGGACTGCCTATACACAAGTCCGTGGACTGCCTGTACGCAAGTCCGTGGACTGCCTATGCGCAAGTTCGTGGACTGACTGTACAACAAGTCCGTGGATTGCCTGTACAGCAAGTCTGTGGACTGGCTATACACAGGTCCGTGGATTGACTATACACAAGTTCGTAGACTGACTGTATGCAAGTCCGTGGACTGTGTGGACTACAATCTACAAAACGCGTCGTTTGGATATGGTAGATTGTCAGCAGGCAGGGACAACCAAACCGTAAGCCCGGAGGGCACGGAAAATTACATGTCCCTGGCCTAAGGAGTTTTTTATGATAAACATTGACACAAGGCGCGAGACGAATTTCGCGGTAACGCTTACCCCCAGCAACTTTGGGGAGAACACCTACATTGCGCGTGTTCCCAGGAAGACGGTGACGACCGACCAGATACTGGATCTGGTCGCGGCGCACAACAAGGGAATCGACCGCTATCAAGTAGAGCATGCGATGGAGCTGCTGAAGAAGGAAATTCTTGAGCAGGCGGAACTTGGTTTTTCCGTTGACATCATGGAAATCTGCAAGCTCTACATCGCGCCCCTCAGGAGCGTTAAATCGCTCACGCCCGAAGCGGAGAGGGTGACCGGGTTCGAGGCCCGCTTTTCCGTGAACGACAGGCTCAGGGAACGGCTGCGCGGCGTGACGGCCGCAGTGACGGCGGTCGTGGATTCTGCCCCGCAGATAAGCCTCATCGAAAATCCTGTCGCCGAGGAAGGCGAGGACAAGGGTATCTTGAAGGCGACGTTTAGTGCGAAGGTTACGGGCAGGAAGCTCAAGGTCGGCGGCGAGGCCGGGGGAATATTCTTTGTCCCGGTGGACGGTGAAAATGCTCCGTCTTTGAACGAGCAGGAGTGGGTGAAGGTCCCCAATGACTTTATCACTCATAACACGGACCGGCTTCTTGAATTCCATCTGCCCCGCACGCTGGCGGTTGGCAGGAAATACCTCGTGGCCGTACGGGTTGCCGAACGATACGGGACGAAGCTTAAAGCCCCCGTCACGGGAATGAGCCGCATTCCGGTGATGGTCGCAGAAGCCACAGCAGTATAACGGAAGCGGGCCGCCTGCTCCATTTTTTGCGTACATACGCATGTTTGGAGTAGGCGGCTTGCCCCTGCTAGCCAAATTTTTTAGGATGCATTTTCTTCCAATAAAAAATCAAACAGGTTCTGTATCAGCATGCCGTCGTCGTTCATATAGGTTGGTTGCAGGCCGGCGACTATGACGATCTTCTTGAAGCTGTCCTTTATGGAAAGGAGAGGCCGCAGTTCCTGCGCCTGTTTTTCTTCAGAAGCTAGGTTCAGCGCGGACTGAATGTAAACCCTCTCGTAGCCTTTGTTGCAGACAAAATCAACCTCAAGCTGCTTTTGGATTTTTTTTGTTCAGCAGTACGTTCGGTATGTTCCACTATCCCCACATCGACCGAATATCCCCGGGAAAGCAATTCATTGTAGATGATATTCTCCATGATATGCGTTTCTTCGTACTGCCTGAAGCGAAGACTCGCATTGCGAAACCCTATATCGGTAAAATAATACTTGCAGGGTGTGCTGAAGTATTTTTTCCCCTTTATGTCGTAACGGACGGCACGGCTGATTAAGAATGAATCCTCAAAATAATCAAGGTAGTTTTTTACCGTATCAGGATGAATCGAAACCTGCTTTTGCCAGCTCCCAGACTGGCCGAGCGTCAGGTCTTAAGGCTGTCGACGGCTTCCTCGCGGCGTTTCATCTTTTCCATGAAGTTCCTCAGCGTCCTGCTCGCATCCGTTTTGTCCTTGCTGAACCATGCGGCGACTTCCTGCTGTGCGGGACAGCTGTCGCCGGAAAGGAATGCCTCCTTGACCTCGATGGCTTTATCCGTCATGGCGAAGGCTCTGCCCGCAAGATATTCCAGCGAGCTTGTGCTGTCTGTCCCGGCGGACTCAAGTTCCTCCAGAACCAGCCTGGTGAGCAGGGCGGAAAGATAGGGTTTGGTACGGTCTTGCTGCTCCGAGAATGCTTTGTCTATGCTGGTAAGGACTAAGGAAATCTCATCTTTTTGCTCAAGCTCCTGCGCCGGTGTCCTTCCACCCGAGTTTTCGAAAACCCTTTTAGTGTCCAGAAGGGAGATTTCTTCCCCTTCGTCATTTACAGTAGTTTCACTCTGTACAGATGACTGGAAGTACCATTTTACGAGGTCTGCAATCTCCTTTTCTGTATGGCCATACATACGGGCGAGATGTTCCTGGCATTCTTTGTTCTGGATATCTTTTCCGTATTCCTTTGCAGAACGAATCATGCTTTTCAGAAGCCTGCGCTTTTTTTCTGGCAGTCTGATAGCCCTCTCGTCAAAAACAGTCTTCCTCTCATTTGCCAGGGAGATTTCCTTCTTGAGGGATGCGGATATATACTTGATATAGTCCGCCGCCTGTCCATTAAAACTCGCAAGGCTTCTGTTGACGCAGTCCATGATTTCTGTACCTGAGTTCTTCACTTTTTCTTCGTCAAAAGTGAGCTTTGCCCAGTTCCACAAGCATTCTGCGAGCTCTGTCTTGAGGGAGAGGAATTCTGCCGAGCCAGTCCTGCTTTGCGCAGGAATCTGGAAAATTTCTGAGGCAACCCGCGTGATTTTTTCTTCAAGCTTCGTCTTGTCCATTTGTACCTGCCACCTGAATTACAAAGCGAAAAACGCATCGAGCGATTTTAGGGCTTCCTCTCCGGACGGGGCTTCCATGGCTCCCATCAGGTTGTTCAGGTAGTAGAGCGACGTAACGTCATACAGCTCCGGATTTTCGGAATAGGTCTTGCCGTCGTCGTGCTTTACGAAATTCACCTTGCCGTAGACGATTTTCTTCACGTCGGCATCAAAGAATTTCTCCGCAAAGTTCAGCACGCACATCATCACCATGGGCAGGGGCTTGGGGCCGAACGTGATGTCAACGAACAGCTCCGCCCCGTCCTCAATTTTGGACAGCATGGCACGGAGGCGTTTCTCGTGGTTCTTTTTGGTCTCCACGAACTCCGAGTCAATCGTCTCATAGGATATCTTTGCACCGATGGCAGAGTTTATGCCGTCAAGCTCCTGCTGGAACAGGCCCGCGTTTATGCCGGAATTCCCCTTCTCCGAGATGGTCTTGAGCAGCACGGCTTTTACCTCGTCCCCGCCCCTGAGCTTTTCGGCAAGCACTGCGTTTATGGGGAATATAACCTTTTCAGAATATGCACACCCCGCATTGCCTGTTCCGGCGTAACACTGGCCGTCGTGCTCTGCGTTCATTTCCTTCATCGGAATATCGACGAATACAATCTTCTTCATATTTCACCTCTTCTTGTTCATTTCCTCTGTAATCTTCGGTTACACCACGGCTTCCGTGATGGTGCGGTGGCCGACGGCGAAGCAGGTGCCTGTCGTGTTGAACCGTCTCATATCCGCCTTATCCTACCACATTCACACAGGGCTTTCTAGTCCTGCCTCCCCGCCTTACACGGCGTGGTCTGCCGCTCCCAGCTTTGCCATCTCCTTCTGGAAGAAGAGCTGGGCGAGCGGGGCGTAGTCGCCGGACTTTGCCATTTTGAGGGCATTCAGATGCGTCTCCCTGTCGGCGGCTTCCAGAAAGATGACGGGAAGCCTGTAGAATGTGAGCAGGGAGCTCAGGAGCAGCATCGCTTTCTGCACGTTCAGCTCCTTGTCCAACAGTTCGGACATAAGGCGGCCGTATACGAGGCAGCACCAGAGGAAGCCCCCGAACGGATTCTGTTTTTTGCCGATGAAAGTAAATCCGTCAAGTTCCTGCATCGCAAAGACATTTTCCTCTTCGTAGTTCGAAAAGCTTGTGTCTCCGCTGGCAAGGATGTACGTGCAGCGTCCTGCGAGCTGCTGCCAGTCCTGGTAATGAGTTTCGCTCTCTTCCTTGCATAGCCAGCCGAGCGCCATCCTGAACTTGACGATGTCCTTCTCTTCTTCGCTCTGACAGTCGCCGGGTGTTTTGGGGAACAAGGCTTTTACTTCCTCAAGCGAAAGCGTTCCGCCGTTCAACAGGTTTGCATTGTACAGGCACTGCAGGATGTCATTGTCGTCTGGAAGCAGGCTCTTGCCTGTACCACGTACCGTCACCACCAGCTCCTCGAACGTGTCCGAGCGTTCTTTGGGAATGCCGGACAGTTC
This sequence comes from Treponema sp., assembly GCA_024690865.1. Classification (GTDB taxonomy): domain Bacteria; phylum Spirochaetota; class Spirochaetia; order Treponematales; family Treponemataceae; genus Treponema_D. The sequence goes on along the minus strand of JAILON010000009.1, from coordinate 13,951 downwards.
CATATATTTGATGGCAGAGCTGAAGATGCGGCGGCTTGCAGCAAGCTGCTCAAGTTCGCGCCGTTCCCCGGCGGACAGGTTCTTCCAGTTCCTTCCCTCGAAGGGCTGTAATAGCTTTCCCATCTGCTTGATTTGCAGGAGTTTTTTCAGAAGCGCAAGGGATTCGCTGCTCGTGTGCATGACGAACTCAGGCCAGCGGATGAGCGGAACGGGATGCGGTTTTCTGGCAGCTTCCTTCTTTTCGCTGGCTTTGAGCATCTCGATTCCTGTCGATATCAGAATCTCTGCTACTACAAAGAAACGAAAAAGAACCGGCAAATCGTTGCCATATATATATTCACAGAGATAATCGGTATAGATAAGAAGAATGATGTTGCACGGTACGAGCATCCCGTAAAAAATCCCTCGTCCAATACGTCTTCGTATATATTGGATGACAAGCAATCCAATTGCCAGAAAGCAGAGCAGTCCGACGAATGCATACAAATGATATCCCTCCATGAACGCATAGCCTGACATGATGACAGGTACAAGGATAAACGCGAGGGCTGCCGTCATAAAAACAAAGGCCAGAACAATCTCTTTTGCCGATGAGCCAATATCTTTTATGTTTTCGAGCATACTAGAATTCCTCCAAAAGTTTTTGCCATCAGCCAGACAGGAAGCCGTTTCTGACCTCCTGGCTGACTCCTTTAGTTCCTGTTCCTGTCTACCCGTGCTGCGATTGCCCTGCACACAAGCAGGTTCAGCTCAAAGTCATCCAGCTCCGCAGTGTCCAGAAGCTTGGAGGCAAGGCATTCGCCGTCCTTTACAATCCGGTACTCATTGCCTTCCAGCTCTTCCCTGCACACGACGTTGTAGCAGGGCTTGTCATACGGAGAGAAGCATTGCTCGTTTGGCATGTTCCTGTGGCAGGCGTTGAGCTTCTCGCATATCGTCGTCATGTATGGCAGGAGCGAAGGCGAGAGCTCTATGAAGATGCGCCCGTCTGTCTTTTTCCGTGCGGGGAAAATTTCGAGCGTGTCCGTGCCGGTACGGAGTGCGTCTACAAGGCAGGCACAGGCGATGATGTTTATTGCGGAGAAGGTGAACGCAAGGAAGCGGCTGATACATTCCGTTCCTACGTCCAGCCCGGCGGAAGCGTACTTCATCATCTCCATGTTAAGCAGGAGGCTCAGTGCGATGTATGCCACGCCCCTGAGGAATTCGTTCCTGCTGCGCTTGATTATTCCGCTCGCAACGACGAACAGGATAAAGAAGATGACGACGCATGCCGCCGAAAAGCCGAACAGGTAACTGGCGACGCAGAGTGCGAGCGTTGCGGACACGCAGCGTACAAGCATGTTCGTTCCTGCGAGGAATGACAGCACTGATGCCATGCAAAACAGGAAGAGGTACAGGCAGCTGCCCGCGAATCTCTGCGCCCTGCCGAGACGGTCTTTCAGGTGAGCAAAGTCTTCCTGAATGAACCCGTCGTAATTCAGCTCATTGGAAAGAGCTACCTGTATCTTGCAATCGGGGTAATCTTTGGTGCTGTAGTAATAGCCGTACCTTACGTCTTTCAAGGCGGATTTCAGCTCCTGCATGATGAAATCCGTGGCTTCGTCAAGGGCCGTATCGCTGGCAGGAAGCCGTTCCCTGAAGCCGTTCTCAGTGTATTCATAACGGACGCTATCCCCGGCCTTCTTGTAGCGGTAATTGTATGAATCATAGCTATAATAGCAGTCGTCGTAGTAACCGGAGCATGATCCGTAGTTGTCAGAATCGTCAGAACCAGCGAAGGGGAATACTGTCTTCGCTAGGGAGAAGCCGCCGGCAAGCTTGCCTGTGAATACACAGATGTCTCCCCGTATTTCCAGCGTACAGTCCGACATCTCGTACGTTCCGTCCAGCCTTTCCTCCAGACAGCTCGCAAGCTCAGGGGCAGACCCGGATTTGATGCTGAAAAGCTGCTTGTCACTGTTGCCCGTAAGAGTTATCCCATGCTCTCCGGCATAGTCCCTAAGTCTGGCATAACGATGGCCCGTGACACACAGCTGGAAGATGGCAGCTCCCGTAACAAGCGCCATGACCGTTAGCGACATAAAGGCGGCCACGGTGAACGCCTTCCTGAAAGTGTTGGAAAAAGTCTTGTCCATAATCAACTCCTATCTGCCTTATACAAGGGGCAGATAGCCGCGGAGTTGACAGTTTTGCGGGAAAAAAAAAGCAAGCCGGGGAAACCAGATTGCCCTTTAAGGGGAAAGAACTTTTACACCACGGCTTCCGTGATGGTGCGGTGGCCGACGACCACATCGCGCACGCCAATCTTCCCGTCCCTGATGAACAGGGGCTTATCGGCGGAGCTTTCCCTGCTGATTCCATTGACCTGTTCTGATTCAGATGTTTCCGCCTCAAAAAGGAACTGGTTGTACATCCGAGTCTCAAAAATCCTGTTGGAGAGCCTTACCATGCCGCCGTCGTTCTTGATGTAGTTGAACATCGCGGCAATCCCAAGCTCCCTGTCGTCGGCATTGTACGGGATTTTTTCCCCGTCATACAGTATCCGCCGGAGCATCTGCTTGACTTTCGGGAAGCTGTCGAGCTTCTTCGCCATGTCGTCGAAGAGCGTGTCCCGCTCCGAGAGAATACGCTTGACCGACTCCAGGAAGCCGTGTTCCGTCCAGTCCCTGTCCAGGTTCTCGTCGATAATCTGGCAGAGGCGGCTGACGAGGAAGGGGTAGCCTGAGGTGTAATCGGAAATCAGCTTCGCTATCCTCGCGGTGTCCATGCCCGTGCGGTGGTCCGCCTCGTAGTCATCGAGCATGCCGCATATCCCTGCCTCCTCAAGCTCCATGCTCACGTCGAAGCTTGCCGCGATGTTCCAAGGACTGTTGTACTGATGGCTCTCCTCGGGGCGAAGCTTGAGCTTGAGGTTCCGTATGTCGTATACCCCCGCGAGGATGACGGAATGGAAGGTTGGGCGGGTGTCGCGGCTCAGGAACTTGCTTCTGAGCAGGCCGAGGAACTTGACGAATGCCTCGTAGTTCCCCGCCTGGTCTACCTCGTCGATTATGACGACGACGGGACGGGTGTTCGCTTTGCAGAGCTTGGAGATTGCGAGAGACAAGTCTTTGTCGTCGGAAAAAACATTTGTGCCTCTGAGAAATTCCCGCGTTGCATCATCCACAAAGGTAACCTCGTCGTAATCGACACATTCCATGAGCCCTTCAAAGAATGCCTTTCCGCAGTTTTCAAGGGAAGAAAACGAGGACTCAGACATTCCTTCGAAGCTGATGGAGAATACCGTATACTCCTCGTCGAGGGCTTTCTTCAGGTAGTGCAGCGTGGTGGTCTTGCCGTACTGCCGCCCCCTGTTGATGCAGAAGTAATCGCCGAGGTCTACCATCTTCTTTATCTGCTGCACGCGCTCGTCTATGTTCACCATATAGTGTCTGTCGGCGAAGCAGGTGCCTGTTGTGTTGAACCGTCTCATATCCGCCTTATCCTACCACATTCCCTCAGGGCTTTCTAGTCCTGCCTCCCCGCCTTACACGGCGTGGTCTGCCGCTCCCAGCTTTGCTATCTCCTTCTGGAAGAAGAGCTGGGCGAGCGGGGCGTAGTCGCCGGACTTTGCCATTTTGAGGGCATCCAGATGCGTCTCCCTGTCGGCGGCTTCCAGAAAGATGACGGGAAGCCTGTAGGATGTGAGCAGGGAGCTCAGGAGCAGCATCGCTTTCTGCACGTTCAGCTCCTTGTCCAACAGTTCGGACATACTTATACAAGGGGCAGATTTCCAAGGTGTTGACGGTTTTATGGGGGAAAATTTGAAAAAAGGCAAAGCCTATCGGGATGAATTTGAACCAGTTCCAAAGTCCGGTGCGGCGAAGCTACGGGGGCGCCTTGCCGCTTGCTACGTAGCGGGCTGACTCTATTCTTCGTCAGACGGGCTTGCCACGGCAAGCAGCCCTGGCTCTTCTTCGTCGTCGCCGAGTGCGAGGTTCGCGAGGTCGGAGTTGATCTTGTAGCGGGCGGCCTTTTCCTTTGTCGTTCCCGGCAGGTCGAGCGAGAGCCCGGACTTCGCTTTGTCCGCATCCTGCTTTTTCAAAAGCTCCTTGGCGGCAAGCAGAAGTTCCGTGGCTTGGGCAGCCCTGACGCGGAGCAGGTGGGCCACGTCCGCTTCCTGTGCGGCGCAGAGGGCGGCAAGCGTCCCGTATTCCTTCATCAAAAGCTTGTCCCGTTCCGTGCCGACGTGCGGCAGCTTGACGAAGGGGGAAATCGTGTTCTCTTTGGTACGGAGCTCCTGGTTCCGGCTCGTCGCGAAGCGGTGGGTCTCGTCGCGGACCCGCTGGAGCAGGCGGAGCGCGTCGCTGCGTTTGGGCAGGCAGACGGGCTTTGCCGCATGGGGCCGCCAGATTTCCTCATCGCGCTTGGCAAGACCCGCTATGGGTATGTCAAGGCCAAGGGCGGAGATGACGGCATCGACGGCATTCACCTGCCCGATGCCGCCGTCTATGAGGATGAGGTCGGGAAGGGGCTTTTTCTCGTTGACGAGCCTCGTATAACGGCGGCTTGTCGCCTCCTTCATCGAAGCGAAGTCGTCTATGATTCCGTCCGTCGTCTTCAGGCGGAACTCGCGGTAGTTCTTCTTGTCGGGGTTGCCGTTGTAGAAGCTGATGAGCGAGGCGACCGGGAACTTGCCTCCGATGTGCGCGATGTCGAATCCCTCTATGCGGACGGGGAGGGTGGGGAGGCCGAGGACTTTCTGCAGCTCCTCCATCGCCGGGAAGTCGCCCCGTTCCCGCATGCGGCGGATGATGTCCTCCTTCGCGTTCTGCCGTGCCATATCCAGGGCCGCCGTGTGAAGTTTCTCCGCCTCCATGCCAGGCCGGACAAGCGTTATGTCGGCTTCAATCCCGTAGCTCTCGGAAATCCACTTTTTGATTATCTCCATACCGTCCCCGGTCATCACGTATATGTGCGGGGGTATGCTCCCTTTTTCCGTGTAGTAGGCCCCCATGAATTCCGGCAGGATCTCCGTGTCCTCGTTCAAGCTGACCGTCCGGTAGTTGTCCCTGCCAAGGAGCTTTCCCGTGCGGATTTTCAGCACGGTGAAGCTGACCAGCTCTCCTTCCCGCCAGGACGCGATGTAGTCCCGGTCGGCTCCGTCGAATCCTTCGACACTGTTTTGGTTGTTCAGGACTGAGAGGGCCTTGAGTCCGTCGCGGATTCTGGCCGCCTTCTCAAAGTCCATGCGGGAGGCCGCCTCCTTCATCTGTGCCTCAAGCCGGGCCGTCCCTTCTCCCTTTCCGCCGTCTCCGACCAGGGCCGCTATCTCGTCTATGTAGGTTCTGTAGTCTTCTTCGCCGACATCCTTGCAGCAGGGAGCGAGGCAGCGGCCTATGTGGTAGTAGAGGCAGGGGGAGGCTTTCGTCTTGAAGGTCTTGCAGTGGCGGAGGGGGTATATTTCATAGAGCGCGTCTATGAAGGTGTCCAGCGCGCCCGCGTCTGGGAAGGGACCGAAGTATTGGGAGCCGTCCTGCACGACTAGACGGGTCTTGAAGAGGCGGGGGTATCTTTCATTCGTTATCCGCAGGACCGGGTAGGATTTTCCGTCCTTCAGGTTTATATTGTAGCGGGGGGTATATTTCTTTATGAGGTTGTTTTCCAGCAGGAAGGCCTCGTACTCGTTGTTTGTCGTTATGTACTCGATGGAGCTGGCATGCGAGACCAGAAGCCGTGTCTTTATGTCCTTGTTCGCGTTGAAATACGATGAGAGGCGGCTCTTCAAACTCTTTGCCTTGCCGACGTAGATGACGGTACCGGAGGAATTCTTCCACATATAGACTCCGCTCAGCTCCGGAGCCTTGAGCGCGGTCTGGTGCAGCTGTTCCCGCAGCTCGCGGGGCGTAAGCTGGTCGGTGTGCGTAGGCTGTTGCTTTTGATCGGGCTGTCCTGCCTGCACCGGCTGTTCCTGTGGTCCGCCCTGTTCGGCGGGAGGGGAGGGGAGGGCGTTGTCCATCGTGCATCCTTCTGTTTCTGACATACTGCGGGCTAGTTTCCCACTACATCGTTTCCCAGGTAGCTTGCTTCCAGGAGGCAGAGCTTGCCTTCCGAGACGGCGACGTTTTTGAATTTCTTGCGGTACATCAGCTTGCCGCCCTTCGTTTGATAGAATTCCATCGTTATGTCGTATCTGCCCGGTTCCACGGTCAACCCGCCTGCGTCGGCCCGCGCCGGGAAGTAGCTGGACATCCGCAGGTCTGCGGTTTCGGTCAGCCACGCGCTGACTTCCCCGGCGACCGAAGCCAGTTCAAGGATGCCGCCGATGAGGGCAATCGTCGGATCGTCGCTTTCCAGCATTATGCTTCCTATGTCGCCCGACAGTTCGCTGCTTATCTGCTTGAAGAGCATTCGGGCAATCGCCTTGCTGTAGATGCTGGCCGAATGGGTCTGGAAGGTATCTACGGCGACATTCTCCAGGCTTTCCAGCTGGCTCATGGAGCTTTTGTATGTCTTGTGTGTCTCCAGGTTGGTCGCCTTTACTCCGACGAATCCCACTTTGGGCCTCCGGGTCTGCATGAAGGGAATGGCAACAACCGCATTGAATATGATGGCGGGAAAGTACATCTGCGACTTGTAGGGGCTGCCGTTGGAGAAGGCAAGGACGTTTATCCGGGCCTTGCCCTTGGGGACGTTCAAATCTTCTTTGACCAGTTTTACCGGCTCGTCGAAATCGTAGAGCTTTCCCTGCGTGATGAAGGCGTCGTGCAGGAAGCGGGCCGCGCTCAATGCCGCGTCCTTGTTGCCGTCTGCCCTGTGGTAGAGCAGTGCAAGGTATTGGCCCAATGCGGAATTGTGGAAGGTTACGCTGACTGGGGTCGCGTCCGCATTTTCGGCTGCCTGCCGGGCCTTGATGAGTTCTGCCTCGTAACGCTGCGAGATGTGTTGGGATTTGTTTTCGAAACGGTTTATCTCTACTATCGCGTCTTCCAACATTCCCAGGTGGTAGTAGGACAGGGATTTGAACAGGTTCAGGTACAGGTCCTCGTAGTCCTCTCCCGCGTAGTCGATGACGAGGTCGTTCACGATGAAGGATTCTATGGACTGGCTGATGCTCTTTGAAAAGTAGTCGTCTATCTTGCTTTCCGTCCGGGACAGCTTCTTTATGGAGCCTGCATAGTCGCCCGTATAATAGGACAAAAGCCCTTCATCCAGTCCCTGCACGACGACGCTCTTCTTGCTGTACAGCTTTTTGCTGTTCTTTTCTATATATGAGAGCTGTGCCGCATAGTCGATTGCCGGGGCGGGCAGGGAGGAGAAGATGAATGTCGCGGCCATGATGGAAAACAGGAGCCGTGATGCAAATGGGCGCGTGCTCATATATTGAAAGAACAAAGCTGTGGGCGAATGATTACGGACGGGAACGGGTAAAAATTCCGTTTTTAAAGTCCGCCTTTGTAATCAAAGGGGGGCAAGCGTTGTTCTGTTGTTAAATAAGGCAATAGAGATTCAACAATATGGAGAAAGACAAATTGATGCGAAAAAATGTGAAGAATCTGGTTCTGTTTATATGCGCCGCCGTTCTGGGGCTGACCCTTATAGTCTTGGCGGGCTGCTCTTCCTCTTCTACGGATGTTGACCGCGTGAACGATACCAAAAAGACCGACTATTCAGGGTATTGGAACGACACCGACGTCCGCTTGGTCGCCAAGGACATCATAAAGGACTTCAACAGCTCCAAGGCGATAAAGAACTATCCCAAGAAGCATGGCAAGGAGCTTCCCGTCGTCATAATCGGATCCTACAAGAACGTGAGCGACGAGCACATCGATACGAGGATCCTGACGGACTACCTGCAGGCCGAGCTGCTTGAGGATGAGTACGTCAAGTTCGTCGCCCAGAAGGAGGACCGCGCCGAGGTCCGCGAGGAACGGGAGGACCAGCAGGTGAACGCCCGTGCCGAGACCCGTGCCAGGATGTATTCCGAAACCGGGGCCGACTACATGATGCAGGGGTCTATACGTTCGATAGTGGAATCGACCGACGACGGCAAGAAGACCGCCCGCACCTATTACGTAGTCACCGAGCTGATTGACATAGAGACCAACGAGATCCTCTGGAAGAACGACAACCACGAAATAAAGAAGATAATCAAGCGCAAGTCGAAGAGGAGATAGGGGGGCGCTTTCAAGCCGGCCACCGGGCGGGGAACTGAGGCCGGCCCAGGCACTGCGTGGCCTCTGTCTGCCCCTGTCACTGCAGCCATAGGTCCCGTGCCCCAGTCACTCCTTCCGCGCCGACAGTAGCTTCACAATGCGGCTGGTGCCCAGGCGCGTCGCCCCCAGTTCCAGGAACTTCCGGGCATCCTCCAGCGAGGATATTCCCCCCGCCGCCTTCACCTGGACGCCCGGCCCTACGTTCGCCTTCAGCAGGGCCACGTCGTCAAACGTTGCCCCGCCGGTGGAAAAGCCGGTGCTGGTCTTGATGAAGTCCGCACCCGCCTCTGTCACCAGCCGGCACATCGTAAGCTTTTCCGCCTCGGTCAGAAGGCAGGCCTCTATGATGACCTTGAGTATTTTTCCCGGACAGGCCCGGCGGACCTGCCGCATCTCGTTCAGCACATACTCGGTGTTCCCGGCCTTCAGCTGGCCCACGTTTATCACCATGTCAATCTCGTCCGCCCCGTTCTGCACCGCGTCGGCAGTCTCGTAGACCTTGACGGCGGTGGAGGAGCAGCCGGACGGGAAGCCTATGACCGTGCAGACTTTCACCTTGCCGCCAAGGTAGGCGGCGGCGCGGGCCACATGGCAGGGAGAGATGCAGACGGACGCGGTCTTGTACAGCAGGGCCTCGTCGCACAGGGCCTGCACCTGTTCCCAGGTCGCGTCCACCTTCAGGAGGGTGTGGTCAACGTATTGCAAAAACTCCGCGCCGTCCATCATTTGCCCGCCTTGTCCTTCCGTATCATAATCCGCACGGCCTCCACCGCCGTCCGTATGGCCCCGTCCGTGTCGTGGACAATCGGGTTGCTCATGCCCTTCTTTGCCCGCTCCTGGTTGCCCATGACCAGGAAGACGGACCCCACCCTGACGCGGAGGAACTGGCCCACGATGAACAGGGCCGCGCTCTCCATCTCGGAGGCAAGGCAGCCCATCCGTATCCAGGCTTCCCATTTGTTCAAAAGCTCGTAGCTGACCGGCTTTATCTCAGGGGAATGCTGGCCGTAGAATGAGTCCTTTGCCTGCACGACCCCCGTGTGGTAAGGCAGGCCAACTTTCTGAGCCCCTTCGACCAGGCTGTTCACCACGTCCAGGTTCGCGACGGCGGGGAACTCGATGGGGGCGTATTCCTTGCTCGTCCCTTCCTGCCGTATGGACCCGGTCGCTATGACCAAATCCCCTGAGTTCACGTCCAGCTGCATGCCCCCGCAGGTCCCGATGCGGACAAAGGTGTCCGCCCCGCAGGCGACCAGCTCCTCCATCGCGATGGACGCGCTGGGGCCGCCTATTCCCGTCGAGGTCACGCTGACGCTCTCGCCATCAAGGCTGCCGGTGTAGGTGACGAACTCACGGCTGTCCGCGACAAGCCGGGGGCTGTCGAAATACCTGGCAATCTTCTCGCAGCGCTTGGGGTCGCCGGGCAGGATCACGTAACGGCCCACATCGCCTTTCCCGCACTGGATGTGGTACAGCTTGTCCTTGTCCTCTGAATAGTTAACCATCTTTCACCTCCGAAATTCGTTCTCTGTGTATCGTGCGCGGCGGGCAAAAAGCTGTGCTTGGGCTCAGCCTTTTGAACCGCCGTCATAAGCCCTGGCAGATGCAGGTGGCGGGAAATTCGTCTTCCCATGCTACCCGCCAATGAGCGTTATCCTGTCCCGCACGGAAGGAAGCGCAAGTCCGCCGGGGACAAGGGATTCAAGGGCGTTTGCGACGCAGGCGTCTATCCCCCCTTCGGAACGCAGCAAAACCGCTCCGTCAAAGGCGGTCATGCCGTCTCCCTTGCGCGCGAGCACGTAGTCAGGTCCCGCGACGGTGTATACGGCATCCTCTTCTATGGGCCGCCCTCCGACCATGACGCCGTGCACCCGCCGGGCCCCTTCAATGCCGATGCACATCCCCTGCTCGTCGGCAATGCAGCCGTGCGGGACGGAAAGGTCAACCGCATAGCTCAGGCCCGACACCTGCAGGAAGCCGCCGCTGCTTCCCGGCAGCATGCGCGCGCTCCATTCCAGCGCGTCCAGAACCTGCCGACCCGTGCAACTGATGACGGAGACTGAATTGCCGAAGGGGAACGCCGTAAGCACGTCGGCATACGTGATGCGGCCCCCGCCCAGGTCTGCCCGAATGCCGCCGCCGTTCATGATGGCGATGTCGGCCCCGGTCGCCTTCCGCATCGCATCTGTACAGAAGTCGCCCAGGCTGGATTCCGTGCGGCGGGAATCCGCGGCGCTGAGGACATAAGGCAGGTCCGCAAGCTCCCGGCCCAAAAGGCCGTCCAGCTTTTCCCGGACCGCACGGACTTTCCGCGCCATCTCGTTTTCTGTTTTGGCTTGGGGCACGGCAGCATCCTGGGACGAGGCCGAATGGGGGGCTGTCTGGGCCTGCGGGGAGGCAGATTGACCGCCTGATTCCGTCCCGCCGTCCCAGCGCCAGAGGCCCGTGTCCAGGCTCCCGTCACGGGCCGAAATGCGGCTGTAGCCCACGCATTCCAGCTTGGTTCCGGCAGCGGCCCGCACGACTTCCTTTCCGTCCTTGTTCCGTATCGTCAGAATGTCCGTGTCGTGGCTGTGTCCGTCCAGGAAGACATCTATGCCACTCGTGTGCGCGATTACGTCCTCGCAGGACCAGGGGGCGTACTGTCTGCCCCTGCCCAGGTGCGCCAGCGCGTAGACGTAGACGGCCCCTTCCGCCCTGGCCGCGTCCACCGCCCGCTGCACGGCGTCATACAGGGGGTCCCCGGTCAGGTCCTGCATGAAGGAGTAGACGTAATTCCCGTCCCCGTTCTGGAAATATACGGGCGAGGACGACGTTATCGTGGCCGGGGTGGTAATGCCCACGAAGGCAATCCGTATGCCGGCTGCCTCCTTGATGATGTAGGGGGAAAAGACGCCCCTGCCGTCCGTGGTCAGGTTGCAGCAGACGTAGGGGAAAGCGGCCGTGCCTGCAAGCTCCAGCAGGCGGTCCACGCCGTAGTCAAACTCATGGTTCCCCGGGACCGCCGCATCGTAGCGCATCTCGCCCATCAGGTCCACGATGGCCCCGCCCTTGGTCAGCATACCTACAGGCTCTCCCTGGATGGAGTCCCCGCAGTCCACCAGCAGGGTGGCGCAGCCTTCCGCCTCAAGCTTTTCCCGCAGCTGCCACACGCCCGCATAGCCGAAGCCCCTGTCCATGCCGCAGTGCACGTCGCCCGTGAAAAGCACGACGACGTCTTTCCTGCCGGGCCGTTTGGCCCCGCACGAGGCAAGGCAGAGGAGCAGCAAGGTTGCAAGGAGCGCGGTACGCAGCCGGCGCAGGGACGCTTTTGAAATCATACTATTATATATGATTATACAGCTTCCCCGCGCGGTTGTACATAAAAATCGACCGCGGCAGGGCGGACGTGGCGGCAGGGCTCGGGCGGACGTGGCGGCAGGGCTCGGGCGGCGTGGCGGCGATGCAGCCATGGCACCGTAGGACGGTACGGGCCTCATAGCAGCAGGCGGCTCCGGGCGAGGCGATGGTCGATAGACAAAACACCGTCGGCATAGTACAATAAACTGAGGTTGTACAAGGAGGGGCAGATGATTACAAACGAGATGCGGCAGATTGCCAGCAATTTTGTGAAAGCTGTAAACCCTTTGAAAATCTATCTTTTTGGCTCATATGCAAAAGGCACCTATAACGACCAGAGCGACTACGATTTCTATCTGGTCGTGGCGGACAATGCGGGGAACGAACTTGACATAGCCGCCGAAGCCTACTACTCCATCTGCCAGATGGGGCGGAAAACGGCCGTTGATATTCTGGTCGGACACAGCAGCAGCTTTGAGGAACGGAAACAGAAGCCGACGGTAGAAAACGAAGTCTACAGGACAGGAGTGCTACTGTATGAGAAATGAAGGGCATGCAATGGAATGGATTTCCCGTGCCTATTCGGACAGGGATTCCGCCCTTTTTCTTTACGAGAATATGTATCCCAAACCGTTGGAGGTTATCTGTTACCTCTGCCAGCAAGCCAGCGAGAAGGCCTTGAAGTCGTTGCTGTTCGTCTCTGAGCTTCCACTGGAAAAATCCCACGACTTGACCCGTATCGTGGAACGGCTGACTGCCAGTTTCCCTGTTGATGACGAACTGCTCCGAGCCTGTGCATTCCTGACCCCATATGCGACCAGTTCCCGATATCCGACACGGATAGAAATTGACGAGCCGAGGGCAAAAAAGGTCATTGAGGAAATGAGATACATCATAAGCTGGGTAGATAAGTGCATCGAAGAAATAAGAGCAAAAGAATCCCAGGTCAATTCTGGAGACTGATTGGCTAGGTTTTCCGAAGCGCAGAAGGCTCAGTGGAGCATTTCACCATAAAAGGGGGCTGAGCGTCTCCATGATACGCAAGCTTGTCTCCGGCCTCGACATCCCTGCGGAGGCATTGCTCGGGGCCGCCGTCTTATAACGGAGGGAAGCCCGCCGCTGCCGCAAGGCCGCGATGCGGGCGGAGCCTGTTCGGAAAACCGATGGCTTCCGAACAGGTCTGCTGGCTCAGATGCCTTTCCTGCTTAGTTTAATTTTATCATACCGCCTATCTGATCAAACACGCCGTCACCGTCATTATCGCTGAGGAGAAAACCATAACCAGGAGAGTTAGTTTCGCTAGTAGAGCACATCATAAGAAACCACCACTCAGAGTCGTCTGTATCAAACTCGACCCAAGAACCATCAAACCTTGTCTCATTCCCATCCCATAAGGCCTCACTTTTAACCTCCAAGACGTTTCCTTCCTTATCTTCCTTCACAGTCTTGTTTTCCCCAGTGCCATCCGCATTTATAATCAGCTCGCTGTAGTAGAACGTACTGTTATAAGATGATGCCCTATCTGCCACCGGCACGTAGTACCTGTCCCTCCATCTTGTGCCAAGCAGTCTGTTATAGTGAGCCTGCTCCGCTGCCGTCATTGGCCTTTCGTCAGAATAATTGTAACCTGCGCCGTGGCTGGAGCCTCTACTGCCTGTGCTTCCGCTGGAGGCCTGCACCACGAGCGTACCCGTCCCGCTTGCGGTTATGCTGCCGTTCGTCAGCGTGATGCTATTGCCGTTGAACGTCACGGTGATGGTTCCGCTGCTGAATGTTATGGTGTAGCTGCCGGTGAACTCGCTCGCGGCGGCGGCGGTTGCCACTGCCCGTGCATACGTGCCGGAAAGGTTTGCCGCACCGCCCGAAAGCGTTGCTGTTCCGGAGCTGCTGCTGCCGTTCATCGTCAGCGTCGTGTAGGAGGCGCCGTTCACGGTCATGCTGCCGGAATAGGTCGGGACGCTGTTGGCCGAGTTGCCGCTCGCCGGGAGGTAGGCCGTCCCGTCACTGCTGCTGCTGCTACTGCTGCCGCTGCTGCTGTGGTTGCATGCCATGAAGGATACAGCCAAAAGCCCTGCCGCAAGCACGGCTAGGCCGGTGACAAAGAGTTTTTTCATAATCGTTCTCCTTTCAGATGATGTACATATAAAAAGCCCCCGAGGACGCAGAAACCCGCGCCCACGGAGGGCAGTTTATGAGGATAAAAGGGATGTGTTTTGCAGGAATTACTTAAAAGAGCGCAAGAGGGGCCGACAGGCCACAGGCCACAGGCCACAGGCGACAGGCCACAGGCCACAGGCCGCAGGCCACAGGCCACAGGCCACAGGCGACAGGCCACAGGCCACAGGCCACAGGCCACAGGCCACAGGCCACAGGCCACAGGCCACAGGCCACAGGCCACAGGCCACAGGCCACAG
>JAILON010000008.1 GCA_024690865.1 Treponema sp. | reverse complement strand
GTTTGCGAGCAGCATGATGTGGGGGCTTTCCAGGGCCGCCCCGCTGCGGATTTCCTTCCGGGGAGGAATGCGGGCGGGGATGGTCGCCTCGGTCGCCCGGATAAGGGCGCGGCTCATCGGCTTCCACTCGTAGTCCTCCAGATCGACCGCCAGGACAAGGCCGTGCCGGACCCTGCCGAAGGCCGTCTTCCGCTCGACGTAGACCCCTTCGGCCTCAGGAGCGTCAAAGACGCCGGAGGACAGGTAGTCGCCCATCGTCTTCTTTATCCTGGCTATCCGCTCGGCCTTGTCGGGCCGGGAAAGGTAGACTTCGGGGAGGATAAGGTTGAGGGTAGAAGGCCTGTTTCCGGCGGCGACTTCCGCCCGCTTCCAGTAGCCCTCATCCTGCGTATACTGGTCACAGGCGATGACCGACCAGCTGCCCAAATCTTTCTCTTTGGGCAGGAGGATTTCGGGCAGCTTCAGGCCGAACTCTTCGAACGTTTCCATTATTTCTTCCAGGGCTCCTTGCGGATGAAGGTCTCATTGCGCTCGTAACCGACGGAGACGATGTCAACGCCAGTGCCGGTAAAATCTTCTATATATTGGATGTATTTCTTCGCATTCTCGGGAAGCGTGTCATAACTCTTGCAGGCCTTCAATTCGGTCTTCCAGCCCTTGAACTTCTCAAGGACGGGCTTCGCCTTGTTGAGCTTTTCAACGCTGGCAGGGAAGTCGGTGACGGTTTTCCCGTCGATCTCGTAGGCGACGCAGGCCTCAATCTGGTCCATCGCATCGTAGATGTCCAGATGGGTCAGGACAAGGCCGTCTATCGAATTGACCCGGCAGGCATAGCGGAGGGCGACGAGGTCCAGGTAGCCGCAACGCCTTGCCCGGCCCGTCGTGACTCCGTACTCGCGGCCGGTGTCGCGCACGTACTTGCACAGTTCGCTTTCATCGGCATCCTTCTCGTTGAACTCGGAGGGCATCGGTCCGTTTCCGACCCTGGTTTCGTAGGCCTTGAACACGCCCAAAATCCGGTCCAGGTTGTGGGGACCAATGCCGCAGCCGGTCGCGGCACCCGCAGCGCATGAAGCTCCGGAGGAAACGTAGGCATAGGTTCCGCTGTCTATGTCGAGCATCGCACCCTGTGCGCCCTCAAAGAGGATATTGTCGTTGCGGAAAGCCCACATCCGCTCGGTAAGGTCCACGCGCATCGCAAGCAGGCGGTCCTTATATTTGTCCAGGTAGGCCTTGTCCTCGCCGTCGTACTCTGCCATCTTTTCCGCCCAGTCAAGGTCGGCAAGGCGGAGTCCGTCACGCTGGGCCTTTTCGGAATAGGCAATTCCAATGCCCCGACCCGTCGTACCGATCGGCCGCTTGCGCTGGGCATCGCGGTCCTTGTCCATCTGCCGGTAACGGGGCAGGATTATCTGGGCACGGTCAGAGATGAAGACGCGGCCCTCCCAGTCAATGCCGTTGTCCTTGAGCATCTGAAGCTCTTCGAAGAAGGCCTCGGGATCAAGGACCATGCCGGCCCCGAGGAAAACCTGCTTGTTCGGATAGAGGATGCCGCTCGGCACCTGATGCAGTGCGA
The DNA here is from genome assembly GCA_024690865.1 of Treponema sp. Taxonomy (GTDB): domain Bacteria; phylum Spirochaetota; class Spirochaetia; order Treponematales; family Treponemataceae; genus Treponema_D. The sequence continues at coordinate 1,312 of JAILON010000008.1, read as the reverse complement.
ACTGCTTGCCATCGACGACGATTGTATGACCTGCGTTCGGCCCGCCCGCATAGCGGACGACGTACTTTGCATCCTGGGCCAGGTAGTCCACGATTTTTCCCTTACCTTCATCACCCCACTGGGCGCCGATAATAACGACTTTCATCAGAAACTCCTATTAAACGCTTTTAAATGTCAATCAGACCGTCCTACTATAGCACAAAAGCGGGGGCGATTCTATAGGTCAGAGCAGAAGCGGTAAAATCAATCCACCCTAGCCAATCGCCTTTTTTTCTGCTATTATTTCCTTATGATTGATTTAAACAGCAAGCAGAGGAAGCTGCTGGAAAAGGCAGCCCACCCCCTCTCCCCCCTCGTCATCGTGGGGCAGGAAGGAGTCACGGACGGCGTTTCCGCAATGCTTTCCTCCCAACTAGAACAACACGAGCTGGTGAAGCTCAAATTCAACGAATATAAAGAAGAAAAAGAAGAACTCGCGGCTGGACTTGCGCAGGCGACGAATTCGACCTTGGTGCGGATCATCGGCAACGTCGCGACCTTTTACCGGGAAAGCTCCGATGAAGAAAAACGCAACTTCAAGCGGCAGCTGGACAAGCTTGCAAAATAACACAAGGTCTTAATGAGGAGTAAAAGATATGGCGGATAAGAAGATTGGAATCATCGGTGCAATGGAAGTGGAGGTAAAGGCCCTCCGTTCACAGCTTTCAGAGGCAAAGGAAAGCGCCCTTGGAGGCCTGACCTTCATGGAAGGGACGCTCGAGGGAACAAAGGTCGTCATCGTGCGCTCGGGGGTCGGCAAGGTAAACGCGGCCCTCTGCGCCCAGCGGCTCATCCTCCAGTTCGGGGTAAGCCACATCATCAACTCAGGAATCGCCGGGGCCCTCGCCCACGGACTCAAGGTACTGGACTTCGTCGCCTCGACGGATGCCCTCTACCACGATATGAACGCGGTGGGATTCGGTTACAAGATGACCCAGATTCCCCAGATGGACTGTTCCGACTTTCCGGCCGACCCGGTCATGGTCGAGGCCGCCGAAAAGGCATTCGCCTCTCTGGACGAAGCGAAGGGCCACAAGCTCCTCAAGGGCCGCATCGCCTCGGGAGACCAGTTCATCAGCGACAAGGCCCTGAAGGAGCGGATAAAGGCTGACTGTGACCCGGCCTGCGTCGAGATGGAAGGGGCGGCGATAGCCCATGCCTGCTACCTGAACAAGATTCCCTTCCTCATCATCCGCTGCATGAGCGACATGGCTGACGATACGGGGGAGAACACCTACAGCTTCAACGAGGAGGCAGCCGCCAACCTGAGCGC
>JAILON010000006.1 GCA_024690865.1 Treponema sp. | reverse complement strand
CTTGGACTACATGGGCTTTGAAAAAAACATGCTGGGTTATGCCGTCGCAAGCGGCTCCGCCGAGTGTGTGAAGCTCCTGCTCGATGCGGGCGCGGACGCGAACGCGAAGGATGACTATGGCTGCACCGCGCTCGATTATGCCGTCGCAAGCGGCTCCGCCGAGTGCGTGAGGCTCCTGCTCGACGCAGGTGCGGACGTGAACGCGAAGTATGACGATGGCTATACTGCGCCGGATTCTGTCGTCGAGCGCATGACCGAGCGCGTGAAGTTCCTGCTCGGCGCTGGTGCGGATGCGAAGAACGGCAATGCGCTGGCTTCTGCCGCCGGAAAAGGCTCCGCCGAGTGCGTCAAGCTCCTGCTCGATGCGGGCGCGGACGCGAACGCGAAGGATGACTATGGCTGCACCGCGCTCGATTATGCCGCCGAAAAAGGCTCCGCCGAGTGCGTGAGGCTCCTGCTCGACGCGGGTGCGGACGCGAATGTAAAGCTCAAGGACGTCTGGGGCAACGAATACACTGCGCTGGCTTATGCTGTCAGAAGCGGCTCCGCCGAGTGCGTCAAGCTCCTGCTCGACGCGGGTGCGGACGCGAACGTGAAGGTCCGGGACGATGACAGCTACGAATACGCCGCGCTCGATTATGCAGAAAAACGTGGGCTTAATGATATAGCAGAACTTCTACGGAAGGCAAGATAAATAAAGAGGAGATATGACTATGAATCGTTCAAAAATCGTTTCAGTGATGGCGGGCGCGCTGCTCATGCTCTGCGTCCAGACAGTGACGGCTCAGGCCGGTTACTTTACCGGCTATGTGCTGGACGGGCTGCTGGGGAGGAAAAGCGAGGAACAGCAGGAGCTGATTGAAGCCTACTGGTACGAGGGCAATACGGATTCCGTGTTTGAGGGCGGCTTTTCCGTGGGCGATGCTGCCGGTCAGGCCAGAGTCAGCCTTTCCCTGCTTGAGGCTGATGAGTATTATGCCTGGATGAAGGTCAGAATGGATGTTTCTGCCGGCGGCAAAAAGTCCTCCTTCCGCTTCAATGCCGGAGGGATGGTCGGAATAACCGTTGCGGACGCGGACTTTGACGGCTATACGGATATCCTGGTCGCCAAGGACGGCGGCGGTTCCGGCGGACGCAGCTATGACCTTTACCGCTATGACCCCGCCAAAAAGCAGTTCGTGGAGACGGACGTGCATCTCCTGAACGCTGATTTCTATCCAGAGAAAAAACTCATTGTCTACAAAGAGTGGATGGGACAGGGCTATATCTCATACGATATCCATACATGGCAGGGCGGCAAGCTCGTCAGTGTTGCCAGGGTCTCCGCAGAGGAATCCGGCTATGACCCTGGGTCAAATTCCTGTAAAGCCTGCCTTGTATCTTATACCGGGCAGGATGGGAAAAAGGAATCCAAGGAGATTCCCGCCGCTTTCGAAAGCCTTTCCAATTCCGAACGCAAGCCCTACCTGCGCTTCCTTGACGGCATCAGGAAACGCCTCCGCTCCGCCCTCCGCTGAGCTCGGCTTGTCCACCGCCTTGATTCACGGCTTGAACGGGTTTTCTATGCGTACACCATCTACGACCTGTCCGTCGTTCAAATCCTCACTGTAAACCACATCGCAGCCCTCGGCTTTGGCGGCGGCAATTATGAGGGAGTCATAGATGGTAAATTGCGTTTGAATGCTTATGCTTATTGCTTTAAGAATGTCTTTGGCAGTATTGTTATGGATATGAAAGGCAATCGAATAATCTTCAACGTCTTTTCGCGCTGTTTCCTTGTCGGTCTTTAGTTTCTTCGTAGAAACGTTATAAAACTCTTGGAGTACCTGTGTAGAAATTCTTGCCTTTCCAGCTTTTATGAGGGAACTGACAATTTGTCGTCCCCTTTTTTGTTTTTGCAGGTTATTTTCATCACTACAGTATACAAGAACGTTTGTGTCAAGAAAAACATTACCGCTCATAAAGTTCCTCTCGTGTCCACTTTTCCCCGTTTGAGTTAAGATGCAAAGCGTCCGCCCTGGCAAATATTGCATTCAGGGCCTCCTCCTCCTTGGAAGACTTGCCTTTCTCTTCCTTTGCAAAAGGCCTTTTCAGCCGCTCAAGGAGCAGGGATATGGCGGCGAGCACCTCATCATAGGTCATTGAGTCCGCCATTGCAGTAAGATTAGCCGTCATCGCGTCAGACATAGTCCACCTCCTCCCCCTATTTTACAGCAAAAATTACCGCCTGTAAATGACAGTCTTGCCATTTGAAGAAACGCCTCCGCTCCGCCCTCCGCTGAGCTCTTTCAATACAGCAAGCCGAACATCCAGAGGGGGATTCGGATGCCCCGCCTGACCCCGACAGCGGTTACGGCTGCGCTTCCGGGGCAAGGGCGTTTTTTATCGCGTAGAGGGGGTATACCTGTATGTCCCCGTATTCGCAGAAGTTCTCAAGGGATGTGCGGATGCCGTAGGGCCTTTTCTTCAAGGACAGGAACTGCCTGAGGCTCTGCATGGAGCCTTTCTTGCTTGCCTTCACTTCGACAGGAATGATTTCATTCCCCTTCTGGATCACATAATCGACTTCCGCGTTGCTTCCCGCTTCCTCCCGGTGCCAGCAGTACAGCTCGCTTTTCTCGTACACCGGGGCGGCCTTCATGAGTTCCGTCCCGATGAAGCTTTCTGCGACTGCGCCTTTGTTTATCACG
>JAILON010000163.1 GCA_024690865.1 Treponema sp. | reverse complement strand
CCCAGCCCCGCCATGTCGCGCAGGAGCCGCTTCAGCTGGATTGGCCGGGGAAAGCCGATGAGCATGGCCAGCGGGTACAGGGGCTTCCCGTCGCCTTCCGGGACGAAGGAGAACGTCATGCTCCCTCCCGTGTAGCTCTTCCCGTTTGCGGCGGTCATTTCCGCGCGTTCGATGCGCTCTATCCGGGCTTGGCCGGAGCTTCCTCCGATGACCCCGGCGGAAAAGCTGTCGCCTTCGCCCTTGTGCAGGACGCTGAGGATGTGCTTGGCCCGCTCGTCGCGCAGGTCCAGCGGCCTGCCCAGTTCTTCCGGTTCAAAAAGGCAGATGTTCATATTCGGGGACACATGATAGCATGGGACGGCAGGAAAATCCAGCCCGCCGGGGCTAGTCAGCAAGTCGGATCTAGTCAGCAAGTCGGATCTAGTCAGCAAGCCGGGTCTAGTCAGCAAGTCGGATCTAGTCAGCAAGTCGGATCTAGTCAGCAAGCCGGATCTAGTCAGCAAGCCGGATCCGGGCGGCACGTGGCGGAAGGGCGGCACGTGGCGGAAGGGCGGATACGGGGCCGGGCGTTTGAAGTCCGTTCGGTCCTGTGCAGGGCCTTGACTTTTTTGCCTTTTTATGCCAAAATTCAGTTTCCTGCGGAACTGCCGCCGGTGAGGATGGTGAAACAAGTTGGCAAGCATTTACGTCGAAGACGGCGAGAACCTTGAGAAGGCTATCAAGCGCTTCAAGAGGATGGTGGAAAAAGAAGGTATTATCCGCGAGTACAAGAGGCGCGAGTATTACGAGAAGCCTTCCACGATTCTGAACCGCAAGAACAAGGCCATTCAGCGCAAGCTGATGAAGAAGTCAAGGCCCTCTTCCAGGCCCCATGACTCCAAGTCATACTAATTGTGGCTGCAGTTTGATTTTATGCGCCCTGCATGGGCGTTCAAAAGCCCCCGGTTTTCCGAGGGCTTTTTTGTTTTGGATCGGGTGGTCCGTCAAGAAGGCCGCATACAGCTTGGGGACGGAAATCGGTCTTCTTGGGGGATCCTCCGTAAGAAACGTATGGGGACACCCAGCGGGAACCGCCTCGCCCGTTGGGCCGAAGCGTCAAGGCTATACGTTTTATACTTTATGCATCCGGTAAAAACTGATTCCCGTGCCCGCTTAGAACGCGGCGGGAATGAAGTCCAGACCCGCCCGCTCGTCAAAGCCGTACATCAGGTTCATGTTCTGCACAGCCTGTCCGGCGGCCCCCTTCACCATGTTGTCCAGCACGCTGACCATCTCAAGCATCCTGCCGCCGTTCACGAGGTAGAGTTGCATGTCGCAGTAGTTGGTCCCGCGCACGGTCCGTGTCGTCGCCGCCACTCCTTCGGGCAGGACGCGGACAAATGGCTCCCCGGCATACGTCTCCTCGTAGATTTTGCGGATTCCGCCCAAGCCGGCGGATGAGGCAAGCTCCAGCCCCTTCGCCGAAAGCGGCGCATAGGTCGTGCTCAAAATGCCCCTGCTCTGGGGGATCAGCTGCGGCGTGAAGATGACGGAGATGTCGGAAGGCTCTTTTCCCGCGATGAGGGCGAAGTTCCGCTGGATCTCGCTCTGGTGCCGATGGTTCCCCACCTTGTAGGCGGAAAAACTCTCTCCACACTCGCAGAACTGGTTCGTCATCGTGGCGTTGCGGCCTGCCCCGGTCACGCCGCTCTTGGAGTCCACGATGAGGGGGGAAGCCGTGTCCACGAGCCCGGCCCTGAGGGCGGGAAGGAGGGCAAGCGTCGCGCTCGTCACGTAACAGCCGGGATTGCCGATGACGCGGGCCTTCTTGATGTCCTCGCGGTACATCTCCGGCGAGCCGTAGACGCACTCCTCGTGCACGGCGGGGAACTGCCAGTCCTTCTTGTACCATTCCTTGAAGGTCGCCTCGTCCATGCCGTAGCGGAAGTCAGCGCTCAGGTCAATCAGCTTCTTGCCGTTCTTGACGCAGTAGTCGGCGTACTGTTCGGCGATGCCGTGGGGCAGGGCGGTGAACACAACGTCGGACTGCTCCTTCACCTCGTCCGCCGTGAGGAGCCTGCCGTCGCTCTTGTCGCCCAGCTGCCCCAGGAGGTTCTGGTACACCCCGTCGATCCGCTGCCCCTCGAAGCTCACGGAGCTTGCGAAGATTTTCTCCACACCCGGATGCCGGAGCAGTATCCTGAACAGCTCCACCCCCGCGTAGCCCGTTGCGCCGATGATACCGGCCTTTATCGTACTTCCTGTAACTTTGTCCGCCATAACAGTTTTTTCCTTATGGATTCCCTTGGAATATATAGTAATAACTATGGAGAAATGATACACTGATACAATGAAACATTCAATAATCGCGCTGAAAAATATACTGAAGGCCTCTCTTCCGGTACTCCTTATGGCCGTGGTGGCATTCCCCTGCACGGGGTTTGGAAAGAAATCCAAGAAGGAAGTCCCGCAGGAGGCCTCGGACAGGGAAATCATCCAGATGGCGCAGGAAGCGTTCAACAACAACAACTTCAAGCTGTCGGAACACTATTACAACGTGCTCCTGCAGCGCTACGGGAACAACACGCTGGACTACATCATCGGGAAGTTCGAAATAGCCCATATCGCCGTCAGGATGAAGGACTACGATACCGCAGTTCCCATCCTGCGCGAGATAATACAGATATATGACGATGCTCCTACGGGCGAACTGCCGGCTTCGTACAGGGTCCTGGCCCAGAACGACCTTAAGAAGATACCGGAGAAGGCTAGGATCAGCGTCGATGCGGCCAACGGTGGCGGCAACGACTATTACGAGAACGGCGACTACGGCGATACCGACTTCTTTAGGGAGCTTGGCGGCTATAACGATGGCGGCTCTGCCAACGATGGCGGTTCTGCCAACGATGTTGGCTCGTCGGACGACGACGGTTATGATGATTATTATGAGGACCAGGGAAGCTATTCAAGCGGCTTCTACTGGTGAGGACTGCTGGTAAAAATAGCAGGAAACGATAGGGCACGTGGGGTGCCGAGGCGGGCCGGCTGGAAGCGGGCCCGCTTTTTTTGCCCGCGCCTGTCTGCCCGCGAATTCGCCCGTCTGCACATACACGGATCCGCACATACCTGCGCCCGTCCGCACCTTTGTCCGCGCCTGCCTACCCGCGAATTTGCCCGTCCGCGCATACACGGATCCGCACATACCTGCGCCCGTCCGCACCCTTCCCCCGCGCACGCAAAAAAGGGGCGGTTGGAAACCTGCCGCGGTTTCCAGCTGCCCCTCTGTTTTGTCCAGTTGCTCTGGTCCTGTTTACCAGGCCTTCGTCTTGCTGTTGTCGTCGGGAACCAGAATGCTCTGGATGGTTATTCCCTTCTTTGCGGTCAAGTCCATGACCATGTCCTTGGACACCTTCTTCGTTCCCCTGGGCTTGCTGTGTGGCGGTGCATCTCCGATGAGGACGATGCGCTTTTCAGCGTTGTCGCGCCAGTTGAAGTACTCAAGGCTTCCGTACAGGGCCTCGTAGACGGGCTCCGGAATGTCGCCGCCCTCGCTTCCCTGGACACGGATGCTGTTCAAGTTCTTTACGAACTTGTCGTAGCTGTCCGTGAACGCGAACATCTTTATCGGCAGCAGCTTGTAGCGCCAGTCGTCGCCGTAGTCGCGGTAGAACAGCAGTCCTATCCGTATGTCGTCGAACTCCGCCAGCTGCTCCTTGAGGCGCGGCAGCCAGTTTTCGCGCAGGGACTGGATGTCGTCCTTCATACTTCCCGTTGCATCTATGGCGAACACGATGTCAACGACGTCCTTCGGCTGGATGGACTCCAGTATGTTGTACAGGTCGTCGGGCAGGGTGTCCGCTCCCCGTGAATACGTGGTCATTCCGCCACCCTGCTGGGAAATCTCGAAGAAGGAGTTTCCTGCCTCCTCGTTGTAGTCGTCCGTCAGCGTGATGGATGGCTCATCCTCCTCGTCCGGCTCCGGTTCAGGCTCTGGCTCCGGCTCCGGTTCAGGCTCGGGCTCTGGTTCAGGCTCCGGCTCGGGTTCTGGTTCAGGCTCGGGCTCGGGTTCTGGTTCAGGCTCCGGCTCTGGTTCAGGCTCCGGCTCCGGTTCGGGCTCCGGTTCAATCTGGGGAACAGGCTCCGGCTCGGTGTAATGCTCCTCTTCGGGCGCTTCTTCGGTCTCCGGGCCTACGACAGGCTCCGGATTGGGCCAGGGCTCCTCCTCTTCCACCGTGGTGGTGGTCACCGTCGTCGTGGTGGTCGTGGTTTCGGTTGACTTTTCCTTTTCGGAATCGTCTTCCCACGGCTCCCCGTCCTCGTCGTCGGACACGGGCTCCGGTTCAGGACCGCGCTCCTTCTCCACTTCCTTTATGACTTCCTTTTCTACTTCCTTTATGATGACCTCCGGCTCGGAAGGCACCTCCTTGATGATGACCTCCGGCTCAGAGGGCACTTCCTTTATGACCTCTTTTACGACTTCCTTTATGATGACTTCCGGCTCGGACGGGGCCTCCTCCCGTTCCTCGTCCCCTGCGACCGGCTCCGGCTCGGGGTAGGATTCGCCAGCCCCTTCGTCCTTGTCCGTGTTGACCGGTTCGGGGAAGGGCTCGTTTCCGCCCGTCGTGTCCTCGTCTTCCTGATCTTCAAGTCCGGTGACGGGCTCGGGCTGGACGACGGACGGGGCGGGCGTCTTGTCCTCCTTCTTGGGGGCGTCTTCGGTCTTGTCCTTCTTATCCTTCTGCTTTTTGGAAACCTTCACCAGGGTCTCGTAGTCGAACATGAAGGGGTTGTCCGCATAGCGGCCCTCGTAGTCCGCATACTTCTTTTCAAAGCTTCTGATGTTTATGAACAGGCCCCTGTCGATTTCCGAAGTGCCGTGGCGTTCCCACGGGTAGCCCCATACCAGCTTGCGGGGGATGTAGATGTGGAAGCACTCCCCCAGCTTGGGATGCTGCACGACCGTGGAAGAAATGAGGCTGTATTTGGAGTACTGGGACTTGAGCACCTCTCCGTTGAGCATACGTATTTCATCGCCGTTTACGCTGTTGTATTCTTCCGCGCGGTAGGCGAAGCTGTCCTTCTTTCCCGCCGGATCCCGTGTGGTTTCGCACAGGAGGACGGAGTTTATCGACGGCTTCTTGCGGATGTAGAGGTCCACGCCGTTGGTCTTCCAGTCCCCGTCGCGCTCTTCTACTACCAAATCTTCCTTATATATGTAAAGGTCGGTGTTGTTGCCCTGCGCAAAAAGGGCTGGGCCTCCGTCCAGACCTAGAAAAATAGTCGAAAACACAAAAAACAGCTTTACGAATTTCTTCATACTCTTATAATCGGTCATTTGACTTAAGCTTTAAGGGGAAAGCTTGAAAAATTGGGAAAAGATACTATACTATAGGTGCACAAGTCGTAAAACACGGCCGGGAAACGGCCGAAAATGAGTTAGGAATTATGGAAGAGAACGCAACGGAATTTGAATTTACGCCCGTCAGCATAGACAGTTTTTTTGACAAGAGCGAAATTCAGACTGCCGCAATAGAAACGGGCATAACCATACTCACCAAGAACCAGGAGCAGCTCGTCAAGCGGCTCCTGGACGAGCTGCACAAGTCGGCTCCGGGAAGGGTGGAACATCTGGAGGAACGGCTTCGCAAGGTTGAAAAGCTGGCCCAGGACATAGCCCTCTTTCCTTCCCTGCTGGAGCGGACCGAAACCAACACCAGCGTCAGGACCCCCGAGGAGCTGGTGGAAAGCCTGGTCTCCTACCACGAGGAGGGCGACACCCTCCTGCAGCTGCCCTCCAAGGCGACGCTGGGCAAGAGCTTCCTGGTTACGAAGATACACACCTTCTATTCGATGTACAAGCTGGCCCGCGACTTTACCGACATGGACGAAAAGCTTGCGAAGGCATACATGGACGAGACCATCTCCATGATGCTGACCCTCATGGCCGAGGACGTCTACATGGACATCATCAGGGACGAGGTGATCAACAAGGACCTGCGCCGCGAGATGGCCCTTTCCCTGATAATCCTGTGGGAGCACCGGTCCGACCAGACCATCGCCGACATCGCGCCCGTCCTCCAGTCCGTCTGGGAGGCCCGCAGGAAGATAGCCCCCATATTCGGGACGATGATGGGAACCAGCGAGCTGATGCAGGTGAGCATGCAGATGGACGTGCAGTGGGTTCAGTTCATGAAGGGCCGCCTGTCCGATCCCGACGTGTCCCAGGCGATGGAGGAGTTCCTGTTCGGCATTTCCCACGAGCAGATACAGCGGCTCAAGGCGATCCTGAAGGAGCAGGGAGTCAAGAACATCGGCCGCGACGAGGTCAGTTCCTACCTGGGCGAACGCGTCAAGACGGACATTGCGGCGGACTACAGGGACTTCTACCTGCTGTTCACGGTCAGGCGCGACAATGCCCGCGTCAGGGCCAGGCTCCACTTTGACGGGCCCAAGCACACCCTGGAGGACCACTTCATCCGCTTCGTGATGGAGCAGAATGCGGAAAAGCAGCGGAAGGATTCAGTGGCGGGACGGTAGGAAATTTGAACGGTTCATCGGAATTCGACGTAAAGAAGAGCCTCCGCTTTGGTGAAAAGATACGCGAGGTGCGGGAACGGAAGGGGCTGACCCTCAAGGCCGTCGCCAGCCAGGCGGGCGTGAGCGAAAGCCTCGTTTCCCAGATAGAGCGCGGAAGGGTTTCCCCCGCCATAGACACCCTCCTTTCCCTGGCCCAGGTGCTGGATATCCGTCTGGAATACCTGTTTGAAGAATACAACCGGCAGGGGCGGGTCAGCGTCATCCGCAGCGGCGAGCGCAGGTCCATACACGAGGACAGGGTGGTCTACGAGGAGCTTGCCTGTCCCGACGAGCAGGACGGCGGCCATTCCATAGAAAGCTACATCATCTCCATTCCCGCCGGAGGGGCGACCCGCCGGGGCCACTACGGACATCCCGGCAAGGAGATGGGCTATATATTGGAAGGCCAGGCCAGGCTGCGCTACGAGGACAGGGACTTTGAACTGGGCCAGGGCGACAGCGTGAGCTTTTCGGCCGGCGCGCCGCACACCATAGAGAACACGGGTACGGGCCCGCTCAAGGCCCTGTGGGTCGTCAGCCCCGCCCAGCGCTTCGTATAGCCTCGCCTTGCCTTTGCAGGCGTTGTCGTATATAATGGAGCCATGGCGGGTATTGCTTTGACCTTGCTGCTGCCCTTTCTTGGTACTGCCCTGGGGGCCGCATGCGTTTTTTTCATGAACAGGGAGATGAACGACGGTCTGGAACGTGCTTTGGCGGGCTTCGCTGCCGGCGTCATGGTTGCGGCTTCCGTATGGTCCCTCCTCATTCCCAGCATGGATCAGTCCCAGTATCTGGGGCGGTTGGCCTTTCTCCCTGCATTGACGGGGTTTGCTGCCGGAATCGCCTTCCTTTTCCTGCTGGACAGAATCACTCCCCACCTGCACGCGCTTGCAAAATCTCCTGAAGGTCCCAGAAGCAGGGTTTCGCGGACGGCCATGCTTATCTTTGCCGTGACCCTGCACAACATACCGGAAGGGATGGCCGTGGGCGTGGTCGTGGCCGCGATGCTCGCCGGCGGCGGGGGCTTGGGCTTCGAGGCCGCCCTGGCGCTTTCCCTTGGAATAGCCATACAAAACTTTCCGGAAGGGGCCATCGTCTCCATGCCCCTGCGCACGGAAGGCAACAGCAAGGGCAAGGCGTTCGTCTTTGGAACCCTGTCCGGCATCGTGGAGCCGCTTGCTGCCGTCTTGACCATCCTCCTGACGGGGGTCGTCTCCGGGATGCTGCCCTATCTGCTGGCCTTTGCGGCGGGCGCGATGATTTACGTCGTCGTCGAGGAACTGCTTCCCGAAGCCAGCCGCGACGAGAAGACCGACGTCTGTACCCTGGGCTTTGCGCTGGGCTTTGCCCTGATGATGGTTCTGGACGTGGCGCTGGCCTAGCCCGAACTGCGGCCCGGGGAGAGGGCAGGCCTGGCAGGCGGAATGCGCTTCCTCCGAATTGCCGCCCGCGGCTGTTGCCTGAACCCATCTTTGATGTTTACTTTGATGTTTGCTTTTTTATCTTTATGTGAGTTTATGTGGGGTAGTTTCAGGGAATCTCCGCGACTTCGTCGCAACGTTTTCTTTGAAACAGGCCCATGTATCGAGGGGATGTATGAAGGTTTTCGGTAAATTGTTTTTGGCAGCGTTCTGCCTGCAGTCGCTGGCGACATTTGGCTTTTCGGCGGGAATAAAGAAGGTTTCTGCCAAAGAAGGTATCGTTGTGGTGGAAGCCGAGGCGCAGATGTTCAGCGACGGCTACAAGGTGTCGTCGATCAACCTGTTGTACAGGAAGAAGCTGGATCCGTCCAGCGTCTCCGTGGACGACTATGAGGTGGTCGGCATGACGGTGAAGTCCGTGTCCGTGGACGGCAAGAATGTGAAGCTCACGATGGACACCGACAACCGCTGGTATCCCGAGCGGGACGATGTCGCCCCGTTCGATGCGGACCGGCAGTTCTCCCGGTATGTGAACGTGACCCAGAATGGGGAGGTGAGTGCGGTCGGGGGCGGAACCGTCTATACCGGCCCGGCCACCGTCACCAGCAAGAAGATTGCCGAACCCAAGATAGTGAAGGAGTTCATGGAAAAGAGCTACCGGGATGACGAGACGGGGGCGGAAATTCACTACAGCGTCTATATGCCGCTCTACTATACCGAGGGCTGGAACTACCCGGCCATCATCTTCATCCCGGACTCGCGGGCCAACACCAACATCAGCAAGTGCACCATACTGCAGGGCGAGGGGGCTGCCGTCTGGGCGACCGCGTCCGAGCAGGAGAAGCAGAAGTCCATCATCGTCGCCATCCAGTACCCCAAGTACACCGAGGACAAGTATGGTCCCCTGGTCAAGCCGGATGGCAGTTGGACGACCGCCCTGGGCGTGGTGTACCGGGCAATCCGCACCGAACTTTCAAGCCTCCGCGTTGACAGGAGCAGGATTTATGCCGTTGGACAGGGGGAGGGGGCCGTGGCCAACTTCCAGATTGGGCAGAAGTATCCCGAGTTCTATGCGGCCCAGCTGGCCATTTCCCCGATGTACGAGATAAAGGCTCCGTCGGCGCTGGAGAACGAAAAGCTGTGGATACTGACGTCTTCCAACGACAGCCAGTCCTGCGATGCGATGGACAAGGCTGTTTCCTTCTGGAAAGATGACGGAATACGGATTGACCGGGGAAGCTGGAACGTGGACTACAGCGAGCAGGCTTTTGCCACGGCCGCCAAGGACATGGCCGGAAAAAAGGGCCGGGTCAAGTATACTGTCGTTGAAGGCGGGTGCCGGGAGTATGTCTGGTGCATTGCCCCCCGCATAGAGGTAATCCGCGACTGGCTGATGGCCCAGTAGCGGCCGGCCGATCCCGTTCAGGCCGTCAGTCGCTTCTCGGTCCCGTCCGGCCACATGGCGTTCCTACCGGGCCGGTATGGCGCGCCAGCCGGGCCTTGTTGCCGGGGCCGCATCGGCATGTTGCCAGAGCCGCTCCGGCTTGTTGCCAGAGTCACTTTGGCTTGTTGCCAGAATCTCTCCGGCTTATTGCCACAGTCATTCGGCATATTGCCACAGCCGCTCCGGCACATTATCATGGTCGCTCCGGCATATTGGCAGAGTCTCTCCGGCACATTGCCAGAGTCGCTCTGGCTTTATTGCCACAGTCGCTTTGGCTTTATTGCCACAGTCGCTTTGGCTTTATTGCCACAGTTGCTCCGGCACAGTGTCAGAGTCACCCCGACAGCGTGCGTCTAGGCGTCTACGAGCCAGCCCTGTTGGACGGCGTTGTTGACGTTCTTGACGAGCCAAGGCCAGATCGAGGGCATGTTGTCCCGGATTATCGACTGCCGTTCCAACACCTGAGACTTTTTTGTTCCGTGGTCCAGCCAGGAGTGGCCCAGGGTCAGCGTGTTGTGGAAGAAGGGCTGCAGGCAGTCCAGGCATGCGGCGTAGCGGGCATCCGCCGTTTCCCGCCTGTCGAATTCTTCCCAGAGGGCGCGGATTTCGCTCCCCTGGTCCGAAGGCAGGATGCCGAAAAGCCTGTCCGCAGCCTTTGCTTCCCGCTCCTGCTTGCTCTTTGCCCCCTCCTCATCGTAGGCGTAGGTGTCGCCTGCGTAAATTTCAATCAAATCATGTACCGTCACCATTTTTACGGCCCGGGAAATGTCGGGTGCGTCCTTTGCATATTCGGCGAGGAGCTGCGCCATCACCGCAAGGTGCCAGGAGTGCTCCGCATCGTTTTCCCGGCGGCTGCCGTCTATGAGGAGGGTCTGCCTGAGTATGTGGGTCATCTTGTCTATTTCGGCGATGAAGCGCATCTGCGCGTCGAACCTGCCTATCCCGGAGGGAAGGTAGTAGGCGGAAAATGGATCGTCGGTCGCCTGCCGGAAGGGGCGGGTGTCCGTGCCGTTCTGCGGCTGTCCGCCGGGCTGCCTGACTGCCGTGCTGCCGTCCGCGTTCCCGGCAGGTCCACCGGCAGAGGCCGCATTGTCCGCCGTGGCGTTGTCCGTACCGCCTGTCGCGCCGGCGTCCTGCCCTGCCAGGCGGTGGAATACATCGCCGGCCTTCCTGTTCAGTATCAGGGCGAATTCCCGCCTGACTCCGGCAAGGTTCGTGTAGGAACCGTTGACGGTGCGGGCCAGTTCCGGGTTCAGCAGGGTCTGGAAGAAGCCCTTCTGCGGCAGGAAGAAGGCTATGTCTGACAGGCCGGACAGGCATACGAGCCGTTCCTCTGTCTTGCCCGCTCCCTTCATGAAGAAGGAGAGGTAGGACTCCTGCTCCGCCACGTAATACCAGATTGATTTCCTGCAGAAGACGACGAGGCCCCAGACGCTGGTCCGGTAGCTTTTGAGGTTCAGGTCCTGGTACACGCCGCCGTCAGCCCTCAGCTCCGCGAATTCGATGGACTCCACCTCGTCGTGGACCTTTGCGGAAAATTCGGTGCGGAATTTCCTCTGGGCCTCCTCCGGGCTTTCGTTGCTGTTGCCTAGCAAAGCCATACCCGCTCCTAGTCCGCCGTCATGACGGCTTTCGCTAACTGGTCGGCGCAGCTGGTTCCCTTGGAGCCGCACAGGTTTCCCGAGAGGATTCCGTGTATCTGTTGTGCCGTCATGCCGTCCACCAGCTTGGAGACCGCCTTCAGGTTGCCGTTGCAGCCGCCTTCGAAGCTCACGTTCGTTATCTTTCCATCGTCCGTCTTGGTGAAGTGTATGACCTTGGCGCAGGTCCCGCTTGTATTGTACGAATAGTCTTTCATCGCTGCCTCCCGAATTTCCTGCCTCATCATAGCATACAACGGGAGCTTTTTCCAGTACGGCCTCCCCGCTTGGGGCGAGCTAGCGGAAAAGCGCCTGTTGTGTTATACTATGCTATGACTATGCGCAACATCTTTCTGGACAAGGGCAGGAACAAACGCCTGCTGGTGAACATAATCTGCCTCTCCGCATCGCTTCTGGCCATGTCCTTCCTCCTGCAGGGAATCGGCGACCTGGACGGCTTCAGCGCGTCCAAGAGGAACTGGGCCGTGGTCATAACGATGTTCCTCTCCTCCCTCTGCGGCCCCCTCACGGCCTCCCTGATGGAGCTCATCCTGTTCATCTACAGGGCATTCGGCAACTGGGACATAAACTCCACCTTCGGCCTCTTCGTAATCCTGTCGAGCGCGATGATAGCCGCCCTTCCCCTGAAAAGGGGCTGGTACAGGAGCCGCATCAAGACCCTGCTGGCGATTCCCCTTTTCTCCCTTCTGATCGACATGTCCTTCGCCCTCGTCGGCGTAGCCTACGGGAGCTCGTATAAGATAGAGGATGATCTGGTCTTCAACATAGACCTGAAATTCACGTCCCTTCTCTATATCTGCGCCGTCGTAGCGGGCTGCTACGCCTTCTTCAACTACGCCCCTGCAAAAGTCCGCTCGCTTTTCTACGGCAACGACATCTTTACGGCGGACAGGGGGCCGCGCAGGCTCGGCAAGGGCCGGCTCCGCATCGGAGTCAAGAACAAGATGACGATCCTGATCGTCGCGGAGGCCCTGATCCTCTGCAACGCGGCGATGGTGTTCGCCTTCCTCCAGCTCAACAAGAGCGCGGACAGGCTGACCCGGGGCTCCCCCCTGTCTGAGATGTTCATCACGGAGAACCTGGTTCAGTCGAACTTCGCCATGCTCCTGAGCCTTCTGAACTTCTCGGTTCCGATCATCCTCATCACGCGCTACTTCGCCGTCTCGCACATAGCCACCCCGGTCCGCCTTATGTCCACATGGCTTAAGTCCTTTACCCGCAGCACGATCGGGGGCGTGGAGGGCGAGGCGGCCGTCGCCGACATCTCTGCCCTGAACATACGGACGAACGACGAGATAGAGGATTTGTACGAGGAGCTGAAGTCCACAGCATCCCGGCTGACCGACTACATCGGGAGCCTGGAGAGGGAGCAGCGGCTGCGCGAGGAGGTCAAGGTGGAGAAGGCCGCGAACCAGGCCAAGACCTCCTTCCTGTCCTCGATGAGCCACGAGATCCGCACCCCGATCAACGCCGTCCTGGGCCTGGACGAGATGATCCTGCGCGAGAGCGACGAGGAGCATGTCATCCGCTATGCGGCGGACATCAAGAGCGCGGGCCGTTCCCTCCTGAGCCTGATAAACGACATCCTGGATTTCTCCAAGATAGAGTCCGGCAAGCTGGAGCTGATCAACGCCGAGTACGACCTCGGTTCCATGGTGAACGACCTGATGAACATGATAAGTTCCCGTGCCGAAGAGAAGGGGCTCAAGCTCACGGTCAACGTGAACCCCTCCACCCCCCGCATCCTCTATGGCGACGAGGTGCGCATCAAGCAGTGCATCCTGAACATCCTGACCAACGCGGTCAAGTACACCCGCGAGGGCAGCGTCACGATGGATATAAGCTGGGAGGAGCCGACCGAGGCGGACATGATGAACGAGGGCTTTGCCGCGCTGGGCGGGGCCAAGGGCGAAAGCGACCGCTTCGTCATGCTCCGGGCCAGGGTCGTGGACACGGGCATCGGCATTAAGGCGGAGGACATCTCCAAACTGTTCACGGCCTTCCAGAGGATTGAGGAAAAGCGCAACAGGACGATCGAGGGAACGGGACTGGGCATGAACATCGTCCAGAACCTCCTTGCCATGATGGGAACCTATCTGGAGGTCAAAAGCACCTACGGTAAAGGTTCGGACTTTTCCTTCAAGGTCATCCAGCGGGTCGTCTCCGGCGAGGGCGTGGGCGACTTTGCGGAGATATACCGCAAGAACGCGGAGGCGGCCTCGAACTACCGCGCAAGCTTCACCGCGCCCGAAGCGCACATCCTCTGCGTGGACGACACGGCGATGAACCTGACGGTATTCAAGGGCCTTTTGAAAGAAACCCAGATGCAGATAGACACGGCCGCAAGCGGGGTGGAGGCCCTCAAGCTTTGCCGTGAAAAGCACTACGACATCCTCTTTATAGACCACATGATGCCGACGATGGACGGCATAGAGACCCTGCACGCTTTGGAGCAGCTGGAACCCAACCAGTGCAAGGGCGTGCCCGCCGTGGCACTGACGGCCAACGCAATTTCCGGTGCGAGGGAAATGTATATAAAGGAAGGCTTCACCGACTACCTGACCAAGCCGGTCAACAGCGTCAAGCTGGAGAAGATGATCGCCCATTACCTGCCGCCGGAGAAGGTCCTGAAAGCGGAGGAGGCGGACGGCCTTGCTTCCGCCCCGGCGGAGGAAGCCCCGAGGCTTTCCGACCCCGTGCTGCAGAGGCTCTCGCTCGTGCCCGGGCTCGACATAGCGCGCTCGCTCAAGGCATGCGGCAGCCCGGACGTGTGCAAGGACGTTCTCAAGCAGTACGCCGAGAGCGGGCCCGACACGCTGGACACCATCATGCACTGCATGAAGAAGGGAGACTGGAAGAACTACACGGTGAAAGTCCACGCGCTCAAGTCCTCCTCCCGGCTTGCCGGGCTGGATGCCCTGGGGGAGGCCGCCGCCCGCCTTGAGGCGGAGGGGCGCATCATACTGGACAGCCAGCCGGGCAACCCCCACTACGAGGAGGCGCTGGCGGAAATCCAGTCCAAGACCACCCTCCTCTTGGAGGAATACAAGAAGCTCATCCTCGCGCTGATGGAGGCGCTGTAGGGCGGCTCCGGCTGCCTTGTTGCGGCTTTGCCGCCATTGCTGTCACGGGCGCAGTACGCCAGGGGCTGCCCTGCCCCACCACAGGGACTGCCCCGCTGTAGGGCGGCTCCGGCCGGGCAGGGCGGGATGAGCTGGGGCAGGGCGGGTCAGTCGAAAATCCGGCCCGAAGCGTAGTAGTGGTTTTTCCAGTATTTCTCGCTCATCTTGGAAACCCTGACCCCGGTCTTGGGGCCGTCGCTTATGGCATGGAGGATCTGGTTGTTCCCGATGTAGATGGCGACGTGGCTGATTGACGAGCCGGCGGCAAAGAAAATAAGGTCGCCCTCTATCGCATCGCTCAGGCTTATCTTCCTGGACATGTTGTACAGGGACTTGGAGCTGTGCGGCAGGGTTCCGATTCCCGCCTCCTTTGCGGCGCAGTAGACTAAGCCCGAACAGTCTACGCCGGAATGGCTGGTGCCGCCATAGACGTAGGGCGTACCTTTGAATCCATTGGCTTTCTCAAGGAAGCGCATGCGGTTCTCCGAGCTGCTGCCTCCACCGCCACCGGAGGGAGAGCTGTCGTCGCTCTCATATTCCTCGTCGTATTCATAATCATCGTAATCATAGTCCGCATACACTTCTTCTTCCATGAAGTGGTAGAGCTCCTCCTCGTCGTCGGGAAGGTAGCCGTACCAGTCGAAGAAGAGGTCCAGCATTTCCTCAAGCTCCACGTCCTCCACATCCGCTTCCGACGTCCGCTCCTCCTCCGAGATGTATTCCGTGTCGTCCAGCATGACGTCCAGGAAAATGTCGAGGAAAAAGTACCCGACACAAACGAGTACCACCAGTTTCACCAGCCTGAAAAGGCAGCCCCTCTTTTTCTTTTCCTTCTTGGAACCAAACATATACTTTCTCCTTCATGTCGATATAAAAAAACTATCCTCATGGTCAGGCGGCCGCCCTCATGCCGGCGGCTGCCCGGGGCCTACCAGCCGCTGCTCGCACCGCCACCTGACGTGTGACCGCCCCCGCCAGAGCGGGATGAGCCACCGCCGGAACGATATGAGCTTCTACCCCAGCCGAAATGTTTCTTAATGACAGCATAGAGGACGAATAGTATGAGTATTGCGACATATATTAAAAACTCCACCCAGTCGTCGTCCGTTTTTGCTTCGGCTGCGGGCTCTGCCCGGGAGATTTCATCTTCTGCTCCAGGGGTCGTATCCTCCGTGACGAGCGAGTTGTCCCGGGTGATGGTGTCCGCCATGGCATGCACCGCGCCGATGATGCCTTCCCCATACTTTTTTTCTCGGAAAGCGGGGGCCATGACGTTATCCAAAATCGTCTTGCAGAGGATGTCCGTCAGCACCCCTTCTATCCTCTCTCCTAGTTGTATTTGTATTCCCTGATGACCCAGTCGTATTGCTCCAGGTTCAGCTCGTTGCCGCAGTAGGCGCAGCGCTTGCCTTCCAACAGGGACAGGCTTGCTCCGCATTTCCGGCAGCGCAGCACGGAAGGGGCGCAGACGACCTGGGTCTTGCATTCCGCCGACTTGGTGAAAAGCATTTTTACGGTCTCGTTCTTGATACTGCATTTTTTCCCGTCCAGGACAAGGAGCCGTACGTTTGCCTGTACGCTGGCCTTCTGCAGGCCTTCCGACACTGTGTAATCCTGGAGCATTATGTCGTCAGTCTGCACGTCAATGACATCCTTGTACAGGCCCAGAATCGGGGACAGGTCGCTGGCGGCAAAGGCGTTTATCTGCCCTTCCGTCTCCGCGAAATGCACGGCAGTAATCTTGTTCTGTACGTTGGAGCAGAAGGCTGCGATGGAAAAATGGGAATCAAATTCCCGTATCTGCTTCTGAATTTTCCAGTTGTTCCATTCGGCGGGCTTATGCTTGTCAAGCCGCATCTTGACGATGTAGCCGATGCTTTGGTAGCTCTGGATGAGCGGGAACACGAATATGACGAAAATCAGCACGGCGAAGAATGCGAACACGAGGCCATGCCAGACGGGAGGGACGATATACGACAGGGCGGTAAGGAAGAAGCCGTCTTCCCAGAAGTCGGCCGTTTCTTCGGCGGAGAGGAATGTATCCAGAATGGAGAACAGGAGCGAGCACAGGAAGCCTACAAGCCATGTCCAGAATCCGATATAAGGGATGAATTTTTTCCGTGTGTCCCTGTACTTGTTGTACTGGAGGTCATAATCGCTCCGCAGCGCGAAGTCCGAGATTTTTTCTTCCAGATCTTCTACCATGAACTTGGTCTTGCAGTAGTCGCAGCCGTCGAGCAGCTGCTCCCGTGTCTGGGATGCGCCGCAGTTGGGGCAGTTTATCGTGCCGTCCCCCCTCTGGCACGCGCTGATGACCGTGTAATGCGCAATTTCGTTGTCCGTCTGGGAATAGATGCGGCGGTTGCCCCTGAAGTATTCCGTGAGGGCGGCGATGTCCTCCGTCACTGCCTGTATCTCATATTTTCCGTCGGTGAGTTTCGTTGGCCTGACCGGGGGCAAGCTCTCGCTGTGCTGTTTGCGCGAGGACTTGAAGTGGCACTGCACGCCCAGTTTTTTGAGCCGGTTCTGCCGCAGCTGCAGGATGTTCCTGAACACCTGCGTGACGTCGTTCTGGACGGCAGGGTTTTCCTTTGTGATGTCAGACATGAGGAATTCCGCATAGTCCGCGCGGAAGTCCGTGTAGATGTCGCTGATGCCTTCGTCAGTGACGTGGATCGTCAGCTTTTCCTTCCAGCGGGCAAGCCACTCCCGTACCATGCAGATTC
Source organism: Treponema sp. (assembly GCA_024690865.1). Taxonomy (GTDB): domain Bacteria; phylum Spirochaetota; class Spirochaetia; order Treponematales; family Treponemataceae; genus Treponema_D. The sequence continues at coordinate 21,346 of JAILON010000163.1, read as the reverse complement.
CCAGAATGAAAAGAAATGCGCCTCCGAGCGAAATCGGCAGGAACAGCAGGCAGACTTGAATGGACTCTGTTCCTATTTCGCCATCAACGAATAGCTCCTCTAAAAATATCTGGATGATGCTTATTCCAAAAAGGCAGATTATGACGCCCGCAAAGATTGCCGCAATCCCGCCGAGCCATAAAAGTGTGGAGCTTTTTATTCCTTTAATTTTGTTGTTTATTTTTTTGAACATGGTGTTTCCCGTATGTTTTGCCATGATGCGCCGGGCCGGACGTGAGGTCGATCCGCCGGGTCGTGCCAGAACGAGATGCCCCGGCGGCAGGACCGTCGCCCAGGGCGGGCAAAACGGGGCGAGTTCCACCCCGCTTGCCCTGCGCTACTTGCTATCGATTAATAATAGTCGTAGTCGTAGTCATCATCGTCGTAGTCGTAGTCATCATCGTCATCGTAGTAGTAGTCATCGTCATCATCATAGTCGTAGCCGTAGTCGAAGTCATACTCATAGTCATCGTCGTAATAGTAGTCGTCCTCGTCGTCGTAGTAGTCGTAGTCGTCGTAGTCGTCTTCGTCAAGGTAGTCGGCATAGTAGGCGAGGATCAGGTCATCGTTGAGCCAGTCGCCGACGAGTCCCAGGATGATGTCGCGCTCGTCGTCCGCGGCGTCATCGTCCGCGCTGCATATCTCCAGCATGTCGGCGGCGATCGTGGCGCGCGCACCCTCGGAAAGGTATTTGCTCAGGATGGCCACGGTGTTGTCGAAGAAGTCATCGTCCTCGTTTACCCAGATGTTCTCGCAGTGCTTCATGACCTTCTTGGGCGAGTACTCCAGGCCGAACATGATAAGGAGCTTCTTGAGCTTGTCCAGGGCAACCTTGGACTCCTCGGGGGACACTTCCTCGTCGCCCCAGCAGGCTATGTTGTAGAGCGCGCCCAGGCGGTACACGATGTCGTAGTCGCCGAGCTCGTCGCACATGGCAAGCCAGTCCTCGTCGGACATGTCGGAGAACTCGTTCTCCATGTCCACGAAGATGGACTCGGTGCTGTCATCCCAGGCATCCTCTGCATCCTCCTGCCTGATGGGGTTGACGTCGTAGATGACCCAGCAGTCCCCGCAGTTATACTGGGGGCTCATGATATAGTCATAGGGGATATAGCAGTAGCCGCCGTCGCCCCACTGGTGTCCCCAGGAGTTGCGCACGATGAAGCACTGGTCGGGGTCTGAGTAGCCCACGCAGCACATGGCGTGACCGCCCGTGTTCTGCTCATTGCGCCCGGGCATGGAGATGTGCCCGTTGCGCGGGTTCTGGAATGACGGGTATGTCGTTACGCCGAAAACGATGGGGTAGCCCTCGGCGAGCGCGCTCTTCCAGGCAATGGGGTCGAGGCCCACGCACTCGTATTTCGATATCACGTTTTTGCTGGCCTCTTCGTATGCCCGCTGGTCCGGCTTCTGCTTGAAGCGGGATACGTCATAGGGCCAGGTTTCCTCGCTGCAGACGCCCTGCTGGTTGAGGGATTTAAATACATCGCTGAGTACTGCACCGGAATCCTGATTCTGCCAGTTTTTCAGGACACGGGCATTGTAGTAGAGGAAGAGGCGGCTGATATCGTAATCGTCAACTCCTTGGTTTCGTCTTACCAAGTACTCGTAGGCTCCCGCCGTGGCATTCGCCGAACAGGAGCCGAGCTGCCCCTGATCCTCAACGGGGGGCATGAACTTACGCAGGTCAACCTTCGGGGGCAGTTCTGAGGCCTTCAGTCTGGCAGAATAGCGGGGAGCATCCGCACTTGGTGCGGCGACCCTGCAGCTTCCCATAACGAAGACGCTTCCGTCGGCGCGGGAGACGACCTTGCCGCTGGACTTCATCTTCATCCCGCCATTCTGCTCTCCCTGGGATGCCCCTCCGTCATTATTCGCGCTCCTGGTGTCCCCCTTCTCCTCTGCCACGGCAGGCGTGCTGTCCTGTGAGGGGCTTGCGGAACTGTCTCCGCCCATGAACATGATACCAAGGCCCAGTACGACTGCCGCGCCGGCCGCAATCCCTATAATCTTTTTCTTGCTCATATAAAACTCCTTCTTAATGCGCTCGTATATAGAACCCCCCGGGGCTAGTCGTCAAAAATCCGGCCTGAGGCGTAGTAGTGGTTCTTCCAGTAGTTCTCGGTCAGCTTGGAAACCATGACCCCCGTCCTGGGGCCGTCGCTGACCGCATGGAGGATCTGGTTGTTCCCCACGTAGATGGCGACATGGCTGATCGAGGAGCCGGTCGCGAAGAAAATCAGGTCGCCCGCCTTTGCGGCGTTCCTGTCGATTCTCTTTGCCATGTTGTACAGGGACCTGGAGCTGCGCGGCAGGGTTCCTATGCCCGCCTCTTTTGCGGCGCAGTATACGAGGCCCGAGCAGTCAACTCCGGAATGGCTGGCCCCTCCATATACATAGGGGGTACCCATGAAGCCGTTGGCCTGGGCAAGGAACTTCTTGCGCTTTTCCGAACCGGGCACATTGATGTTCGGCTGGGGCTTCTTGTCGTCTTTCTTTTTCTTGCCGTCCGGCTTGTTGGGACGCCGGCCGCTGTCATGGCCGCCCCAGTCGTCGTCATCGTCATCGTCGTACGCGTAGTAATCGTCATCGTCATCATCGTCGTAAGCATATTCATCGTCGTCGTAAGCATATTCATCGTCGTCGTCCCAGTCGAATATGTCGTCGATCAGATCGTCCCAGTCGTATCCGGCCCAGCCTTCGTCGTCGCAGTCATAGTCGTCCCAGTCCCAGTCGTCATAGCCGTAGAAGTCGTCCGGGTCGTAGTCGTCGCAGTCATAGCCGTCGTAATAGTCGTCGTCCATGAAATACCAGTCGTCGTCATCGTCGTCTGGAAGAAGGCCGTACCAGTCGAAAAGCAAATCCAGCAGGTCGTCTATCAGCATGTCCGCTTCGCGCGAGGCCATCATCTGCTCCTGCCTGGAGATGTATTCGACGCTGTCTGCATAGAGGAAACTGCCGGTCACAAAGAACAGGACGAATGTTGCCGCAGCTGTCTTGAATATACGAAGGAGAAAGCTCTTCTTCTTGCCGTTGTCGGAATCTGCCATATTTTTTCTCCACTACAACTTCTAGAACTTTTGGATTTTGTCTGCGTAGGCAATTGGCCAGTTCCAAAGTGTCCGTGGCAAAGAAAGCGTGGGAACTGCTTGAAACTGCCTCAATTGCCTCAACAGGGAAAAAAAACTGGTACGGAATGCCGCACCAGTTTTGCGAGTATACCTGATTAGCTCGAATGTTCCTGATCGGATACGTTGTCGCAGATGATTGCCAGTGCGGCGACCATGTCCTGCTGGCTTTCATCAAAGATGCGGATGCGGTAGCAGTCTCCCCAGAAAGACCTGTCCGTGTCCACATGTCCAATCGTGTTATCGCCGACCTTGATGTCGAAGTCGAATCCCATTATGTCGCCGGCAATCTTCAGCTCTTTGCCGTTCACCGTGCCGTTCAGCTCCGGCTTGGTCAGCTTGAGCTTCTTCTTGATTTTTGCGACTTCCGTGTTTTCCTGGAGAATCGTATATTCGGGCATGATGGCGACAAGCTTTTTCTTGAGCTTGAGCACTTCTTTTCCGTCCCTCTGGATGGAAAAGTTGAGGCGGGTGATGTCGCCCTCGACGTGGTACACGGTCTTTTCGTCCTTGTCGAAGATGTCGAACTTGGGCTTTATAGAGATGAGCTTCTGCTTCATGTACAGGGCTATCCCGTCTCCCACAGCCTCTTTTGTCGTTGCGGCGGCGGTCTCCGTCACTTCCTCGCCGGCCTCAAGTTTCTTGACGACGGCCAAAAGCTCGTCCACGTACCTGTCCGCGGTGGATGAGTTTTCGTCCGAACGTTCAAGGAACATATTTAAGCCCATGTTGAGTGCGGTCGCGGCGCTGCTCACGCCGTCCGCGCCAATCTTTCCCATGATGATGTTGTCTTTGTGAACCCTCGCAAAGATATCAAACTCGGGGGTGGCGTTCTTGTACATGACGGCGGGCGTTCCCTTGATGTCTCCCATCTGCGCTGTGCCGAAGCTCACCTTCACGGCGGAGAGCTTTTCAAAAAGGTCTATATCCGTGAATTTCTGCGTGTTCTTTACGCTTGCAAAACCCATGTTGCCCGCGTCGGACAAACCAAAAAATCCCATCTTTTTCTCCTGGCAAAAAAATAACCGTAGAGAAGGCGTGCCGACAGTGCACCCTTCCCCACGGTTTGTACGTGTTTTTTAGTATGCTGCGTTAAAGTAGTAGGTTACCTGTGAGCAGTCATTTACGAAGTTTGATACGACGCACCATCCGTCTACGCCTGTATCCGTTTCGCCGCGGACGATAATCGTCATGAAGGTGGAGCCGTTCTTGATGCGGCAGTTGTTGACCAGCCAATCCATCGTGGCGTCGGTAAGGTTTGAATCCTCTGCGTCCAGGTCGTCGGCATAGATGACGAAGCAGGTGTCGATCCTTCCGCCATCAGAGGCCACGTAGTTGCTCAGGAAATTATAGACAGTCTGATCAAAACCGTCCGTCGCAACTTCGCTGTCGAACTGCTTCCGTGAGAACGTGCCAAGTTCCTGGTTCAGCGTAATCGTTCCGTTGTAGGCGGATGCGGCAAAGGTGACTGCGGCAAGCAGCGCGGCAAAAATAATTGATTTCTTCAAAAATGTAGTCATTTAAATGACCTCCTTAAAAATTATGAGGCAATTATAAAGCCATTCTGAGGACCTGTCACCTACCCAAACGAATAGTTTTTGCGAAATATTTAACTGTATTTTAAGAAAAATGCGTCATTTTAACGCAAAAAGCCCCGGCGGGCGTATTGCCGAGGGCCGGGGCCTTGTTTTCGGTGATGGTAATATTATAAACATCCCCGGGGTGACAAGCACCCCAGCAGCATCTTTTATGCAGCGTTGCCTCCCGGTGATGGTAATATTATAAACATCCGGTCAGCTTGGACATGAGGGCCATGCGGGCGTACATGCCGAACTTCACCTGCTTGAAGTAGGCGGCGCGGGGGTCGTTGTCCACCTCGGGGGCAATCTCGTTGACGCGGGGAAGGGGGTGTAGGACGATCATGTCCTTGCGGGCCAGCTTCATCTTTTCGGTGTCCAGGATGTAGCTGTCCTTGAGGCGGATGTAGTCCTGCTCGTTGAAGAAGCGCTCCTTTTGGACGCGGGTCATGTAGAGTATGTCCGCCTCGCCTATCGCGTCCTCAAGCCGTTCCACCTCCGTGTACTTGATTCCGACGGGCTCAAGTATGTCCTTGGTGATGTATTCCGGGGCGCGGAGCTCCTTGGGGCTGACGAAGATGAATCTGTTGCCCTTGTAGCGGCTCATCGCCTGGGCGAGCGAGTGGACGGTGCGGCCGAACTTGAGGTCGCCGCAGAAGCAGACCGTGTGGTTCTCGAATCCGCCGCGCAGCATCCTGATGGTCATCAGGTCGGTCAAGGTCTGGGTGGGGTGGTAGTGGCCGCCGTCGCCCGCGTTGATGATGGGGACCTCGCTGTACTTGGACGCGAGCAGGGCGGCGCCTTCCTTGGGACTGCGCATCGCAATGACATCGACGTAGGAACTGACGACGCGGATTGTGTCGGCGAGCGTCTCGCCCTTGGTCGCCGAGGTGTAGCTCGCGTCGGCAAAGCCTTCCACCGTACCGCCCAGATGCAGCATGGCGGCCTCGAACGACAGGCGGGTCCTCGTGCTTGGCTCAAAAAAAAGTGTCGCGAGGATTTTCCCGCGGCACACGTCTTGAAAAGAGACTGGGTCAACAATTATTTTCTCGGCGAGCGAGCAGATTTCCTCAATCTCGCCTACGCTCAGGTCGCTCGGCTCTATGACGTGCCTACCTTTAAGAACGCCCACTTTTACACCTTCCTTAGCAGCAGATTTTCTTCTATAGTATTCGATATTCGGCTCATTATACCGCAATGCCGGCTATTGGGCAAGCATTGAGATGATGGAAAGGGCGAGCATCAGCATGCCTGCTATCATGAAGTCGAGGGCGTGCAGGCCGCTTCCCCGGTCCTTCCGCTCCTCCCGCTCTTGGGCCTTTGCGCGGACGTAGTCGAAGTAGCTTTTGTATTCGCTGTCCCTGCGGGTGAAGCGGGCTGCGAGGAAGCTTGCCCCGTATTTCATCGTGTCGAACCCGCCCCATGAGGACACGAGCGACATGATTCCGATGGAGGCGAAAAGGGCGGCGGAAACGAAGAAACCGTCGCTCCAGACCCGCCCGGCAGGGAGGGGGTCTCCTGCTGCCGCATGGGAGGAACTTTCCCAGCGCATGGCGGCGAGGGCTACGAGGAAGGCCGAAAGGAGCAGGAGGAATTTCCAGCGGAAGGAACGCTTCATTTTTGGGACCCTGCCTCCAGTTCCTTCGTATAGCGTGCGGCCTCCGCCCAGGGGCCGCAAATCCGTGCCGTCATTCTTCCGCCTCCAGTTCTTTCTTATACAGAGAAGCCTCCGCCCCGTTGCAGCAGACGTAGTGCGAGGGGGCAAGCTGTCGCATCAGGGACTGCTCCTTGCTGTAGTCGTGCGCCTCGTCCGGTTTGTAGGCAGTCCGCTTCCGCGTGCGCTCGTAATGCGGGTCGGGCAGGGGAACGGCGGAAAGCAGCGAGCGGGTGTAGGGGTGCAGGGGATGGGCGAACAGTTCCCCGGACGGGGCCAGCTCCACGATTTTTCCCCGGTACATGACGGCAATCCGGTCGCAGAAGTATTTGACGACGGAAAGGTCGTGGGCTATGAAGAGGACGGTCAGTCCCAGGTCGCGGCGCAGTTCGTTCAGCAGGTTTATTACCTGCGCCTTGATGGACACGTCCAGCGCGGAAATAGGCTCGTCGGCTATGATGAGCGAGGGATCCATGATGATTGCGCGGGCTATTCCAATCCTCTGCCGCTGGCCGCCGGAAAACTCATGGGGGTAGCGGTCGGCGTATTCGCTCAAAAGGCCCACGCGGACCAGGGCCTTGGCGACGGCCATGCCGATCTGCCGCTCGTCCCTTACTCCCCGTATCCTCAGCCCCTCCCCGACTATCTCGCGGACGGTCATGCGGGGATCCAGCGACGAAACGGGGTCCTGGTAGATCATCTGCATCTTTGTTTCGAATTTCCCTTCGCGGCGGAGCGATTCCGCCGTGCGGATTTTCTCCGTGTTCTCGCGGATTGCCCGGTCAAGCTCCTGTCTGGAGATGGCCCCGTGCTTGTATTCTGCCCGTGCCGCCCGGATGGCCTTCCGGTAGTCCAGCGTTCCCGCCCTGAACAGCCTGCCGTCAAAGCTGACGCTTCCCCCCGTTATGTCGTACAGGCCGATTATCGACCGGCCCGTCGTCGTCTTGCCGCAGCCGGACTCTCCGACCAGGCCGAAGACCTCTCCCTTGTAGATGTCGAAGCTGATGTCGTCCACCGCATGGAAGCGTCCCTTGTCGAAGTAGGTCTTGAGGTGGCTGACTTGGAGGAGGGGCTGGGGCGTCGCGCTTTTGGCAGTCGGAGTGGTCATAAGTCCATTATACAACAAGTTGCGGAAAATAGTATAGATGGACGTGGCTGTAAAAGTCCCGGGCGGGTATCAAAAGGAACTGGGCGGGCTGCAATTTGAAACAGAGTTTTGAAACTGTCGCGCGAGGCTGTTTAGCTAATTTTATTGTTGTTATAAAACACTTTTTTAATCGTTTGTTAAGTAACAAAGCTGTTGCCGTAGCTTTTTACTCATTATGGAGGTCTTTATGAAGTTTTTGAATCTGACGTTTTTCCTGCTCGGTGCATCCGTGCTGTCCGCCTGTTCCAACGGAAGCGGAGGGGCTTCTTCCAACAGTTCCGCTGGCAGTGAGCTGACGTATACGGCGGGGGGTGCCGCAGGTACGTCGGGCGGGGCAACGGGCGCTTCGGGAGGAGCTGGAGCCCCCGGAGGAACTGCAGGGGCTGCGGGCGGGGGCGCATCTGGAGCGGCTACCGCTACGGGAACTTCCAGCGGAACTCATACAAGCCTGGCCGCACCGGTCGTCCCGGCTTCCAGCTATACGGTGCCTGTTGACTTGACGTCAAAGACGGCCAGCATTCCGGGCAGTCTTACGGGGCAGGTCACCGTGGAGTCCACAACCGAAAGCGTCGCTTCCGGCTCGACCAGCGTAATTACGGTAACGTCCACAAGTCCCGAGGTCATAACCTACAGGCTTTCAGGGACGCTTACGAACGGAATGTTCTATATAAAAAGCAGCGAGGCGGACTACATCGTGGAGCTTGCGGGTGCGTCCATAAGCAGCACGGTGACACCGGCTATGCTGCTCAAGAAAGGAACTGCATACATAGTGACGGACAGCGGCAGCACGAACAGCTTCACGGACGGAAGGAATTTCACTTCCGGCGAGGACTACGGTGACTTTGACCAGAAAGGCGGAATCCATACGACAAAGGACATGGTTCTTTCCGGCAGCGGAACCCTCAGGGTCGCGGGCGCGGGCTACAAGAGCGGCATTTATTCCAAGGGCATGCTTTCGGTCATAGGTGGGACGGTGGACGTGACGTCGGTGGGGAAAAGCTGCATGGGGGCCGCGAACGGCTTTTTGATGTGGGACGGCTCGGTGGTCCTTGCTGGAAACGGCACGACGCAGGATGACGAAACCAAAGGCATAAAGGTTGACGGCGACGAAAGCTCCGAAGGTGCCGGCCTGGGCTACGTCGTGATATACGGCGGGAGCATTACGAGCAACACGCAGAGCAAGGGCATCTCGGCCGGCTGGGACATAGACGAGGATGCCGCTAGCAGCGATACGGGCGACGACCCGAACCCCTATGTGGAGATAAACGGGGGCACGATTAACATAACCACGACGTGTACGCCTTATGAAACAAGCACGGCCAGCTGCAGTCCCGAGGGAATAGAAGGCAAGGCGGGCCTTACGATAAACGGCGGGAACATCACGGTAAATTCGACGGACGACTGCCTGAACGTGAGCGCATCCGGGGGCCGGCTGGTGATAAACGGCGGCAGCATATACGTCCGCTCGTCGGTGAACGATGCCTTGGATTCCAACGGAACCATCACCGTGAACGGGGGAAGCGTCGTGGCGATCGGGACCAGGACCCCGGAGTGCGCCTTTGATTGCGACTCCAACACCTTTGCCGTGACGGGAGGCCTGCTGGTGGGCTTGGGAACTTCCAATTACACGGCCCCGGCCGCATCATACTGCACGCAGAATACCCTCGTGGTTTCCTCCGGCTATTACAGCGCGGGCAGCCCCTTTGTCATAAAGGATTCCGGCGGCAACGTTCTGTTTGCATACACGGTTCCGTCCAGCTCCGCGACGGTCAACGGGCCGGGGGACCTTATGATACTCTCGTCGCCCGCTTTGTCTGACGGGAGCTGCACGCTTTACACAGGCGGAAGCCTTTCGGGAGGATCCGCGTTCAACTCCCTCTACCTGCCCGGCAGCCTTCCGGGGCATTCCGGAGGCACGGCGGTCGGCAGCACGACGGTCAGCTCCACGGTGACCACGGTGGGGAACATACGGACCGGTTTCTAGGGAAGCTCTTGTGGTGCCCTTAATCCTTCAGGCAAGATACGGGGACGATGATGACACCGTCCCCGCGCTTGTACGCATAGGGAGCCACGCCACAGAGAACCATCATGAAAGCAGGCTTTTTCATCCTGTCCGTGTCAATCTTGTCTGCCAGCTTCAGAAGGCTGGCAGCCCCCTCGGCAATGAGCTTGTCGCCCCCGAGTTTCACCTCTACCAGCCCGTACTCACCGTTACGCAAATGGACAACCGCATCGCACTCAAGCCCCGCCTTGTCCCTGAAGTGGTACACCTTGCCCCCAATCCGCCCCGCATAAATCCTGAGGTCGCGGACGCACAGGTTCTCAAAGAGGAAGCCCATTGTGTTCAGGTTGGCCACCAGGTCGTCCGGGCCTATGCCGAGCGAGGCGGCCGCTATGGACGGGTCAACAAAATATCTTGTGTCCGATGTCCGTATGGCGGTCTTTGAGCGGAGGTTCGGGTTCCATGCGGGGGCATCCTCTATGACGAATATCCGCTCCAAGGCGTTTATATACTGCGCGACGGTCTCGATGTTGAAAGAGTCGGCCTCGTTTACGCTCAGATCGTCCTTGATTGTTGTCAGTGGGACCTGTCCGGCGATGTTGCGGGCATAGGAGCGCAAAAGCCTTTCTGTCCGAACAGGTTCCCGCCTTACCCCGTCCACCCGTGATATATCATCCGAAGTCACGGCACTAACATAATCATAGGCCTGCTTCAAGGCTACTTTGGGCTTTTGTCCGATTGCCTTGGGCCAGCCGCCCCTGCATATAAGGAAGGCTATGGAGTCGATGTCGTGGTTGTCGCTTCCCGCTACCTCATCCTGCCTGAAAAGGCCTTCCAGCGAGACCTCCCCGTTGGAATCCCTTGATTCATACAGGCTCATGGTCCTCATGGTCATCCGTACGATCCTGCCTGTGCCCGTGTGGGTCGTTCTCTCTTCGAGCTGCGGGGGCACCGCTGATCCTGTCAGGATGAACTGGCCGAACTCATCCCGTTTGTCCACCTCATGGCGCACGGTGTTCCATAGGTTCGGGGCAATCTGCCATTCATCTATGAGCCTTGGGACGGCTCCTTCCAGCAGGCTTGAGGGCTTTATCCGCGCAAGCTCCTGATATTGTTCCGTAAGGTCAGGATGGTCCATCTCAAGTATGCTGGCGGCGATGTGTTTGGCTGTGGTGGTTTTCCCGCACCATTTCGGACCTTGCACCAAGACGGCACCTTTGGACTCCAAATGATCTGCGAGAACCGCATCTGCAATTCGCGGTAAGTACTCTTTCATGATACCTGCCAATGTCCTCCGTAGGCTGAATTCTACTTGATTTTACGGACTTTTACAAGTTCAATCCGTTGATTCGGCCGGTTTTTATCCGTTGATTCGGCCGGTTTTTATCCGTTGATTCGGCTAGTTTTTATCCGTTGATTTGGCCGGTTTTTATCCGTTGATTCGGCCAGTTTTTATCCGTCGATTTGGCCGGTTTCCCCGCCCGTTCCCTGGGGCGCGTCCGACAGCTGCACGTCGTAGGGCTTGCCGTCCTTCCATCTGAACGAAAGCGACTGTCCGCCCTTTATGCGGATTCCGCGCACGGTGCCCGACCGCCATTCCGGGGCGGAAGGGAGGGCGGGGAGGAGCCGGATTCGTGGCGTGCCGTCCGCGTCAAGCTCGCACTGCACGAGCATCCGTAGGATTCCTGCCAGCGCACCGAAGTTCCCGTCAATCTGGAATGGCGGGTGGTTGTCCAGCAGGTTGGGCAGGGTCGAATTCAGGAGGATTTTCCTGACCGCTTCCCCTGCCTCATCGCCTTTGCCCAGCGCGGCCCAGAAGTTTATGATCCAGGCCTGGCTCCAGCCGGTGTGGCCTCCGCCAAAGGCGAGCCGCTTCCGCAGTGTCCGTTCGGCGGCGGCGGCAAGTTCCGGCGTGATGCTTCTGCCTGGAAAAAGGCCGTACAGGTGGCTGATGTGCCGGTGCCCCTTTTCCACTTCTTCAAACTCTGAGTTCCATTCCAGTAAAGAACCGTCGGAGGCAATTGCGGGGGGCTTCAGGTGGGAGCGGACAAAGGCGAAATCTTCATAGTCCGCGGGCGGGTATTCCCTGCCGTCCCTATCGGCGCATGTTCCCCCGCAGCCTTTGATGGCCTCTGCTGCCTTCCTCTGGCAGTCGAATAGATGCGTCAGGATCATGCTGTCCATCTGGCAGCCCTCGCACAGGGTTCCGATCCCGGCGGCTTTTTGCCCGGCTTGTTTCCTGCCGTTCTGCCTGTCGGGCGGCAGCAGGTAGGAATTCTCCGGGGAAACCGAGGGGTTTATGACGAGGAATGGCCTGCCGTCCTCCGCATGTCCGGCGCTCTCCGACGGTGTGAGGAAATCGACGAAGAAAAGGCATGCCTCGTGGATCAGGTAATACAGCTTTTCCAGCAGCTTTTCGTCCCTTCCATATTCGTAATGCTCCCACACGTGGGTGGCAAGCCAGGCCGCGCCCAGTACCCAGTAGCTTCCTGCCAGCCATGCGTCCTGCGGGGCCGCGTCCCCCCAGAAGTCGGTGTTGTGGTGGACCACGTAGCCCCGGCAGCCGTACATGCGGCGGGCCGTGTCCCTCCCGTTTTCGTATGTCCGCTCCAGCAGGTTGAACAGGGGCAGCTCGCATTCTTCCAATGCGGCCATGCAGGCCGGCCAGTAGTTCATCTGGGCATTGATGTTCACCGTGTACTTGCTGCCCCAGGGCGGGTCAACGTAGCAGTTCCACAGGCCCTGCAGGGTGAGGGGCAGCCTGCCCGGCTCACGGCTGCCCGCGATCATCAGGTAGCGGGAGAAGGCTGCGTAGAGGTTCACCAAGCGGAGGTCGCCGTCCTCGCGGAACGCAGAGAACAGCTCCGCGACGCTGGGGGCGTCCGTATCGCTGTCATCAGGGCTGCCTGCGCCATCTGTCGCGTCACCCGCATCGTTCACCCGACTGGTCCCCGCACGGGCCGGGACTGCCTCTTCCCGGGCCGTATCATCCGTCCTGCCGCCATCAAGGCTTCTCGCGTCACTGTCTTCTGTGCCGTCATCAGGCCCGCCCGTCGTGCCGTCTGCTGTGCCGCCATCAGGCCCGCCCGTCCTGCCGTCTTCCCCGATGCAAAGCTCCATCCGGTTCCAGTACGAATGGTATTCTTCCGTGTGCCGGGCAAAGAGGCGTTCGGATGCGGCGGCAACGCCTTCTTCCCGTATCTGGGCTTCCATCCGCGAAAGCCTCTCCTTGAGCAGGGGCTTCCAGCTGTTCTCCTGTACGGACCTGGTGTATTCTTCCCGCGATAGCCTTCTATAATGTCCGCCGTGCCGCATGTACTGCCATGCCCTGATGTCGATGAAAAAGAGGATGTCGGAGCATCCGTCCCCGCAGAGCGTGAAGCCTTCCGCCCGCATGCTGCCGTCGGACGCAACCGCCCCCGCCCCTGCGCAGAAGGGGATGCCGTGCGAGTCCTCAAGGAAGATGAAGCCGTCCTCCGCCCGGATGTCGTCGCACCAGATGCCCCGGTCCAGGTAGGCGCGGAAGTTGAGTTTCCCTTTTTCGGAGGAAGTTGCCCGCATGAAAATCATGTCGTCCGGCGCGCTGGACCAGACCGTCCGCTCAAACGAAACGCCTTCCGCATCGCGGTAGTCCACGCGGACGCACGCGTCGTCCAGGTCCAGGCACGAGCGGTAGGAGTCCAGGCATGCCTGCGGGGTCGCGTGCCGTGGCGGGAAGCTGAACTCAATCCCTCCCCCGTCCGCCGGATAGAAGTCTATCCGCAGTTCGCCCGCCGTCTGGTAGACGCGCTCGTTGAAGCCCCTGCCCGACAGCTGGCGGAACGCATGTTCCTGTGCCTCAAGAATTTTTCCCTGCGCTATGAGGGCGCGGATTTTGCCCAGCCCTTCTGCGGCCGTGTCGTTCACCCGGTCCTGCGGGCCCCCCGACCAGATGCCCTCCTCGTTCAGCTGTATAACCTCGCAGCAGGGCTGTGCTCCGACCATCGCGCCCAGCCTGCCGTTGCCGAGTGGAAGGTACTGCTCCCACGTGTCCGGCGGCCGTTTGAAAATCATTCTTGACCCCATGCCGCCAGTATAGCATGGCAGTGCGGCAATAAGATAGTGCCGGGCGGGGTGGTGCAGTACGTTTTTCAGTTCTCCTGGATGTAAGCGTACATCCCGTCTACATTCCCGTCAAGCTCAAGGTCGCAGGCTGTGCACAGGTAGTCGTTCGTTTCCATGAAGAGGTTTGTTCCGGTGTCGTTGAGAAGGCCGAAGAACTCCGTCGAAGCCAATCGTGCAAAGGCTTTGTCTTGGGGGATGCCGTATTTTTGCATTATGTGCTTTGTCAGGGCTATCACGCAACCGCCTTTCGTAGTTTCGATTTTGCTCTCAGACATCTGCTACAGCTCCTTCAAACTGGAAATCAATCTGTCGGCAACGGCCTGTTTGCCGATGTAGTATTGGATTCCCAAATTCTCAACCTCAAGGTTCTTCATCAAGAACTCTTTTGCGTCATCAGAACCAACCTTGCCATAGATTCCATCAAAATAATACTTTAAGCACAGTGTCGTGTTGTCATCTGCCGTAGGTCCGACAACCAAATCGTAATCATGCGGTATGGAACTGCTTTTCCTGCATTCCAATACGAAATCAAGCCATTCCATATCGGCATCGATAAAGTATTTTATGCTTAGCTCAGGGAGAATATTCTTGTTCAGCTTTACCTGATAAAGATGCCTGGAAAACTGCTCTACAGATTTTGTCTTGCTCCTTCGGACAGCCTCGTTGAACTTTTTGTTCATCATCCCGATTGCCTGGGATTTATCGGCGGCCATATAGAACCCCCTGCCGAAGTCCTTGTTGCCCCGGCCTTTCGTCACGTCCACTGACGTTATGCGGTATATGGTTCCGTGATAGAGCGTGTCACTGATTCGCGGCAATATATTCATCGATTTCCCTTGCCATCTCGTCCTGCGTCATGCTGTCGAACACTTCCGGGCAGTCCGAGATGTAACTGAGGATGCCATATTTCCCGTCAAGCTCGAGGAACTGGCCGGATGAGATATGGTGCTGGCGTTTGTATTCCTCTGATGCGAGATACATGAGGAAAATTGAGTTGTCCAGCCGCAAATCAGGCATATCCGCACCTCCTCTTAGATAAAAGATAGAGCAAGGTTCCGGCCGTGTCAAGCCTGCCAAGTTGCCCCCGCGCGCATATCGGTTTGCCCGCGGCTGTCCGGCGAAAAGGCGGGATAGCCACGGGCACTATTAATCGTTTGCGCAGGGCATCAATACCCGTCGCTGATCCGCTCCATGGTGCCGTCGGGGTGGTATGTGGTTTTTTCCTGGGAGTAGTACACGGATCCGTCATAGTATTCTGTCGTTAGTACCCTGCTTCCTGTGCTGGGGGCATTCCCCTGTATGAAGACCTGGTCGCTCGTAATGCGGCTAGAAAACCTCGACCCACTCGAAGAAGGTCCGAGAATGTTTGCTGTTGAACCAATCGCCGGCTCTGCGCCTGTTGTGCCTGCAAGAGTGAAGCTTCTGGAGCCGGTAATCGTCGCCGTGCTTTGGATGCCATCATTATTGAACGTAATTGTTGTGCCGTTTATACTGTAGGTTATGTTTTTGTTGTAGAAGCTCTCGCTAGAATAGGGAGTCCCGTCATTAAGGACAAAAAGCCCCAAGTAATATATGGTTGCTTCACTGTCGGAAGTCCCCGTGATATAGTAGGCATCCGTACACGTGTATATCTGGTTTTTATCCGTTCCGCTCTCTGGTTCATGGTGGTCTGTCGTTGTATACAACGGGCACACGAAGGTCTTGCCCTTGAGCGTGGTGAGCGGGGCTTCGTCGCCTTCCTGTTTGACGAGTCCGCTTCCGCTGGCGGCCGCCGACCCTGCGGAAACCAGGACGACATCGTTGTTGACGGCCATGCTGACTGTCCCGAAGCCGAAGGTCAGCGTATACTTTCCGCTCAGGTTCGGCGTGTTGGCTGCCGCGGCCACCGTCGTCGCCTTTGCATAAGTGCCGGAGACGCTCCCCGCTCCGCCGGAAAGCACCGCCGTGCCGCTGTTCGCATCGCCGGTCATGGTGAGCGACGTGTAGGCCGTGTTGTTGACCGTCATGCTGCCCGTATAGGCGACGGACGGAGTCGCGCTGCCCGAGCCGCCGCTTGACGGGGTGTAGGCCGCCCCGTCGTTGCTGCTGGAGCCGCTGCTGCTGTTGCTGCATGCCGCGAAGGATGCGGCCACAAGTCCTGCCGCAAGCAGGGCCAGGCCTGTGACAAAAAGCTTTTTCATACTCTTTCTCCTTTTGGAAGATGTGTATATAAAAGGCCCCCGTGGGCACGGCAGTCCGCGCCCTCCGGGGGCAATTTATGAGGATAAGGGGAACGTGTTGTGCAGGGTTTATTTAAAAGGGCATAAGAGAGGCCTACAGGCTACAGGCCACAGGCCACAGGCCACAGGCCACAGGCCACAGGCCACAGGCCACAGGCCACAGGCCACAGGCCACAGGCCACAGGCCACAGGCCATTATGTGGAAAACGTTCTGCGTGTCAAGTACTTTTGGCCATTTTTTCACTTTTTTTTGCCTTTTCCGCCCGTAAAAACCTTGTGTTATATTATAGCACAAAACGGCGGAATGTCCAGTATGCGGGGCAGTGGCCACGGAAATTTGTTTCCATGAGTTCCGGCGGACCTTCCCTTGCCGCTCGACCCTCCTTTGCATTTTTTATAAAATATGCTAAAATCCTGCCCAAATTATGAGGAAGAAGATTCTCTGGGCCGTCATAACGCTCTGCCTGTCCGTGCTTACGATAATCGCGCTTTTCTACAACGGCGGGCTCTCCCTGCCCGAGCTGTGGCAGGACATACGGGAGGCAACCCTCGGCTGGCTGGTGGCGGCCGCATTCTGCATGCTGGGCTTCATCTTCTTCGAGGGACGGTCGCTCGTCCTCATCCTGCGGACCTTGGGCTACCCCGCCCGGAAGCGCCGGGGCTTCCTGTACGCCTCTGCCGACATCTACTTTTCATCGATAACCCCCTCCGCCACGGGCGGCCAGCCCGCCAGCGCGTACTTCATGCACAAGGATGGCATTTCCGGCAGCGCGGTCGTCGTCTCGCTCATCTTGAACCTGACGATGTACACGCTCGCGATAGTCAGCCTGGGCCTCCTGTCCATCGTATTCTTTCCCGGCATATTCATGGAGTTCAACCTGGCCTGCAAGCTGATGATCCTCGTAGGCGTTTTCGCGATGGTCGTGCTCGCCGTCTTCTTCGTCATACTGCTGAAGCGGCACAGCATCCTGCTCGGCATGGGCGACATAATCGTCTCCGTCTTGAACAGGTTCCACTGCAGGGCCGCCGCCAGGAAAGTCCATGCGAAGCTGGACGAGGCCATTGAAAAATACAACGAGTGCGTGGAGCTCCTGTCCGGCAGGAAGCGGCTCCTGCTCAAGACCTACCTGCTCAACCTGCTCCAGCGGACCCTGCACGTCCTTGTCACCGTGTTCTGCTCCTATGCCATGCACGGGCGGCTGGGGGACGGGCTCAAGGTGTTCGCCATACAGACCTACGTCGTGCTGGGGTCCAACTTCATCCCCGTGCCCGGCGCGGTCGGCATTTCCGAGTACATCATGTACCATGGCTATGTCATGCTGCTGGACGACGAGTCCTCCTACACACTCGCCCTGCTCAGCCGGGGAATCTCGTTCTACACCTGCTGCGCAATAAGCATCGTCACGGTGCTGCTGGGGTACATCCAGCTTCGATTGAGGAAAAATAAAGGAGATGCCTGCATCTCCGAGGATAGTATATGATTGGCTTTTATGATTATACGGTGGTTCTGACCTACCTCTCCATGATATCCGCGACGTCGGGAATCATCCTGTGCCTCAACGACATAGGACATCCCTACCTGGGTATGTTCTTCCTGATGTTCTGCGGCCTGTGCGATGCCTTTGACGGCAAGGTCGCCAGAACAAAGAAGAACCGCACCGACCAGATGAAGAAGTTCGGCATACAGATAGACTCCCTGTCCGACCTGGTGGCGTTCGGCGTGCTGCCCGCCTGCATCGGGATAGCCATGCTCCGCAGCAGCATCGAATTCTCGATTTTCCCCGACTTCAAGTTCCTGCATCTGGCGGACAAGCCCATCGTCACCAAAATTGTGCTGACGGCCATCGCCGTCCTCTACGCGCTCGCCGCGATGATACGCCTGGCCTACTTCAACGTGACCGAGGAGGAGCGGCAGGATACGGAGGGCGGCTCGCGCAAGGTCTTCACCGGCCTTCCCGTCACGAGCGCGGCGGTCGTGTTCCCCGTCATCCTGCTCATACACATCTTCTGCAAGGCCGACCTGACCCTGCTCTACTTCCTCTTCCTGGTAATCGTGGGCTTCCTCTTTGTCTCGGAGGTCCAGGTCAAGAAGCCGACGACGCGGGGCATCCTGCTCCTCATCGCAATCGGTGCGGTGGAAGCCGCGGTCCTCGCGTATGTCTTCATCGTCATGAGGCGGCAATAGCTTTCAGATGGACGCGCTTCCCTTCCTGTATGGGGCTGTTCCCGGCAGGCTCCTGCTCAAAGTCCTTTCCGCACCCGCCCTGTCGCAGGCCTGCGGGCGTTTCCTGGATTCCCGCCTTTCGGCATTCTTGATACCGGGCTTCGTCCGCAGGAACGGCATAGACTTGGACGACTACGAAACCGACGGCATACGGACCTTCAACGAGTTTTTCCGGCGGAAGATAAAGGAAGGAAAGCGGCCCTTCGACATGACCCCTTCGGTCCTCTGCGCTCCTTGCGACGGCCTCCTGGCCGTCTGGCACATAGACGGCGGCGGCACGGTCATACCCGTCAAGCAGTCATCATACACGGTCGCGTCCCTGCTGCAGGACGAGGCGCTCGCGGACTCGTACGTGGGCGGAATGTGCTTGGTGTACAGGCTGTGCGTGGACAACTACCACCGCTACTGCTATGCGGACGGGGGGAAGAAAAGCGGCAACGTGTTCATCCCCGGAGTCCTGCATACCGTGCGTCCGGTCGCCCTTGAGCCGCTTCCGGTGTTCGCGATGAACAGCCGCGAGTATACGGTGATAGAAAGCCCTGCCTTCGGCAGGATTGTACAGATGGAGGTGGGCGCGATGCTCGTGGGAAGGATAGTGAACCTGGAAGGGGAAGGAACCGCCGTGCGCGGAAAGGAGAAGGGCTGGTTCGAGTACGGCGGTTCCACGGTCATCGTGCTCGCGGGCCCGGGAAAGCTTTCCGTCCGCGCGGACATTGCAGAAAATTCGCGGCAGGGAATCGAGACCCCCGTCCGTATGGGCGAGCTCGTCGGCAGGCTCCCGGAAGGGGATCCGTCCTGCATGGCGCCGGCCTGGAGCACCCGTGCCAATCCGCTTACACATGATGGGGCTCATGACGGAACTCGCGACGGGTCACATGATGGGAAGGAGGCCGCCGTATGAACAGCAACAGCAACAGCAGGAACCGCAATAACAACAGCAGGAACCGCAATAACAACAAGAACACGAACCGCGGCTCCCTGTCCATGCCCGCGCTCACATTCCCCATTGCGATGGAGCAGCTGTTCAGGATTCTGGTGTCTTCCATAGACACCGTCATGCTCAGCTCCTACAGCAACCAGGCCGTCGCTGCGGTCGGGATGATGTCCCAGTACATCTTCTTCCTGAACCTGATTTTTTCGGTCATCGGGACGGGCTGCTCCATCGTGCTTGCCCAGTACATCGGGGCAAAGAAATCCCGGGACGAGCTGAACCGCATCGCGCAGGCGAGCGTCATCATGGTATTCGGCATCTCGCTGCTGCTGACCGCCCTCGTCATCTGTGGCACGTCGTTCCTGCTCGGCTGCTACACGCTTGAGCCGGAGGTCCGGGACTTCGCCTGGCAGTACTTCGTCATCTACGGGGGGATATGCTGCTTCTTCAACGCCTTCAACCTCCTGCAGGGGGCAATCCTGCGCAGCTACGGCTATTCGGGCGCGGTGATGGCGGCCTCGCTCGTCGCCAACCTGATAAACGTCGCGGGCAACGCCCTCTCCCTCTACGGCTGGTTCGGCCTGCCCGTGCTCGGCGTGGTCGGCGTGGCCTGGTCGTCCGGCATCGCGATGATCGTCTCCAGCATCATGTGCGCAGTCTTCATCAGGCGGCGGAAGGACATCGCCTTCTCGCTCCGGGACATCCGCACGGTTCCCCGCGAAAGCTTCCGCATGATCCTTTCGGTCGGAGTGCCGACCGCCGGGGAAAGCCTTTCCTACAACACGAGCCAGATAACCGTGATGGCTATGCTCTCCACGCTCGGAACCTACGCGATGTCCGCCCAGGTTTACACGATGACCATCGTCCGCTACGTCTTCGTCGTGGCCATGGCGATGGGCAGCGCGACCCAGATAAAGACCGGCTACTACGTCGGGGCGCACGAGAGCGACACCGCATACCGCAAGGTCTTCCGCTACCAGCTGGTCGCGACGGGATGCGCGATGCTTCTTATCCTGCTTGTGAACCTGTTCAAAAGGCCGATCGTCGGCCTGTTCACGGACATCGAGGAGGTAAACCGGCTCGTCTGCACCCTGCTTTTGTTTTCTATATATATGGAATTCGGGCGCTCGCTCAACCTCATCTACATCGGGGCACTCAAGGGGGCAGGCGACATCCGCTTCCCCGTCCTGTACGGGATTTTCTCCAACTGGTGCATCCAGGTCCTGGGCGGCTACATCCTTGGCATCAAGCTGGGGCTGGGCGTACTGGGATTCTGGCTTTCCATCGGCACGGACGAAACGACGCGGGGAATCGTCATGTTCTTCCGCTGGCGCAGCAAGCGCTGGCAGCGGCATGCCCTCGTGTGAAACAGCCCCTGCCATATCAAATCTGCTGCGGGTGGCACTCCAGGGCCAGTTGCGCAGCCCGGAATTTCATGCTAAACTTATGTTTGTTTAGTGGAATAGCATGATATTCCACTAAACAGGCGTGAGAATACTTCTTTGAGCGGCTCTGGGCAGGGGAATTCTTCGGCTAAGCCTTGTCGGCCCTGTGGCACTGGCCCGTTATGTCGGCTGAGGGGCGCATCCCCGCCGGTTTTCATTCCTGCCGCTGGAATTGCACGACTACCAAATCAATGTTGACACAACAACAAAATCAACGTTGACACAGCTACAAAATCAACGTTGACACAACTACAAAATCAACGTTGACACGACTACCAAATCAACGTTGACAGGCCCACACCGCCGACAGGCCCCCAACATCCCGGTCCCGCCCTAGCCTCATCATATCGCCCTACCCTCTTGTCCCCTGTCCGGCTCTCTGCCCCCGCCCGATTCCGTTGCCTCCTTGTCCGAAAAATATGACATTTCTGTCTTTTTGCCAGAGATGTATATATTGGCAGCAGTGAAAGAAAACGAGGCTTTCATTTTTCCGCTGCCTGTAGTACACTGGAGGAGGCAAGAAGTGGCGAAAGATGAAAGTTTCCCTGCGGCAGTGCGCCCGGAGGGGCGGGGCGAGAGCAAAAAAGGCGGGGCTGATGCGTACGTCCCGAACCGGAAGGTGAAGGACAGCATGTTCGTTGACCTGTTCGGCAAGGCACGGCGAGGGAGAATTTCATCTCGCTCTATAACGCCCTGCATGGCACGAACTTGAAGGCTGACGGGACGGAACTCGTATCCGAGTCGCTGGACAGCGTGATGTACATGAGTTACGTCAATGACGTGGCGATGCGTGTGGACGGGAAGGTCGTGGTCCTTGTGGAGCACCAGTCCACGATAAACCGCAACATGCCCCTGCGCATGCTCGGCTACGTGGCG
>JAILON010000161.1 GCA_024690865.1 Treponema sp. | reverse complement strand
ATGTGGGCAAGGTCCTCCACGAGCAGCGACATCCTGAATTCCGTGTACTTCTTTTGGGATGCCTGGACGTTTCCCATAGCGAAGGCGAACGTGACGCAGCTGTATGCGAGCAGCAGTACGGCCGCCCTGCTGCAGTAGGTCAGGGGACGGCAGCGGTACAGGGGCTTCTGGCGGACTGTGGCCCCGCTCGGCTGGTATGTCTGCCCTCCGTCGAACTGGGCGGCATCGTCGCCGGACTGTCCCGCATTGGTGGGCTGTCCCGTACCGCCGGACTGTTTTGTTCCTCCGTCGGCTGTCTGCCCCGTACCGCCGGAGCTCCGGCCCGCTGTCCAGGCGGTGCAGCAGATGGAGACGAGCCCCACGAGGATGCCGAAGGAGAACTTGGAGCGCGGCTCCCACAGGGGGCGGCCCATTACGAGGAAGGCCCCGGCGGAAAACACCGTGCAGAAGGCGATGAGCAGCAGGGCGACGGGAACCGTCTGTATCCGGGTCCTGCGGCTTACGAGGCATGAGGACGCGATGAAGATGGGCAGCAGCATGATGCCCGCCAGCTTTATCGTGCTGCGGCCCATGTCGTAGGAAAGCTGCCAGAGGTAGGACTGCATGTTTTTTGCGAGTGCCGACAGGTCCACGTTCTTGTCCACGTATGACGTGCCGGTCGGCTGTACGTTGAACAGGCCGAAGAACAGGACGAGCGCGAGCAGGTAGCAGGCGATGGCCGTGAGGATGAAGAGGGCGATCCCCTTCGGTTCCAGTTTGTCCAGGCACCACATCTTGAACACGCAGAAGGCGCAGACGACGATGTATACCCCGGACGCAGCCTGGTAGGAAAGGCACATCAGGAAAAGGCTTGCCAGCGATATGGGGGCAAAGTAGCGGAGCCTGTGCGTGAAGAGGAAGGGCAGCACGCTGAAGAAGACCGACAGGGCCATGTAGGGGGAATCGTAGCGGTACGAAAGGTTGTCCAGAAAATAGGGATAGATGCAGACGGGAAGCCCCGCCAGGTACATCAGGGGAGAAAGCCTGCCTCCCGGGGCTCCCGCGCCGGCTCCAGTCGCACCGTCCGCGCCAGTGATACTGCCTGCGTTGGTGCCGCCGATTCCGCCCGTTTCGCCAGTTCTGCCCGCGCCGCTGAATTCAGTCGCGCCGTCCGTGCCGCCGGCTCTGCCCACCTCGCCGGTCCCTCCTGCGCCACTTGTTCCGCCAGCGTTGCCGGCCCCCGTGATGCGGATCAGCATGACCGTCACGATGGCCATGACCAGCAGGGCCATGAGCTGCGTGAGGGGGGCGATGTCGAATATCTTGGGACTGGTGTGGATGAAGATGGACATGAAGTGGGAGATGTAGCGGTAGAAGTTGCGCCATGCCCTTTCTCCCGTCATGGCCCGGAACAGGTCGTCCGCCCCTCCATAGTAGTAGTTTGCCCTGAACACGGTGAGCAGTGCGAAGCAGAACAGCGCGAAGAAGATGAGGATCTGCCTCCTGTCGGCATAGATGGACAGGGCCTTTTCCTTCAGTTCTCCAAGGAGCTCCCGCCACAGCTTCCTCCCCGCTTCCGTCATGACGGCCAGGAAAACCAGGAGGTTCAGGGTGAAGGCCAGGAAGGAAAGTGCGAACAGCTGCTGCATCCAGTAGCCCATGTTCAGCGACCGGTGCATGTAGCTGACCGCGATGTACTGGATGAGCCCCTTCCGTATGGGCGGAACCATTCCGGCCAGCGAAATCGCGCAGATGACGGCGGCCGCCGCCACGTACGCCCCTTTTATCACGCTTTTGTTCTTCATGCTTCCACCTCGGCAAGGAACTTCCTGCCTATGACCTGCCAGTCGCGTCCCGTCAGGTCAAAGTCGTAGCTGCGGTACTTTTCGGCGGCGGCCTTTTCGACCTCGCCGATGAAGTTATCGTAGCTGTATGTCACGGTCACCCCCACCTCGGCCAGCTTTTCCGTGTCGGAATAGGCGACGATGGGCTTGTGGGCCGCCATCGCCTGGTAGTATTTTGCCGTTATGCCGAGCGGCCTGTCCTTATAGAAGTCGGTCACGTATGGGACCATGACGACCGTGCAGTTCGTTATCCATTCGGGAACCTCGCCGCTCTTTATGCCGGGAACGTAGGTCAGGTTCGCAATCTTTTCCACCCGGCCCAGCACGGTCTTGTCCGGGTAGTTGGGGCAGACGACGAAGAAGTGCAGCTTGGGCAGTGCTTCCGCGGCCTTGTACAAAAGGGGCCATTCCACTCCCCATGCGCCTACGTAGACCACGCTCTTCTTCCCCTTGAGCATCTCCGGTTCCGGGTAGCGCCGCATGTAGGGGGCCAGGTCCACGCCGTTGGGCAGGATGGTATGCGGCACCTTCTGGTCAAATTCCGGGATTATATTCCGGTAGGCTTCCAGCCCTTCCTGGTTTACAAGTAGGGTCCGGTCCGCCTTGAGCAGCATGTTCCGTTCAAGTGCCTTGGTCCGTTCCGGGACGGAAGCGTATACGAGCGGGTCGGACGGGCGGTAGAGTATCTTCGCCTGGGGAAAGAGTTTTTTTATCCTGTCAACGAAGGCGATTCCTTCGCAGGACTCGAAGACGAAGCAGTCCGCGCCCGACAGGAATTCCCGCGCGAAGCTGCGGAATGTTCTGAGCGAGTGGCGGAGCAGGAAGTTCATGATGCAGGCGGGCACGACCTTTCCCGCCGCATCGGGAATGCGGAAGGTCGGGAATGCCACGTTCAGGATTTCCTTGCCCTCCTCAAGTTCGTACCTGGCTCCGGCGGAAAGCTTCCGTATCACTTCCGCGTTCAGCTGTTCCCGCTTGAGCAGGAGACCGTAGTAGGGGCGGGGAAAGCTGAAGAACACCGTCTCCAGTCCTGCCCTGCACGCCGCTTCGGCCAGCTTGTGGAATCCGCCCAAACGCTTCGTGTCCCAGTTGTGGCTTGTGATGAATACGATTTTTCCTGCCATCGCCTTTCTCCTCGCTCGCTGCCGCTAGTTGCCGTCCGGGAACGCCTCTGCAAGTATGGCGTGGAGCCGTTCCCGGAATTCGCCCGTGTAGAAGGATGCCGCCCGCCGCCGTGCCGCCTGCGACATCCGCGCCATCATGTCGGGATCGCGGGCCAGTTCCTCCGTGCGGGCGACAAGCTCTTCCGGCCTGTCCCACTTGAAGCCGCTTCCTTCTGTCACTATTTCCGCCTGGCCCCCCTTGTTTATGACGACGGGCACGCAGCCTGCCCCCATCGCCTCCACGGTCGTCATGCCGAAGTGCTCCATCATGTAGGGGTCGTCCTCGCCGTAGCCCTTGCAGTGCCAGAAGACCTGCGCCCGGTTGTACAGCTCCACGATTTTGTCCCAGGAGGCATTGGGGTACAGGTCCACGTCTCCGGCTTTCGTGTAGGCGAGGATCTTTTCCCAGTAGTCCACGGTGTCGCTCGCATTGTTGCCCGCGATGGCCAGCTGGTAGTTGTCGTGCAGGAACTGCGAGCTGCGGTAGGAGTCTATCAAAAGCTCCAGCTTCTTGGCCGCGTCGATCCTGCTGCACACGAGGATGAGCTTTTCCTTTGGCAGGCCCAGGTCGGGGACGGGGGCGATGGGCGGGTAGAGGAGCTGGATCCTGTCCGTGGGTATGTCCGGCCAGTACTGCCGCAGGTAGTGCCCGGTGAAGTCCGAGTTGGGAAGGTATGCGTCGTAGGAGGAGGCAAAGCGCCTGTCCCTTTGCCTGCGGAGGAGACGGGCCGGCAGGGATGTGCCCCGGTCTGTGCTCGGGTTCATTGGAAAGTGGATGATGGCGACGTTGCGCCTGCCGCGGAAGCCCATGTAGCCCCGGCTGCAGTAGAAGAAAAGGTCGAATTCCCTCGATGCGTCCTGGAGCCGCTTCTTTTGGAGCAGCTTGCCCAGCCTGCCCCCGGCGCATGCCCCTGCCGTTTGTCCGGCACTTGGCCCGCTTCCTGCCCGCACGGCCTTAAAACCGACCCTGCCGGAATCGAAGGTGACGCCGTAGCGTTCCTTCATCATGGCGCAGAAATCCGCATTGCCCGTGAAGTCGGAGGGGGCGTAGCATTCGGAAACGAAGGAAATGCGGGATTCGGGGTAGATTTCCGACAGAGCCTCCGCCATCCTGACGGTGTAGGCCTCCGTTCCTCCCCTGTTGTAAAGCACTTCGTGGATGTAGAGGCCGATTTTCCTAGGCTGCATAACGGGTATAAAGTATACCGCATTTTGCCCGCAAGCTCAAGCCGTCGTGCGGCCGTGTGGAGGAGTCGGGTGCGGAAGTGCGGGCGTATAACGATTCGCCGCAGGTCTCGCCCTACATGTCCTTCAATGTCGGTATGTCCGGGCTCCTGAGCGTAATCAGGAACTTGCCGTCCCGTCCCTGGATTGTATGGTATGCCGTTTCCTTCAGGACCGGCATGTCCGCTCCGTCGTAGTCATGGCTGGACTTTCCCTGCAGCCGTATCAGGTTCATCGACTCAAGGATGAGCTCGCAGGAGCTGCCCCGCGAAAGCCCTATGTCCATGGCCTCCGTCGTCAGCGGATATATCTTCGTGAGCAGTTCCGCCTTGCGGGCATAGCCGATGCTGTCCACGAATTTGAGCTCGATGTTCCTGTCGCCTTCCCGAATGAATTCGGACAGGTCCTGCGCAAGCAGGGTCCCCCGGAAACGTATGTACTCCTTCTGTGCGCATTGCGCGTTTCCAAACGCGAATGCGAATGCGATGCAGCAGTACGAAAGGCAGAACGTGGCCGCACGGACCAGCCTGCTGGACATACCCTCCCGTCCGATGAGCGACACGGACATCGCTCCCAGGCAGCCCATGAACACCCCTATGCCGGCAAAGGCCCGCGGGTAGAACTCCGGACGGGCCAGCGCGATGTAGGAGCCGTAGGTTAGAGGGAGGGAGACCGCAAGGCCCGCCAGCGAAAGGGCAAATGCCGGAAGCCTGCCGCAGCGCGCCCGCTTCGTGATGCAGTACAGGAATACGGCGGGCAGGAGTGCCGAAAAGCGCAGCGTGGAGCTTTTCCCCAGTCCCCAGACGAGCTTCTTTATGTAGGCGATGGAATTGGGAAGCAGCATGGAAAGCTTCGGGGTCATGTCCACGTATATTTCCTCCTCAATCTTTTCAATAAAGAGGAAGGAAAAGAACAGGAGCGTGGCCACGTAGCACAGCACGCTTGTCACCGTGAAGCTGGCGAGGGCTTTTGCAGATACGGCGCGGCGACCCGAAGGAGCGGTCCTGTCCCAGTTTTCCAACGGCCCCTTGTCCTGCGTGAGCATTTTAAGGAAATGCAGGATGGCCATGAACACGTATATCCCGCTGGACGCCTGGTAGGAGGTGCACATGAGGAAGAGGCACAGGACGGAACTGATTATGAAGCTCCGTTTCTTTGCCAGGAACATGAAGGGGGTCACGCTGACCAGTATGGAGAACGCCATGTATGGCGAATCGTAGCGGTATGAAAAGTTTGAAAGGTAGAAGGGAAACAGGCCCGCCGGAAGGGAGGCGATGCATGCCGCCGGCGAAAAGTCACCGTCCGTCAGACTGTGGATGATGAAGAAGGACGCGAGCGAGATGAAGAAGATGGCGATGAACTGCGTCAGCGGCGCGACGTCGAATATGCGCATGGACGTATGGACGAAGATGGAGCCGATTTCCGAAACGTAGCGGTAGAAGTTCACCCATTCCCTGCTTCCCCGCAGCTGCCGTGCCAGGTCGTCGATGGGGTAGTTGGAATAGTTCGCCCGGATTATGGAAAAGTAGCCGAGGAAGTAGAGGCCCATGAGGAGGAGCAGGTATTTTTTGTTCTCGCCGACGGTCCTGGCCACGGCCCCTATGTCGCCGATGAATTCAAGGAAAAGCTTCCGTCCCCGTTCGCTCAGCAGGATGAAGTCGAACAGCAGGATTGCGATGATTCCCAGCGAGGCGAAGGCGAACATCTGCTGGGCCCAGAAGACGTCGTTTATGTCGTCGTTCCTGTGTACTTCGACAAAGTGTATGGTGAAGCGCTGCACCGCCGGCAGGAAGGCTGCCGAAAGGCACAGGATGAAAAGCATTGAAAACAGCAGCGTCAGGACCTTGTAAGCCTTCTTCACGTTCTTCCCCCGTAGAAGCCAAGGATAGCACAACGGGAGGATATTTGCTATCCCCCGCAGGAGGACTTGGCGTCCTGCGGGGGTTTTGCGATTTTTTACTACGTTTTTTTACATCGACGAAACTGTGAAATCCTTTGCGAAGCAGTGCTCCTGCACGGTCCTGCGTCCCTTTTTTCCGCAGTACTTGGTTGCTACCCGTACCTTGTATATGCCGTTTTTAAGCTGGGGGATTATGCCTTCCAGAAGTGTCGTGGAGTTGTGGTAAATCTGCGATGGCAGCAAGCGCATGGACTTTTCCGGTTCTTCCGTATTGTCAAAGTACAGGCCGACCGGACTTTCGCTTTCGTTTTCGCCTGCAGTGCCAAGCACCATGATGTTCTTTCCCCGTATGGAAAAGAAACCTCCGGGACTAAGGCTGTCCGCCTCATCCGGGGGCAGCGATTTGTCCTGCACGGACGTAATCTCCGGCAGTACGTGGTTGCCCTGTGCGATTACCGGCGTCAGCGACGACATCAGCTCCCGCAGCTGTCCTTCGGGGCGGTACTGCACGGTGATGGTATGCTTCTTTTTGTCAAACTCGCTGTTCGCGCTGTCGAACGACCCGGTGATTGACGGGCGGAGCAAGCCCAGGCCGGTGTCCACGGAAAGGCCGTCGGCAAGGCGGCATGTGACCGCATTGTTTATAAGCTTCCACATGCGGACAATCTCTTCTTTGGACATATTCGTTCCGCTCGCTATGATGTCGTCGGCTATGTCCTCCTGCCTGAGTCGGCTGCGGTTTATGACGCGGGCATAGTAGGAGGTTTTCTCTCCATCCATGCCTGTCATGGTGTTTGGATACAAGGCTATTGCCAGCCTTCCAGTTTTGCTTGTCAGCGGTTCGCTGCTCAACGTGTTAAGGTTCATAATGAACTCCTTGGGCCTGATGGCCCGGATGACCGTGCAGGTTACGGGACCTGTGCCCGTGACGACCTGTCCGGTCAGAATTTGATTCAGGACTCCTCCGCAACGCGGAAGTGGCTTTTGCCCCGTCCTTGTGCCACTAATATACGGCATGCCGTGCCCCGCTTCGTGTAGATTTTAGTCCACACGGAATTTTTTCCCACACGGCTTGCAAGGTTGCATCGTCACCTGAAGACGTCACTGATACATGGCGCAAGCAATGGCGTCGTGGGCGCGGACGTGACGCACATGACGCCAGCAGGTGCGTAGCGTCGTGGTCACGACCGTGACGCAACTCCGGCACCGACCGTGACGCAACTCTGTCACGCCCGTGTCGCAACACCGTCACGACCGTGTCGCAACTCTGTCACGACCGTGACGCAACACCGTCACGACCGTAATGCAACTCTGGTGCAATACCACAGGATGTGCTATACTGTTCCCATGGCGGACGTTGCCCTGTTGTGTCCGTATATCTACAGGCTCTACGGCCTGACCGCGGAGGAGATTGCGGTTGTCGAAGAAAAGTAGCAATTCCGGCGGATGTGCGGTATAATGGGGATGTGGCAGTGAATGTATGCCATTTGCACTGCTATGGAGGATTCATGAAAAAAATACAGCTGCTGGCGGCTCTTTCTGCCGTCCTGATTGGGTTCTGCGCATGTTCCGGGAACGAGCTGCCGTCGCTGTCGGGGAACGAGGCGCGGGAGGCATTTGCATCGTCAAAAAACATCCGCATGAAGGCGAGGAAAACCGCCATCCATGTTTCTTCGGACATAGAGGCCGACGGGGCGGTTGCCGGGCACGCGACGGAGAAAGGCTTCTTTGACAGCAGCTACGTGTATTCGATTGACGGCGAAAAGCAGTTTTGCATCAGGCATGTCTGGACTGAGGATCCTGCGTTCGCCAATTCCGACTACAACAGCGGCGAAACAGAAGCGTATTACGACAGGGACGGGAGCTGCCTCGGCTATATGCAGGCGCTGTACCGGCAGGAAGGAAAGGGGCCCGATTTTTTGTTCTTTGATGCCCGGGGCAATCCGAAGGGCTATTACATTCCGGGGAACAGCTGGACGCAGCAGGGCGCGGTGATATACGGCAGGGACGGGAAGAAGGCCGGCAGCATAGAGGTCAGGCGCCGGCGCGGTCTATTGATGCGCTACCGCATCAGCATATCTTTGGATGAGGGCGCTGCCGCGGAGCTTTCGGAGATGGACCGGGTCGCAATGCTCCGGAAAACAGAAGCCGTCGTCTCTACCACTCGTTATGGGTTCTACTTTAGCATAAAGCCGATAGGGGCGGACGGGCAGATTTAGGGTAAATCGTGCAAGCCCCGGGCATAAAACTTGTTCAGCATCACCTGCCTGACCCGGTCTTTCCCGTCAGGTAGCGGCGGAGCATGAAGGCGCAGAAATAGGGGAAGGTATAGAAGCTGCCGTTGAACCCGACGTTCCTGTCGCAGAGCTTTATGCCGTAGCGGATGTCGGCGTACTGCTCTTTCCCGACGAGCTTTCGGAGCGAGGCGGTCGCGTTGTCCGTCGCCTTCACCTCCAGCGGGACCAGGCTCTGCGCATCGCGGACAAAGAAGTCCATCTCCAGCGTCGATTTCTCGTTCCAGTAATAGTAGAGCCGGTAGCCCTGCTTGAAGAGGATGTCGGCGATGGCGTTCTCGTAAATCGCCCCCTTGTAGGTGTTGAAATTCCTGTTCTGCCGCAGGTCCGCCTGCGCCTCCTCGTCGAGCGAGGCAATGAGCAGCCCCGTATCCCGGAAATAGATTTTGTATTCCTTGGGATTGTAGTTCCCCTTGAGCGGCAGTTCCGGGGCTTCCAGGCAGTAGCAGACGTTTACGATTCCTGCGTCGCTCAGCCAGTCCACGGTACCGACGTACTCCCGGTTCCGCGCGCCGGGGGCAACCTTCGTAATCTGGTAGCGCTTGTTCTCCTTGGCGAGGAAGACAGGGATGTGCGCGTAGATGTTCTTTATCTTCGCCTTGTCCAGCCCGGAGGCGTACTTCACTATGTCCTCCTCGTAGGCGCGGAGGATCTGCACCTGCTCGTTCAGCGTGCCGGAATAGTTCTTCTGGCTGACGAACATATCGACCACCTTGGGCATTCCCCCGAGCGTCATGTATTCCCGGAAGTTTTCCATCCAGACGCCGTACTCAAGTTCGGAAAAGGGGG
Organism: Treponema sp.; assembly: GCA_024690865.1. Lineage (GTDB taxonomy): Bacteria > Spirochaetota > Spirochaetia > Treponematales > Treponemataceae > Treponema_D. The sequence continues at coordinate 27,754 of JAILON010000161.1, read as the reverse complement.
CCAGGTTCCGCATGTGGTCAAGGATTCCGTCTATCTGCTCCTGCGCATAACCTTTGGCCCAGAGGAATTCCTCGAAGTCCAGCGAGTGCATCTCGTAGTCCTCTTTGTAGCCCACGCTCACGGACGTGACTTCCTCGTACTGGATGCCGAGCAGGGAACCGGAGCAGATGACGTCATAGCTGCCGTCCTGCTTGAAGAACTTGAGGCAGGTCGCGCAGTCGGGGCAGGCCTGCATCTCGTCAAAGAGGATGAGCGTCTCGTGCGGGATGAACTTCCAGTCCGGTTTCAGAAGGCTTATCTGGCGGATGACGTGCTCCGGGGAGAAGCCGCCTTCAAATATCCGCTTGAACTGGGGTTCCGTGACGAAGTTGATTTCGATGAAACTCCGGTAGGTGCGGGCAAAGTGCTCTATGGAGAATGTCTTCCCTATCTGCCGTGCCCCCTTGATGATGAGGGGCTTGCGGTCGGGGTTGTTTTTCCATTGTATGAGGTCGCCGTCTATCTTCCGCCTGAGCATAGCACTAGGATACACCGTCCCGTCACATTTTTCCAGCGTTTTTTGGCGAAAAAATCACATTTTTCCAGCTGAATTCGGGCGGAAAATCACATTTTTCCAGATTTTGAGCCGGCGGGCATAAAAAAAACGCCCTGTAGTGACGAAACTCGGACGTGTTGACAGGGCGTGTATCTTCCTATAGAATTCGTGGCGATTTTATACGTTTAAACGTTCTTACGGAGAAAACCATGGCGAAGATACAGATGAAGAACGCCGTCGCGGAGCTGGACGGCGACGAGATGACCCGGGTCCTCTGGCAGGTCATAAAGGACAAGCTTCTTGTTCCCTACATTGACCTCAAGACCGAGTACTACGACCTGTCGATTACCGAGCGCGACAAGACCGACGACAAGGTGACCTACGAGGCGGCGGAGGCAATCCGCAGGCTCGGCGTGGGCGTGAAGTGCGCGACAATCACGAGCAACGCCGCCCGCATGGAAGAGTACAAGCTGACCCACCTGACCCCCAGCCCCAACGGCATCCTGCGCGGCGAGCTGGACGGCACTGTCTTCCGCGCCCCGATTTTCGTCAAGAACATCCACTGCAACGTCAAGAGCTGGGTCAAGCCCATCGTGCTGGGCCGCCACGCCTACGGCGACGTGTACAAGAACTGCGAAATCCGCACCCCCTGCGCAGGCAAGGCGGAACTCGTCTTTACCGGCGCTGACGGCACGGAAATCCGCAAAACCATTCAGGAGATGAAGGGTCCCGGCATCATCCAGGGCATCCACAACCTGGATTCTTCCATAGAAAGCTTTGCCCGCTGCTGCTTCAACTACGCCCTGGACCAGAAGATAAGCGTCTGGTTCGGCGCGAAGGACACGATCAGCAAGACCTACGACGGCCGCTTCAAGGAGATAATGCAGCAGGTGTTCGACGCGGAGTTCAAGGCAAAGTTCGACGCGGCGGGCCTGGAATACTTCTACACGCTCATTGACGATGCGGTCGCCCGCGTGATGAAGACCGACGGCGGCTTCCTCTGGGCATGCAAGAACTACGATGGCGACGTGATGAGCGACATGATTGCCTCCGCCTGCGGCAGCCTTGCGATGATGACGAGCGTCCTCGTGAGCCCGAGCGGGCAGTTCGAATACGAGGCGAGCCACGGCACCGTCCAGAAGCACTACTACCGCTACCAGAAGGGCGAGAAGACGAGCACCAACCCGGTTGCCCTCATCTTTGCCTGGACCGGCGCCCTTGCCAAGCGGGCGGAACTGGACGGCACTCCCGAGCTTGCGGATTTTGCGCATAAGCTGGAGAAGGCGACGCTCGGCACGATCGAGGACGGCATCATGACCGGCGACCTTGCCCGCCTTGCCGAACCCGCCGCCAAGAAAATCGTCAACAGCTGGGAGTTCATCGACGAGATAGCCTCCAGGCTGTAGCTTCCCGGACCACGGCAGGCAAAAAAATCCCCGGTCATGCGGCCGGGGATTTTTACATTGGTGTTATATCGGTTTCCGGGGCGTTCCGTGCCTGGGCTTGGCTTTGTGCCCCGGCCGCGGCTGCCGTCAGAGGCCGTCGGGTTCTGCGGGTGCGCCGGGTTCCGTGCCGTCAGAGGCCGTCAGGCGCGTCTGGTCCGGCGGGGGCGTCGGACCCTGCTGCTTCTTCGGTGGCAGCGGGCTCGGCTGCTTCGTCCGGGGTAAAGGTGTCGTCCCAGGCTTTCTGCACGGCCTCGCGGACCTTCGGCGACAGGTTGAGTGCCTCGGCGGATTCGAACAAAGCCTGCTTCTTGTCCAGGTCGCTGGTCTTTGCGATGTTGCCGAGAATCTTGAATGCGGTGATGTCGTCCAGCGAGCTGCTTATCTTGGACGACTTGACGTAGACCGTGCGGACGGCATACTGGCGCTCGGAGAAGTAGCTCACCTCGGTTATGTCTATGTCGCCGGTGGCGGTCACGGTGCTGCCCGTCGCAACGACCGAACCGGCATCCAGGTGTGCGTTTACCACGTCCGCAAGGCTCTTCGTGTTGTACATGGCGCAGTCTTCCAGGAGGACTGCGGGCTTTTTCTGCATGATGAAGCGGTTCGAGATGGCCCAGTAGCTCTTGCCGTCGTATTTCACCTGGGCGAAGGTCAGCGTCTTGCCCTTGGAGCCGTCATACTCCGCTTCCTTTATCTTCGCGACCGGGTTGCCGGACGCGTCAGTCTCGCCGCTCGTCTCCACGGTAATCGCCGTCCCCTCGCTCATCTTCACCGAGGCGGACATGATTCCGTCTTTCTGCTCCGTCCACAGCCAGCCGCCTTCCTGCAGGAACACGCCGGGGACGCTTTCCGCGAACGCCGCAAGCCCGCCGGCCAGCAGCATGCCCAAAAGAACCGCATATTTTTTCATTGCCATACTCCGCCTCCTCTAGTTCTGCCATTCTTCCGGGTATTCACCGGGGTAGTCCGCCTGGAACAGCTCCAGGAACATATCCTGCATCGTGTCCGGCAGCTCGAAGGACAGCGCCGTTTCGAACAAGTCCTTGCGGGCGACGGCATCGGTCAGCAGGGACTCGCCCTTGGAATCCTTTTCGGCCAGCTTGTTGTATATCTGCATGGCGAGCAGGGTCTTGGCGGTAATGCTGACGGCATCCTTTGCGAGGTAGGAGCCTTCGATCAGGTGGGAATTCACGTAGGCGCTCGCCTTGACGTATTTGTCCGCATAGGGGCTGGAAGCGGCGTCCACGCCGTCGTTCAGGACCCCCACGACCGTCCCGACGTCCAGCTTCTTGTCGCCCATCGCGTCGGGGCTGGGCTTCGTGAAGAGGTAGGCATTGTTGCCCACGACGACCGCCGGGGTCGCGTCCACGACAATGGAATAGTCCTGCGCCCAGTAGTCATGCCCGTCAAACTGGATGTGGATGAAGTCGCGCTTCTGGTTGTCCGTCGTGCGGACGACCTGCCGCTTTGTCTCCGCCCTGTCTCCGGAGGCCGGGTCGGTGGAGCCGTATGCCTGCACCCTGGTGCCGGGCACGGCGTATTCCACCCATTTCATCGTGTCCTCGTCGGTGAGCCGCCAGTAACCGCCGGCTATCATCACGGAGTTTATCATCTCCACCTTGGGGGCAGGGGCCGGTGCCGGTGTCTCCTGCACTTCCGTCTGCTGGATGGCCACAGGGGCTTCCGTCTTTTTGCAGCCCGCAAGCAGCACGAGGGCCGCAAGGGTGCATGCACATAGTTTCTTCATATAATCTCCTGAGTCAGTGCAAGGCCCGGCACGACAAAGACGGGCGGGCGCTTTGAAACTGCCTCTTTTGTCAAATACGGATGTCATAATGCCACATATTTGCTTTTGGGGGAAGTCCCGTCAGGTCGGGCGCGGTGTTGGGCGTTGCCCCGGGCTGTTTCGGGGCCATCGGCCCGGCGCGGTATGTGGGGCAACGTGGATGGGCCCCCGGCACGGCGGCAGGGGCTGCCTTCCCATAACAAGAAATAATTTGCAAACGGCCTTTTTGTACTATAAAATGGAATAAAGGAGAAATGCACTTGGATTCGATAACCCTTTACACCGAGGAGATTGACGATCTGGAGGAGGCCACCGCTGAACTTTTCAAGCAGGCCGAATCTTTCACCTTCAAGAAGAATTCGATGGCCATCCTCTTTGCAGAAGAAGACACCGATTTCCCCGGCCTGTACGCCCTTCTGTCCGAGCGTTGGAAGTTCCCCATCATGGGCTGCACCGCCCTGTCCATGTTTCTGGGCAAGGAAGGTTACTGCGACATAGGCATATCCATCTTGATCCTGACCGCCGACGACTGCGAGTTTTCCGTGGGCATGACGGACGAGCTGAACATGGGCAACTACCGGGAAGCCGTTTCCGCCACATACAAGAAGCTTTCCGCTGACCTTCCTTCAAAGGAAAAGCTCATCATCTCCTACGGCGGGCTGGTGAGCAAGGAAGATGACGTCGGCGGAGACGACCGCGTGAACATCCTGAACGACCTGAGCGGGGGCGTTCCCGTATACGGAGCCGCTGCGTCCGACAGCTTTAACTTCAAGAACCTCAGGCTCTTCTACAACGGGCAGACCTCAGAACGGGGCCAGGTCATGGCGCTCGTGGCGGGAAACGTGAATCCCCGCTTCATCTGCGTCAATTCAATCGAAAACAAGAGCGAGTTCGCCTACGAAGTTACGGAAGCGCAGGGAAACCAGGTCTTCCGCCTGGGGAACGACACCTTCATCGACACGCTCAGGCGGGAAAACATGGTGAGCGAAAAGACGAACGTCATGGCTGACTACCTGCTTTCTCCCTTCGTCGTGACCGTCCGCAAGGAAAACGGCGACAGCGTCCAGTCCGCCAGGACCCTTTCCGTCCTGAACCATGAAAACGGCAGCGGTTCCTTCCTGGGCGTCATTCCCAAGGATTCCGTACTCGGCATCGGCATCATCAGCCGCGACGACGTACAGCATTCCATTGAAGATGCTGCGGACAAAATGCTGGAGCGGCTGAAGGAGTCCGGGCAGGAATGCCGCACGATGCTCTGCACCAGCTGCTGCGCCCGCTTCCTGGCACTTGCGAGCAACACGAGGGCCGAAGCCCAGGCGCTCCAGAACCGGATTCCGCCGTCCATATCGCTGCTCGGCATGTACTCCTTTGGCGAGTATTGTCCTGCCGCCGGCAACGTGACGGGTACGGAGTACAACCTGTACCACAACTTCACGTTCACCATTCTGGCATTGTAAAGGCAGGTGCTGATGGACGAGGAAGGTCAGAAAGAGCTGGAGCAGCTCAGGCTGGAAAACAAAAAGCTTGCCCGCGAAGTAAAGCGCCTCAAAAAGGACAACGAGTTCCTGCAGCTGGCGAACGATCAGGCTGCACGAACCCAGTCCTACATTCAGAAAGACGTAAACCGGCAGCTTTTCTTTAACCGGCAGCTGCTCAAGACCTGCCCCTACCTGCTCATCCTCACCGACGAAAAGATGGACACGGTCATGGCGAGCGACGTGTTCTTCAGCTATGCCCCCGAATACGACAAGGACAAGGTAAAGCGTGGCATTCCGCTCAAGGATGCATTGGAGCATGTGCTGCCCGCCGACGACCTGGAGAAGCTCGTTGGGCTTTGCCAACAGGTCCTGGAAGATGGCTCCGTCCCCCCCTATCTGCTTAGGACAACCGTTGACGGCGAGCAGGTGGACTGGCAGGTGACCATCCGCCAGATGTACCAGGACAAGGCGGTCAGGGGCCTGAACATCCTCTTCATCGACATGACCGAATTCGTCGATGCCGTGGAGCGGGCGGAGGCGGCGGACAAGGCGAAGGGCAATTTCCTTGCGAACATGAGCCATGAAATCCGCACGCCCATGAACGCCATCAACGGCATGGCGGAATTCATCCTGCGGGACAGCAAGGACGGAATGGCCGTCCGGCACGCGACGATGATAAAGTCCGCCTCCGGTACCCTGCTTTCCATCATCAACGACATCCTCGACTTCTCCAAGATAGAGTCCGGCAAGATGGAGATCATCAACGACTCCTACCAACTCTCCTCGCTCATAAACGATGTGGCGACGATGATACGGATACGCCTCAACGACAAGGCGGTGACGCTGGTCCTCGACATTGATGGGGACATTCCGAACGCCCTGTACGGCGACGAGGTGCGCTTCAAGCAGGTGCTCATCAACCTCATGGGCAATTCGGTCAAGTTTACCCACGAGGGAACGATTCTGCTCAGGATGCGGGTCAAGAAAGAGGACGAGCGGCATGCCCGCCTCTTTGTTGAAATCTCCGACACCGGCATCGGCATAAAGAAAGAGGACCTGGGCAAGCTCTTTTCCACCTTTACCCAGGTGGACACCAAGCGGAACCGTGCGGTGGAAGGCACGGGGCTGGGCCTTGCCATCAGCAAGCGGATCGTCGAGATGATGGACGGCCACATCGGCGTTTCCAGCGTCTACGGCGAGGGTACGACCTTTGCCTTTGACATCCGCAATGAAGTGGAGGACTGGACTCCCATCGGTTCCATCAGCGACCGGCTGGAGGAAGTGCATCAGGAGGCATTCCGCGTCAGCTTTACCGCTCCCAATGCCAAGGTGCTGGTCGTCGATGACAACGAGATGAACCTTGACGTCGCGACTGGCATCCTTGCCCCCTACCAGATGCAGCTGACGAAGGCGGCGAGCGGACCGGAGGCGATGGTCGAATTCCTCAGGGGGACGTTCGACATCGTATTCATGGACCACATGATGCCGATTATGGACGGCGTGGAGACGATGCAGAAGATACGGCAGATGCCGCGCGGAAGGAACGCCATCATCATTGCCCTGACCGCAAATGCCCTGAGCGGGGCTTCGACGGAATACCGGACGATGGGATTCCAGGATTTCCTTGCGAAACCGATTGTACCGCAGGAAATGGACAAGATGCTCCTCAAGTTCCTTCCCTCGTCGCTGATTGTGCACGATGGCGGGACGGCGGACTGTGGCGGGATGGGCGTGGATGCACAGGCGGGCAGGAATGCGGATGGCAGCGGTCAGGCTGCAGGTCCGCATCCGGGCGGGAATGTACAGGCTGGCGGGAACGTGGAAGAGGCGGCCGCAGGGGCAGCTGCAGAAAGCCCGACTGCCGGGAGCTCACGCTATGCCAGCCAGAAGGTCGAAATAGATACCAGGCTGGGGCTTCGCTACTGCCTGGGCGACCGGAACTTTTACCAGAAGGTACTCACGAACTTTTCGAATTCGCCTGACGGCAGGCGGCTGGAAGAACTGTACCGGCAAGAGAACTGGCAGGAATATGCGGTCACGGTTCATGCCTTGAAGAGTACGTCGCTGACGATTGGTGCGGTTGGGCTTTCTGATGAGGCAAAGGCGTTGGAATATGCAGCCCGTGACAACTGGATTGACTTCATACGGGAGCATCACCAGACCTTCCTGCAGAAGTTTAATGATACCTGTACTTCCATTCGACTGGGTGATGTAAAAGTCTAAGTGGCGGCGGGGTGGCTCGGGGCGGGCGGGACGGCCCCCGTGTCTTCACGGGGCTGTTTTTCCTGATGGGGCTGTATCTCCGAGCCGGCCTACGCCCGCACCGTCTGCCAGAGGATGGAGATGTCGGCGTTGGCTGGGGTGTCCGGACTGTTCAGTTTGTTCACCGGAATATTCGGGCTGTCTGGACCGTCTGCTGGGCTGCCCGTCCCGCCCGCCTCCACCATGCGGAGGATGTCGCCGGGGCTGTAGGAGGCCTCCGGGTACAGGACGACGGCGGCCACGTCCCCGTCGCGCAAGAAGTTGTGCTCGCCGTAGTCGGTGTAGCGGGTTGCCCCGATGGAGACGAGGATGCGGGCGGGCAGGGGGGCTGGCGTGCGGTCATGCGATGGGCCGTCTTGTTTGCCGGACGGTGCGGTTCCGTCGGATGATGCCGTGGCCGTCAGGTAGCTGTGCACGTCCTCGGCGGGCCCTTCGTCCTTCTGATTGTTCAGCCGGTCAATAATCCAGCCGGTCAGCTTTTCCCAGATGTAGCTGTAGCCTGCCACCGGGCTGTCCTCGCCGTAGGGGAAGGCCTTGCCTTCCCGGATAAGGAAGCTCGCAATGCGGTAGCCGTCCAGGGCGCAGCCCTTGCTGAACGAGGAGAGCGGTATCGTGTGTGCCGAGAAGCCCTTGCTGCACGGCCCCCAGTTCTTCTTCTCGCTTATCTTCCTCGCGCCGGCCTTGCGGATGGAGCAGTCGTTGGAAGCCCCGAAGCAGACGGGCGAGAGGGATGCGACGAGTCCGTCCTTCCATTCCACGTCAAAGACGATGGCGCACTCAGGCTCTATCTGCAATTTCTCCTCCCCTTTGGGGAAGATAATCGTCCTGCTGTCGAAGGGGAACACGCGCAGGAACGCGGGGACACTATCGTGGGCAGGGCTGGCAGTGTCAGCGGAGGCATCGTGATCGCCGCCATCTCCCTGGCCGCCAACGGCAGCCCCGCCTGGAGCCGGTATATAGGTGGGGAAGAGGGCTTTGGGGGCTGCCGCCTCCGCCGTCTTCACGTTTGCGAAGTCCGCCGCCTCGCCTGCCTGCTCCAGGTGCCCGGTAAAGTTCCCCGCCACGCCGAACGCGGGGATGGTCGTAAAGTCAAGTTCCGTCATAGCTCCGTCGATTATAGCGGAAAGCCTCCGCATGTATCAAGGCGGGAAGAAAGTTGCCGGTTTTCGTGGAAGTATGATATAATAAATTGAATAAAGGAGGTCTGTATGCAGTCAGCGGCACTGAAAGACGAAGCCATGAGCCTCATCAGCCTTATGCCGGAGAGCAAAATCAGGACGGTAATCCAGTTCGCACGGTTCATTTCCCAGCAGCCGGATGAAGGCTCCGAACGCCGGGCCCGCAATGAGCGTGATTTCGCCCTGATAAACGCCCATGCCGGAGCTTTGAATGAAGAATCCGAAGAGAACCTTGATTTCCAGGCGGATATGTGGGGTGATGAGTGAAACGGGGCGATTTGTTCCTTTCTCCGAATCGCATTGGATGTGGAGTAGCCGTCTGACTCCATCTGATTGATTAAAGCCCGCCAATCTGCTAGTATCTAATGCTATGACTGACGCAGACATCAAGACGCTTATAAAGAACCTGCACCCCCTTGAGACCAAGGTGCTGCTGAACTATACCGCGAACGACGAGCTGACCGGCGAGAAGCTCCAGAAGGAGCTTTCCTACAAGGAAGGCCACTGCAACCAGGCCTTCAGCTGGCTGTCCGGCAAGAACCTGCTCAAGGAGACAGGCCGCACCGCCCACACCTACTACGAGCTTACCGACTACGGCCGCGCCATCGCCAAAAACGGCAGCGCGGAAGAGCGGATAATCACCTTCCTGAAGGACAGCGGCCCCAAGGCCCTGCCCGAGATTGCCTCTGCGCTGGGACTTGAGAACAAGGACGTGGGATCCGCGTTCGGCCCCCTCAGCAAAGAGGGCGTGCTCCGCATGACCGCGGACAAGAAGGCCGAGTACACCGGGGCCGCCGTCCCGGAGCGGATTGCCCGCGCCAAGGCCCTCATCGCCAAGGCCGAGAAGTCGCAGGCGGGCGGGCTTGACGGCGCGCTCGACGCGGCATCTCTTTCCAAGGATGAGCTTGCTGACATCTCCACGATGACCAAGAAGCGGGGGGTGAGCGACACGGCATTCAAGACCGTCGAGCGCGAGACCGTGACCTACCGCCTGCTCCCCGATGCCGCCGCCGTCAGCAGGGCGCTCAAGGAAGCCGGGGTCACGGGCGAGGAGTTCGGCGAGATTACCAGCGCAATGCTTTCTTCCGGTGAATGGAAGAAGGGTACATTCCGCGCTTACAACATCTCCGTCCCCCCTGCCCGCATCATACCGGGCCGCACCAACCCCTACGTGGACTTCCTTGAGTCCGTCAAGGACAAGATGTGCTCGCTCGGATTCGAGGAGTTCGACGGGCCGCTCGTCGAGACCGAGTTCTGGAACGGCGACGCGCTCTTCATGCCCCAGTTCCACGCAGCCCGCGACATCCACGACGTGTACCGCATCAAGACCCCGACCCACGCCAAGTCCATCGAGGAGCCATATCTTTCCGCAGTCCGCGCCGTCCACGAGAACGGCGGCAACACCGGCAGCCGCGGCTGGAACTACCAGTTCGACACCGAGTTCACCCGCCGCCTCATCATGCGCAGCCAGGGTACGGTGCTTTCCGCCCACCAGCTGCACAAGGCCAAGGTGCCGGGCAAGTACTTCGGAATCGCCCGCTGCTTCCGCTACGACAAGGTTGACGCGACCCACCTGAGCGACTTCTACCAGACCGAGGGAATCGTCCTGGGCGAGGACGTGAACCTGCGCACGCTCTTGGGCATCCTCAGGATGTTCGCCGTGGAGATTGCCGGAGCGAGCGAGGTCAAGTACGTGCCGGGCTACTTCCCCTTCACCGAGCCTTCCATCGAAGTGCACATCAAGCACCCCAAGCTGGGCTGGTTCGAGCTCGGCGGCTCGGGCATCTTCCGCCCGGAAGTTACCGAGGCGATGGGCGTGCACGTCCCGGTACTGGCCTGGGGCATCGGCATAGACCGCATGGCCCTGATGGCGCTGGGACTGAACGACCTCCGCGAGCTGTTCAGCGAGGACGTTGAGAAAGTCCGCCTCCGCAAGGCGAAGTTCTAGCCGGGATACGGCAACCCTCCTCCCCCCGTTATGGGGGAGGAAGAGGAAGGAGAAAGAAATAACCTTGGCAAAAAATATATAAACAGATTTTGAGGAGATGGTTATGAAGAAGATTGTTCTTAGTTTTTTGTTTTTAATTGTTTATGCAAGTGCTTATTCGCAAATAACAACGCGGGAAGTGAAAAAAACTAAAAATACTTCGAATACACAGATGAGTGAAAAGTCCTCTGAAAAATATGATGGATCAGTAAATTTTCTAACAGAAAATGCGAATCGTTATATAGGAGAAACTTTATATGTAAAGGGAAAGACAGAATCGTTAAGAAAGCATGGGTATGAAAATTTTACAAAGAATTATAAAAATTACTTGAAGCGAACATTAACTGAATATGCAGACTATGACGCTTTAGCAGAAAAGTATTTTGTTGTTGAAGATGTATTTGATTATGAAATTAATCGTAAAGCACACACTTTCTTAAAGCTGAAAGAAAAAGAAACGAAGGAAATTTGGTATTTTGATTATGACTATAGATATGAATTTCAATTTCCTTTTATTGCTGTCAAGCATTTTGAATTCTTGAAAGAAGAGTATATTGGGAAGAAATTTGTTGTTCGCGGTAGAAACTGGATTTCTTCGAAAGAGCCAATGAAGGATTTGAATACCGGAGAAATAGCAAAAGAGGTTGAAGCTGGAAATATATGGACGTGTGTTGATGTTTCGGTTGAGCAAGAGTTTTATACGCTTGCGTTAATCTTGCAAAACTCACTAGGCCAAGAAGTGGCTCTTGGTGTTAAACAGTTGAAAGGAAACTATTTCATCTTTACCGAAGATGAAGTCAACTCTTTAAAAACGAAATATGGCGAGAAACATTGTCAATCTATCTTGGAAGGCAAGGTAAATTTAGGAATGACAAGAGAGGAATGCGAATTGTCATGGGGAAAGCCAAAAGATATAAATAGAACTACAAATAAATATGGGACAAGCGAGCAGTGGGTTTATTCTGATAATTATTTGTATTTTGATAATGGGATATTAAAAGCCATACAATAAAATCTGCTGGAAAACTTGAGAAAAAGCTGCCACAAAAACGCTTTGAAAGATGTTTTTTTGTGGCAGTCTTACATTAGGTTGATTTTGTTATATTATACTGTTTCCAAGTAGTGATACCATTTTTTCGATATGTTGTGGTGATATTTCTGGAGGGTTGTATGCTTGCGATAATAGTTGTTGTCGGTTTGATTTTTATCTCGGGCATTATTGCATTGTTAGCAAATAGCGGAAAAACATCGTCAGAACCTCAAACTGTAAATGTAAATCCTGACAAAATTATTATCTTTGATACAGAAACTACAGGTACAGATTCAAGTAAGGATGAAATACTTGAGCTGGCAATTATGAATGGCTCTGGTGATGTGTTATTTAATGAGCGTATAAAACCACTGCACAGGAAAAGATGGCCCAATGCGGAGGCTGTTCACGGCATTTCTCCTAAAGATGTACAGGACTGCAAAACGTTTGCAGAGTATCAAAATCAAATACAATCGATTTTTGATGAGGCCGATGTAATAGTTGGATATAATGTTGAGTTTGACAAAAAATTTGTTTCAGCAGCTGGTATACATTTTAATGAGAAGTATACATCTGATGTAATGAAAGAGTTTGCAGACGAAAGAAAGATTTGGGACGATGTACACGGACATAATAAATGGTTTAAACTGGAGGAAGCCGCAAAGTTCTATAATTATACTTTTGAGGCACATCATGCCTTAGATGATGCAAAGGCTACTCTGTACATTTTTAACAAACTGCAAGGTCTTGAGAATTGAGCGGATGTATTTTCTTGGGGATTAGGGAAAATGGCGTGTGCTTGAGGTAACTCAAAAGAACCTTGACTTTCATATAAAGTCTTGTATGCTAAAAGTAAAGGGCATTCAAACCCTCTGTCCTGGCTGTTTGACAGCAGACAAGATATTTGGTAGCTACGAGGAGGTAGAAAATGTCGTATGAAGCAGTTGCCGAGCAAGTCAGAAGCTTGCCGGAGGATTGTCTTGAAGACGTATCCAGATACATCAGTTTTCTCATGTCCCGGCGCGGCTTAGATAAAATGAATTCTCTTGTTGAGTCCGAGGAGGAATTCAACGCAAATATGCAGAAAGGCTATGATGATATAGTTCAAGGTCGTGTCCAGCTACTAAGAGAAGCCTTTGCTGATATAAAACGACGATTCACAAAATGACCTACGATAAACTGAAACGGCGTATATTTGAAATAATTCAGGCGGGGAACCAGGGCGATGCCGTGAGCAGGGCTTTTGAGATAAGCCTGATTGTCCTGATTCTGATGAATGTCTGTCTCGTCATAGCCGACACGTTCAGCCTTCCGCCAACCGTGCAGACGGTCTCCAGCTTCGTGGAATGTGTATCGGTCATCATTTTTACCATAGAATACGCGCTGAGAATCTGGACGGCAGATTTGCTGTACCCCGACAGGAAGTGGCTTTCAGGCAAGGTACGCTACATCTTCTCGTTCATGGCGATGATAGATTTGCTTGCAATACTTCCCTTCTATTTGCCGTTCATCTTCCCCATCGATTTGCGTGTCCTGCGAATGCTGAGGATTATCCGTCTGCTCAGGGTATTCAAGATAAACAGGTATACGAACGCGCTTGCTTCCATCACCAAAGTTTTCAAGAGCAAGCAGAGCGAATTGCTGTCCTCTATATTTGTCGTCCTGCTTTTGATGATAGTTGCGTCCGTGCTGATGTTCAGCATAGAGAACAAGGCACAGCCGGACAATTTCAGGAACGCGTTCGATGCCCTCTGGTGGGCATTCGCCACGCTGACCACCGTCGGATACGGTGACATTTACCCCGTAACGGTCTTGGGAAAAATCCTCAGCGCAATAATAGCGATACTGGGCATTGGGCTTGTCGCCGTTCCGACCGGTATAATTTCAGCGGGCTTTATGGAGAACATGGGCAAGCCGGAAGAAGAAGAGAAAAAAGAAAAAGAAGAGATGCGGTATTGCCCCTATTGCGGAAGGAGGCTTGCAGACCATGATTAGGCAAATCACCAGGGCCGACATCTCGGCCTGTGTTGATGTCATACGAAGCAGCTTCATGACCGTGGCGGAGCAGTTCGGCTTTACCGCCCGGAATGCGCCGAGGTTCACGGCATTTGCCACGAGCGAAGAGCGGCTTTTGTTCCAGCTTGAGAACGAGAGGCGCTGCATGTACGCCTATTGTTTGGACGACGGTAGAATCATCGCCTACTATTCCCTCCTGATGCAGGAGGACGGCGAATGCGAGCTGGGCAACCTCTGCGTCCTTCCGCAGTACCGGCACAGGCACATCGGGGAAGAGCTGCTGGCCGACGCGTGCCGGCGGGCCGTAGGCCACGGCTGCACGAGAATCAACATAAGCATTGTCGAGGAAAACACGCTGCTCCGCACATGGTATGAGTCACACGGCTTTGTCCATACGCACTGCGAGAAGTTTGATTTCTTTCCCTTCACCTGCGGGTATATGCAAAAGGAGCTGTAGGATAAAATGGCATCAACAAAAGAATATCTGGACTATGTACTCGACCAGCTCTCGATCGTGGACGGAATTACCCACCGTGCGATGATGGGCGAGTACATTCTGTATGTGAACGGAAAGATTTTCGGCGGGATATACGATGACCGTCTGCTCGTCAAACCGACCAAATCCGCGCTGGCTAAAATGCCTGAGGCCCCGCGCGAGCTGCCCTACGAGGGGGCAAAGGAGATGCTGCTCGTGGAAGACGTGGACAACCGCGACTTCCTGCGCGAGCTGATTACGGCGATGTACGAAGAGCTTCCTGCCCCGAAGAAACGCTGAAAAGCACGGGCGGGCAGCTGGTCCGTCACTACTGCAGGGTAGCCTGTCCGTCACAGCTTTGGGCAGACGGCCTCTACGTGCAGGAACTCCGCGAATCGTTCCAGCTCCGTCATAATCTGCCCGCGCATTTCATCATCGGGCGTTACCCCCTTCTCCCACCACCAGTTCTTGATGACGAGCTCCCCTGCCTTGCGGACGGGCTCCGGCTCGAAGCGGGCGACGAAGTTCCCGTTGTACAGGACAGGTAGCACGTAATAGCCATACCTGCGCTTTGCTGCGGGCATGTACACTTCCCAGCGGTATTCAAATCCGAACAGGGCTTCAAGCATGTCCCTATCCCACATGATGTTGTCCAGTGGGGCGATGAAGCGAGCGTAGCTTCCGGCTGACGGCTGGTTCATGCAGTCATACAGGCTCTTGGAAAGGTAGAATGGCTCCTTGATTCCCTCCACCTGTATTTTTTCGATTCGCCCCTGCTCCTCAAGGGCCTGCAGCGCGGAGGAGCGGATTTCGGAATCGCTGACAAAGTGCCCTTGCCATGCTCCGCCCCGCTTGTTCCACAGAAGGCCGACGCTCTGGATTCTCCGCTCGACATACCACTCGCAGAACGCTTCGATGGTCATGCCGTCCACATCGGTCATTCCCGGGCCACACGAAAGACATTCTGGGCCGAGCACCCGTTCGGTCAGGTCAAAGTATTTCTGCGTGCCCTTTTTGTCCGCGACAGTCAGGACTCCCGTGCTGAACAGGTAGTCCAGCGCTGCGCTCGAAAGCTTCCTGTGCCCCCAGCGGCCCTCCCGTGCCTCCCCGATTGTGATGTCCTTCGTGCCCGTCCTGCCGTGCTTTGTGACGAAATCCTTTACGTCGTCAAGGATTTCCAGCGCGTCCAGCTGATTGCGGTAGCGCAGGGTCGCGACGACCTGCTTCTCATGTTCCTCGCGCACGAACGAGAAGCGGCCGAAGTCACGCGCCTCGTAAATGCACATTTCCTTGTCATAGCCGTCAACCAGCGTATGGTCTGCGTACAGGAGCCCGGAAAGGACTTCCTCCGTATAGCTGCGAACCCGTGCCTGCAATACCAGGTCGGCGTTCCGGGCGACGACACAGAGCGGGTCGTACTGGATGCTGTGGATGCGGGCCATGATTTCCGCTGCCCCGTCCTTGCCACGCAAGTCCTCCGCTCCGTCCAGGTTGTGGTAGCGGCAGAGCATACGCCGTGCTTCTTCCTTAGAATAGCTTTTCATTTGCACTCCATTATTTTCCAATGGCCGGTCATCATGCCTCCTGTGACTGGACAGCCGTCATCACCCTTACTTCCCCAGGCAGCCGATGGGGATGACGAAGACCCCGTCGTCGCGCCGGTAGGCGTATTCGGTCCCGGTTATGACGATGAGCAGGTCGGGTTCGCGGAGGGCGGGGCGGCTGGTGTCCTTGTTGTACTCCTGGACCAGGCTTTTTATCTTGCGCAGGTGGGCGCTCGCCTCCTCTATCTCGTGGCTTCCCAGCTTGAATTCGATGAGGGCATAGCGCCCGTCCCGCAGGTGCAGGACGCAGTCGGCCTCAAGCCCGTAGCGGTCGTGGTAGTAGGACAGGCTGCCTCCCTCGCCCGCGGTGTACGCGCGCAAATCCCGCATGCAGAGGCTCTCGAACACGAAGCCGAATGACTGCAGGTCCGTCATGTAGTAGTCAGGGGTCAGTCCCAGGGCCGCCGCCACGACGGACGGGTCGCAGAAGCCCCTTTTCCGGCCGGAGCGGATGGCGGTCGCGGACCTGATGGCGGGCGACCATGCTTCAATGTCCTGCACAAGGAAAAGCCGCTCGAATGCCCTGAGGTATGAGGCCAGCGTATCCTCCGAGACCGACTCCGACGCGGAGACGACATCCTTGAGGATGTTGCTCGTCTTTGCGAGGGTGGAGATGTTCCGTGCGTAGGACTTCAATATCTGCGCGGCCAGCAGGGGGTTCCGCCTGACCCCGTCCACGGTGGAGACGTCGGTCTCGCAGACGCTGTCCACGTAGTCCCGCGCAACCTGCAGGCGGGTCTTGTCCGTCTTTCGTGCGAGCATTCCCGGCCACCCGCCCCGGCATGCGGCAAAGATAAGCTGCTCCACTTCCAGGTCGGACCTGGCCGCTATGTCCTGCGCCGGGTTCTGGAAGAGGGCGGAAAGGGAGACGGAGGCATTGGACTCGCCCGTCTCGGCGAGGGTCATCGTGCTCATCCTCATGCGGGCGATTCTTCCCGTGCCGGAGTGCCGTATCTTCGAGATGTCAACGGAATTGGAGCCGGTGAGGATGTACAGGCCGGTCTGGTTCTCCCTGTCCACGGACACGCGGACGGCATCCCAGAGCACCGGGGCTTCCTGCCATTCGTCTATGAGCCGGGGCTTGTCACCGGCAAGGAGCAGGGAGGGCTTGGTCGCCGCCGTCTGGAGGTAGCCGTCCCTCCTGTCCGGATCCTGCATCCTGATGAGGCTCTTGGCCTGCTGCTCCCCGGTCGTCGTTTTTCCGCACCATTTGGGACCTTCTATGAGCACGGCCCCGCTGCATTCCAAGCGGAAGGAGAGCTCTTCATCTGACAGGCGGCGTAAGTAATCCATGCCTTCCAGTGTACTTCATTCGGCATTTTTGTGCAAGTTTGTTCGGCATTTTTGCGGTATTTCAGTCGGCATTTTTGTGGTATTTTGTTCGGTATTTTTGCGGTATTTCAGTCGGCATTTTTGTGGTGTTTTATTCGGTGTTTTTGCGTTATTTCATTCGGTGTTTTTGTGTTGTTTTGTTCGGCATTTTTGTGGCATTTCGTTCGGCATTTTTGCGCTAAACCCCGCTTGACCATAGTTCGTCCTGCCCCGCGGGGGCCTTAAGGCCGGTGTCCCCGAGTCAGGTCGCTGGGGTGAGGCCCCGTTTCTGCGGGGCAGCTTCCATCACCGTGCCTGCTCATCCAGGGTGAGCGAGTAGGCGGGAATGAACTCATCCAGAAAGACCTCCGCTTCCGGCAAGTTCAGGGCGTGGATTGCGGCAAGGGTCGCCTTCTCCGCGCTCTGGAAGTCGTCGTTGCCCATCCGCCGCTCCTCCAGGCACTTGATGAGGGCAGAAATCTTGTCCGCAGCCTTGACGAGGGGCCAGAGCTCCTTGTCCGTCTCCCCGGCCTTCCCGGTATCGAACAAATCCCGGTAGTCGTCCCGCAGGTCATCGGGCAGGTAGCCCAGGAGCTGCTCCGTCGCGTTCCGCTCTATCTCGCCGTAGACCGAGCGGATTTCCTTGTTGTAGTACTTGACCGGGGTGGGCAGGTCGCCGGTGATTATCTCCGTCGCGTCGTGGTACATCGCAAGCAGGGCGGCCCGCTCCGCGTTCGCTTTGCCCCTGAAGCGCCTGTTGCGGATGAGGGCGAGGGCATGGGCGATGAAGGCGGTCTCAAGCGAGTGCTCGCTGATGTTCTCACTTATCGTGTTCCGCATCAGGGCCCAGCGGTTGATGTACTTCATGCGTGATATGACTGCGAAGAATTTCTGGCTCATAGGAAAGATTGTAGCCCTGCCCGGCGGAACTGTCAACGGCGGCCAGGCCTGTCTAGGCCCGGGGGCGGGCCAGGCCCAGCTCGCGCATCCGCTGCTTGTCCTCATACATCCGCCGGTCGGCGCGGTTGTATATCTCCTGGAAGTCCTGTCCAGCCGTCCATTCCGTCAGGCCTATGGCGCAGCTGCAGTCCAGTGCCGCCAGCTCGGCGCGGATTTTCTCGATGATGAACTGCACGGTCTGCATGTCGGTCTTGCAGAAGAGGGCCAGGAATTCGTCGCCGCCCATGCGGTACAGGTAGCTGTGGCCGGGCAGGTCATTCCGTATGGCATTTGCCATGGTGATGATGGCCCGGTCGCCCGCGGCATGGCCCTGCGTGTCGTTGATCAGCTTCAGGTTGTTCATGTCGAACTCGCAGAGCGCGGTAACGTCCGTACATTTCCGCCTGCTCATGTCGGCGAAGAAACTCATGCGGTTGAGCACGCCGGTCAGGGTGTCGCGCTTGTAGTGCTCCATGTGCAGGTAGAGGTAGTAGAAGGTCAGCACGAGCGACACCGAGCTGATGAAGATGCCCCTCGTCTTGAGCACGATTTCCGATGTGACGGCCACCAGCACGGTGGCGAGCGCGACGATGAGGATTTTGCCCTCCTCCCGGTAGCCCTGGATGCAGCGCCTTACCGCTATGCCCAGCACGACGAAGAAATAAATCAGGCTCAGGGCATGCGGCGAGAAGGAGAGCGGCTCGCGGTGCAGCACGTTGTCCGCGTCAAGGAAGAAGACTCGGTCGGTGAAAAAAGCGGAGAGGATTATCAGGGCGTTCAGCGTGGCGGGGACGAACAGGAGAATCCTGTCACGGAGGGAAACGGTCTTGTTCTTCAGGATGAACACCGCGGCCATCAGCAGGTACACGCGCAGTATGTAGCCCGCCATGATCGCAAGCTTGCGGATAAAGTGGGGTTCGGGCTTCCACGAATAGTAGTAGTCTATGTTGTCGCTGATCGCAAGCATGGCCAGCAGCACGAGGGACGGCACGAACCTGCCGAGCACCGACCGGTCATAGGCCCTGTTGGTCCGCAGGAAGATGAGAAGGTAGACTATCGTGACGAATGCGATGAAATCGACATTCACGATCTGAAAAGCCAGCTGCATACCTGTATTGTAATTGAATGAGGGGCCGTCTTTCAAGGGGAAATTCCTTGTCAGCACGCCTCATCCCGGTCCCGCCGGACCTTCGTCGCCTCCAGCGCCCGTATCAGGGCGGACAGCTCGATCGGCTTGGAGATGTGGGCGTTCATGCCCGCATCCAGCGAGGCTGCCACGTCGTCGCTGAAGGCGTTCGCGCTCATCGCGATGACGGGGATGCTTTTCGCGTCGGGGCGGTCAAGCTGCCGCAGGGTGCGGGTCGCCGCAAGCCCGTCCATCACCGGCATCTGGATGTCCATGAGGATTACGTCGAAGCTTTCCTCCGATGACTGCGAGAATATGTCCAGGAGAACCTTGCCGTTTTCCGCGACGGTCAGAGCCGCCCCGTTTATGGTCAGGTAGGCGGTCAGGATCTCCGTGTTCAGCTCGTTGTCCTCGGCGACAAGGATGCGCAGGCCCGCAAGGGGTTTCTCTCTGCCGGAAAGATACTTCCCAGTCTGTCCTCTGCCCGTGCCGCCCGCATTCCCGTCTGTCCTGCCGACGTCCTCCACGGCTTCGGACGTGCTCACCGGCAGGGGCAGGAGAATCGTGAAGGTCGTGCCCTGCCGGATCTTGCTCTCCACGCTGACCGTGCCCCCCATTAGGCTCGCAAGGTTCTGCACGATGGGAAGACCCAGTCCCGTTCCGACTTCCGCGCTCTCTTCGGGCCGGTGCTCCCGGCTGAATGGGGTAAACAGGGTCTTCATGTACTCCTCGCTCATGCCCCGGCCGTTGTCCGCCACCACGAATGTGACGTTCCGCCGCTCCGGGACAGGGGACGGCTCATTGCTCACTCGGAAGCTGATGTGGCCTTCCTTGCCTGTGTACTTGACGGCATTTGACAGGAGATTCATCAGTACTTGGGAGAGACGGCCTTTGTCCGCAAAGAATACGCCGTCTTTGTCCAGTTCCACCGTGAATTCCTGCTGCTTGGCCGTCGCCAGGGGGCGGATTATTTCTTCGACGGAGGCAAGGAGCCCGGAGAGGCGGAAGTCCGTCGGGGTCAGCGTCATGGCGCCGGACTCTATTTTGCTCACGTCCAGTACGTCGTTCACGAGTCCCAGCAGGTGGTCGGCGGAAAGGAGGATCTTGCCCACCTGGTCCTTCACCTCTTCCCGGCCGCTGTCCCGCGACAAGAGGAGGTTTGAGAAGCCGATGATGGCGTTCAGCGGCGTGCGGATGTCGTGGCTCATCTTGGACAGGAACATGCTTTTTGCCCGGTTTGCCTGCTTCGCCGCTTCCGTGGAGACTTCCAGGGCCTCCTTGGTCGCCTCAAGTTCCGCGTTGGTCTGTATGAGGATGCGCTTCCGCTCCTGCTCCTTCGTCAGGCGGCGCCGGAAGAACACGGTGGTCAGGAGGGCCACGAGGGTCACTCCGAGCATCAGGGGAACTGCATGGTCATGCACGAATTCGCTGAAGGAGAAACCGTAGCCGTAGCTCATTGCAGAAAAGAGGAAGGAGTTGCCCTCTCCCGAGCTCATCGCCGTAATCGCTTTGTTCAGTATCTCCATCAAGATGGGCTTGTCCCTGCCGACTGCGAAACACAAGTCGAAGTTGTTCTGGCCCGGCTTCATCTCAAGATCGGGAAAGGCATAGAAATCCTTGGCGACGCGGGACAGGCGGTAGTTGCTGATCTGCAGCAGGTCTGCCTTCCTGCTGTTGACGGCCTTCAGGCAGGCTTTCAGGCTGCTCCCCTCGAAGAATGAAGCCTCTGGATATGCGATGAGGGAACTAAGCTTCATCAGGCTGCCGGATTTCAGCACGGCGACCGTCTGCACCGGCCCGGTAAAGCCGGACCGCTGTATGACTACGCCGGGAACCTTGATTGCGGCGGACGAAAGGATGATGTCATCCTTTTCGGCAAGCATGAAGTTGAAGATGTAGGGAAAGATGGCATCCACCTTCTGTTCCTTCAGGGCATCAAGCATGGCCGTTTCGGAGGTGTAGGGGATGCTCTCCACCTCAAGACCGAAGTTTCCCTTGAGCATCTGCTCTATGAGCGCGTACTGGCCCTCGATTTTTCCCCGGACATTTGCGGAAACGGGGGCGAAATCGTCCAGGTAGCCTATCCTGATCCGTCCTCTGGCCCGGCTCCAGTTCAGCTCTTCCGGTGCAAGCCCCTGCTGGTTGACTGTCGCGGTGAAGAACTTCTGCTTGAGGCTTTCGGCATAGAAGGGCTGCATTTCCAGCAGCTTCTCCTGCGCTTGTTCGATGTCCTCCAGGAGGTCGGGCCTCCTTGGATTGACGGTGAAATAGAAATCCGTGCTGCCCAGCGGGAACAGGGGAATCTCCTGATTGTTGAGACGCATGTCATGGTCTACGACTCCATCCAGCCGTCCTGCGGCAAGCTCTTCCCCCAGTTCGTCCTCGTCACATTCCACGATGACCGGCTCCACGCCGTTTGTCTGGGCCCAGTCCTCAAGAATCTGTCGGAAAACGCTCTTCCCCTCCACTCCTATCCGCGCCCCATTGACGGTCTGCACGTCACCCCGCTTTATCCGGCCCGACCCGTAGGGGTGCGTATAGATGAAGTAGTTCCTGTTGCCCTGTGGAATGGAAGAATAGAGCATCGTCTGCTCCCGTTCTTTCGTCTTGGTCATGCCCATCAGCACGTCGATTGCGCCTTCCTCAAACAGCGAGACAAGGGCGACCCTGCGTGCATCAATATAGTGAAGTTTCCAGCCCGAACGGAAGGCAACTTCCTGCAGGTACTCGTAGCCGTAGCCCGCCCTGCGCTTGTTCGGCAGGAGCTCGGTGAAGCCGGGTTCCACGAGCATGCCGACGCGGACATCCTTGACCTGCCTTCCGCCCTTCTGTTCCTTGGATGTTCCTGCAGATCCGGCTGCCCACAGGGGGGAGTCATGGACCAGCAGGCAGGAGGCTGCCAGCAGGAAGAGGAGCGTGAAGATGTGTTGCAGATGCCGGGCCATGTGCCTCCTGTATATATTGAATTCTATACTATGGGAATACAGCTGTCAAGAATTTTAGGCGGGGGCGGACAATCAGGGCGGGGCGGCCGTAGAGGCTGTTCCGGCGGACAGTCAGGGCGGGGCGGCTGCAGAAGCTGTTCCGCGGACAATTGCCTGACCAGCCTCATCTGTGATAACATAGGAATATCATGGAAATACGGAACAAGGATTTTGACGGCGGGAAGCCCTTCGACTTCGGCAAGACTTCCGCCGACTATGCAAAGTACCGGGACGTGTATCCCGAGGAATTCTACAGGAAGCTCGTCGAGCTGAACATCGGCACGGAAGGCCAGCGGGTGCTGGACCTGGGGACGGGGACCGGCGTCATCCCCCGGAACATGTACCGCTTCGGAGCCAAGTGGACGGGCGCGGACATCGCGGAAAACCAGATACGCTTTGCGAGGGAACTTTCCCAGAAAGCCGGTATGGAGATAGACTACAAGGTTTCGGCGACCGAAAACCTGGACTTCCCTGCCGGGAGCTTCGATGTGGTGACGGCATGCCAGTGCTTCGCCTACTTCGACAAGTCCGTGGTCATCCCAAAGATAAGCGGCTGGCTCAAGGACGGAGGGCATCTCGCGGTCCTGTTCATGGCATGGCTTCCAGGCGAGAGCGAGATTGCCCAGGAGAGCGAGCGGCTCGTGCTCAAGTACAATCCCAGCTGGAACGGCTGCAACTGGCAGCGGAACCCGGTCACCGAGCCCGACTGGGCGAAGGGCTGGTTCACGATGGCACACGGGGTCGCGTTCGACATCCCTGTGCGCTTCACGCGGGAAACCTGGAACGGCAGGATAAAGTCATGCCGCGGCATCGGCGCGTCGTCCCTGTCCCCGGAAGAAATTGACGCATGGGAGAAGGAGCACCTGGCATACCTTGCGACCCTGCCGGAGAGCTTCGACATCCTGCACTACGTGACGATCCTGGACCTGGAGAAGACGGGCCGGGCATAAGAAAAGGCGGCCTGTCGAGGCCGCCTTTTTTTCCAGCGGGGTAGTTGCCCGCGCTGTGTTTCCATGGGCGCGCCTGTTGGCCCGCGCCGTGTCTCTACCCGGCCTGTGCGACCGCTTCGCTGCGGACCTGCCTTACACCTTGAACAGGTCTATCTGGTTTCCGATTTTGCTGATGGAGCCCTTCACCTGGTCGGCGATGTCGCTCAGTGCCGCGCCGGTGTCGTTTATCTTGCGTGCGCCCGTGCTCATCTCCTCCATGCTGTTCTTCATCGCCTCCGTGGCATCCTGCAGGAGCCGTATCTCGTCCAGGATGGCCTGGTTGCCGGCGGACATCTCCGCCGATGCGCTGCGGACTTCGATCGTGCTGTCGTTCATCGAATGCAGGGCCTCGCTTATCTGGCGGGAGCCGGTGTTCTGCTCCTCCATCGCGGCCTTTATCTGCATGACCAGCTGGTCGGTGTCCTGTATCTTGTGAGACACGGACTCGAACGCCTTGCTGGAAT
Source organism: Treponema sp. (assembly GCA_024690865.1). Lineage (GTDB taxonomy): Bacteria > Spirochaetota > Spirochaetia > Treponematales > Treponemataceae > Treponema_D. Next base: position 4,145 of record JAILON010000161.1, on the reverse strand, counting down.
GGGTGGATGCGGCGACGACCTCGGTAATCGAATCCTTTATCTTCTTGAGCTGCTCGCCGATTGTCTTGGACTGGCCGGAGGAGGTTTCGGAGAGCTTGCGGATTTCGTCGGCGACGACGGAGAAGCCCTTCCCCGCCTCGCCCGCATGGGCGGCCTCAATCGCGGCGTTCATCGCGAGCAGGTTGGTCTGGCTCGCTATGCTGGAGATGGCCTGGTTCGCCTCCTGCAGCATCTTGGACTGCTCCTCAATCTGCTGGATGCGGCGGTTCACGTCCTCCTGCTGGGTGAATCCTGTCTGCGCGTCCTCACGGAGCGAGTCGAAGGAGGCCGCCATCTTGTCCACAGACTGGTTGACGGAGGCGATGTTGCCTATCATCTCCTCGACGGCGGCGGAGGCCTCGGACACGCCCGCGGACTGGTTCTCTATCATGTTCTCCAGGGAGCTGATGTTGCTCGCTATCTGGTTGACGGCACCGGCGGTCTCCTCGACGCTCGCGCTCTGGTTGACTATCTGCCGGTGGACGCTCTCTATGTTCGCTATAATCTGCGTGATTGCCGTCGCCGTGTCCTGGGCGGTTGCCCCCATGTCCTCTCCAGCGAGGCTCAGCGTTCCCTTGGTGGACTGGAGGTTCGTGACGATTCCCTGAAGCTTCTCCACGAAGCCGTTGAATCCCTTGACCACGTCCCCGACCTCGTCGTTCGTCGCGTCCGGGATGCGCTGGGTCAGGTCGGCGTTGCCGCTTGCAATCCTGGTGATGGACTCCTTGACGACCTTGAGCGGCTTGAAGAGCATGGTGACGAGAACCCCTATGACTGCGGAGGCGATCAGCACTATGAGGATCATAATGATGATGATGGCGTGCCTCATGGCGGTGTGCCCCGCGAAGTAGTAGTCGTAGGGGGCGACCGAGAAAACCGTCCAGTTGCTCCCGGGGACTTTCTTGTAGGACGCTATGAGGTGCGCCTTGATATTGGGGTCAACGAAGTCCTCTATCCCTTCCTTTCCCTCAAAGATGTGGTTCAGCACAAGGCCCAGGCCCGACTTGTCGTCCAGCTCGCCGTTCTCGGACTCGTCCGTGCCTTCGTTCGCGTTGGCGACGGTGGTGCGCTCCTTGTGGTTTATGACGGAGGGGTGCATGCCCCCGCCCAGGTCTATGTCCTTGATGACGTCCAGGAGGGCGTTCTCCTTTACGAGCATGACCATCGCCCCGATCGGCTGTCCGTTCCTGCCGCGGACGGGGACGCTGTAGCTCTGCAGGATGCCGTTGACGGCGGGGCTGAACAGGGGGTCCGAGACGTATTCCCTGCCCGCCATCGGCTCGGTGAAGTAGGCCCGCTCCTTCATGTTCAGGAGCCTTCCGTCGGCGGTGATGCAGTTGCCCTCGCGGTCATAGAAGGCGACGTTCTCGTACCTGCCCCCCAGGGCGGAGACTATCCCCGTGAACAGGCGGCTCTTCTCCGCCAGGGGAATGTTCTCGTCCTTGACTGCGTCCAGCTCCGCGAGGAAGCGGAGGGCGGTCAGGTTCTTCTCGTTTATGTCCCTGACCTGGCTCACGACGCCGTCGGTCATGGCCGAAAGCTGGGCGTTGACGCTCTTGGTCAGGTTGCGGGCTGAAATGACGTAGGCCACGGCAACGATCGAGATGGTCGCCAGCAGGACGACCCCAAGGAACATCACCAGCATCTTGGCTGTCAGAGAGACACGCGCGGAAGTTGCAGAACTCATTATACCACCTTCTGAATATATTAGGGAAACTTGGGAAATGAGGCTTCCCGGGGTTTCCTGCCTGATTATGATAATTATATCACCCTAACTGGAAAAATGCAAACACAGCCGGGCCAGGGCCCGGGTATTTGGCCGCGGCTCAGACCTTGAACAGGTCTATCTGGCTGCCGATTTTGACGATGGCATCCTTCATCTTGTCGGAGATGTCGCTCAGGACGCTGCCGGTCTCGTTGATCCGCTGCGCCCCGGCGGACATCTGGTCCATGCTCCGCTTCATGCTGGACGTGACCTCCTGCAGGCTGTCCATCTCGTCCTTGATTTTCTCGCTGCGGGCGGACACCTCCTTGGAGGCCTTGTGGACTTCCACCGTGCTGTCGTTCATGTTCTTGAGCGCGCCGCCTATCTGCTTGCTGCCCTCGTTCTGCTCCTGCATGGCCGCCTTGATCTGCATGACCAGCTCGTCAGTCTCCTTTATCTTGCTGGACACGGAGGCGAAGGCCTCGCTCGACTCCTGGGACGCGGAGACGACCTCGGTAATCGAATCCTTTATCTTCTTGAGCTGCTCGCCGATCGTCTTGGACTGGCCGGACGAGGTCTCGGAGAGCTTCCGGATTTCGTCGGCAACGACGGAAAAGCCCTTTCCCGCCTCGCCCGCATGGGCGGCCTCGATCGCGGCGTTCATGGCGAGCAGGTTGGTCTGGCTCGCGATGCTGGAGATGGCCTGGTTGGCCTCCTGCAGCATCTTGGACTGGTCCACAATCTGCTGAATCTTGTCATTGACGATCTGCTGCTTGTCGAATCCGGACTGCGCGTCGGCGGAGAGGACCTGGAAGGAGGCCGCCATCTTGTCCACGGAGTTGTTGACCGAGGAGATGTTTCCTATCATCTCCTCGACGGCGGCGGAGGACTCGGCCACGCTCGTGGACTGGCCGTCTATGAGGCCGTCCATGCCCTGGATGTTGCGGGAGATGTCGTCCACGGCGACGGCGGTCTGGCCGACGCTGCCGCCCTGGCTCGTTATCTGGGCGGAGATGTCCTGTATGTTGGCGACAATCTGCGAGATGGAGCTTGCCGTCTCGTCCGCGCTCCGAGACATCTCGTCGCCCGCCTCGGTCAGCCGGGCCTTGGAGCCCTGCACGTCCTTCATGATCTGCTGGAGCTTGTCCAGGAAGAGGTCGAAGTGGATGATGAGGTCGCCTATCTCGTCGCGGGTAAAGAGCTTGCAGCGTTTGGTCAGGTCGGCCTCGCCGGTCTCCAGCTCCTTGAGGAAGTTCGTCACGTTGTAGATTCGCCACATGAGCCAGTGGATGAACAGGTAGCTCAGGACGAGCAGGATGGCGATGAGGACAAGCGTGATGGGGATGACTATCGTGATCGTCGTCTTCTTCACCGTGTTGACGACATCGACGCTCTTGGCGATGAAGAGCATGCCCGCGATGCTGCCGTCCTCGTTGGTGAGCGGCTGGTAGGTCGAATAGTACTCCTTGCCCTTGATTGCATTCTTGCCCTCGAAAGTCTCGCCCCTGTTCAGCACCAGATTGACGATGTTCTGGTTGTCCAGCGTGGTGCCGATGACTCCCTCCAGCGTGGAGTCCACCCGCGTGATGCCCTTGAAGACCGTGCACTCGACGTTGTAGCAGTCCTGCATCAGCTCAGTGAAGTTGCCCTCGGTCAGCTTGTAGCCGGTCAGGACGCAGCCGATGATCCTGCCGCCGTTACGGACGGGGCTGGCCGCGAGCGCCGCGAAGTCCAGGTTGCCGAGCGGCTCGAAGGTCTGTGTGGCCGTGCCCTTGAGGGCGGAGGACACGCACTTGAGTGAGGACAGGTTGGTGCTCACCTCATAGCCCGCGCTGCACACGACCGTCCCCTTCTGGTCCAGGACGGCGGCGATGCCCAGGTCCTGCGCGTCGGTCTTCTGTTTCAGGTAGGACTTTGCCTCCGTGCTGTTCTCGCGGGAGGCAGCCCGCACCACGTAGGGGCAGTCGGCCAGGAGGCTCGAGCTCAGCGACAGGGTGGAAATCCAGTCGTTCATGACGTTGGCCGCCCCCTGCTCGGTGAATTTGAGCTCGTCCTGGGTGTTCTTGATGAGCTTGCTGTCGAACACGGTCAGCGAGATGATGGCCACCATGGAGCAGCCGAGCAGGATGAAGCCCCCGATGAGCCCGATGAGCTTGGTGGAAAGCTGTATGTCGCGCTTTGCGTGTGTGTCGAATCTGTCCAGTTCTTTCTTTGCCATGGTCGCGTTGCTCCTTAAAGTCTCCCCTTTCCTTATCGGAATTCTACAACAGGAAATGCCATAAGGCAAGCGTAAGTGGGGGCGGGCACGGGGCATCCCGCGCGGAAGCTATAACCTTCCGAGTGCCAAAGGCCGCCGCCACAGGGGCCGCAGAAAATAAATGATAAAAACCAATTTGTTGTA
>JAILON010000103.1 GCA_024690865.1 Treponema sp. | reverse complement strand
CCGCCGAACTCAACCCAGTCGCCTGCCTTTTTGCCGGGGGCGGGTATGAGGCGGACGGCGGTGGTCTTGTTGTTGACCATGCCGATCGCCATTTCGTCGGCCATGATGCCGCTTATCGTCGTCGCGCTCGTGTCGCCGGGAATCGCTATCATGTCAAGGCCGACGGAGCAGACGCAGGTCATCGCCTCCAGTTTTTCCAGCGTAATCGAATGCTGCTTGACGGCGTTTATCATGCCCTCGTCCTCGCTGACCGGGATGAATGCCCCGGAAAGGCCGCCCACGTTCGTACTCGCCATGACGCCGCCCTTCTTTACCATGTCGGTCAGCATGGCAAGGGCCGCGGTCGTGCCGGGCGCACCTGCTCCTTCCAGTCCTATCTCCTCAAGGATGCGGGCAACGGAATCGCCGACCGCCGGGGTGGGGGCGAGCGAAAGGTCCAGTATGCCGAACCCGACGCCCAGACGTCGTGCGGCCTCAGCCCCGACCATCTGACCCATGCGGGTTATCTTGAACGCAATCTTCTTGATGCCGTCGGCAAGCTCGTTGATGGGCCTGCCCTTGAACTCGCGGGCGGCGGCGAGGATGACGCCGGGGCCTGAGACACCGACGTTTATCACCGCGTCGCCCTCGCCCGGCCCGTGGAAGGCACCCGCCATGAAGGGGTTGTCCTCCGGGGCGTTGGTGAACACGACGAGCTTGGCGCAGGCGTTGACCGGGAGCGAGGCAGAAGCCTCCGCGGTCTTCTTTATCGTCTCGCCCATCAGCTTGACCGCATCCATGTTGATGCCGTTCTTGGTCGTGCCGACGTTGACCGACGAGCAGACGCACTCGGTCGTGGAAAGGGCCTCCGGGATGGAGTCGATCAATATCCTGTCGGCGGGGGTTATCCCTTTCTGGACGAGGGCGGAAAAGCCCCCGATGAAGTTGACCCCCAGCTCCTTGCCGCACTTGTCCAACGTCCTGCAGTATTCTACGTAGGACTTCGCGCCGGATGCCCCCGCGACGAGGGCAATCGGGGTGACGGAAATCCGCTTGTTGATGATGGGGACTCCGTACTCCTTCTCTATGTCCTGGCCGGTCTGCACGAGCTTTCCGGCGTATCTCATTACCTTGTCATATATCTTGGAACAGGCTTTCTTTTCGTCTTCGCAGGCACAGTCGAGGAGCGAGATGCCCATCGTAATGCAGCGGATGTCCAGCTTCTGCCGCATGAACATGTTGACGGTTTCCTGAATCTCTACAGGTGAAAAAATCATAATCAACCCCGGTCTTAATCGTTATTGTTGCGTTATTCTATATCATAACGGGAATTGTTGCAACGGTCACGGAAATGCACTATCCTGTCCGCATGAGCAATAATTTTTCTGTATGCAACTTGACGGCGGATATCCTTTCCACCTCATACACGGGGGCCTTGAAGGACCGCTTCCTGAAATATGTACAGGTCTGGAGCGAAAGCGACTCCAAGAAGGCGGACGAAGGCATCATGCCCAGCGCGGAACGGGAGCGCGACATGGCAGCGCTTCTGAAAGCGGAACTGGAGCAGCTGGGGCTTGAAGCCGTCCAGGCTGATGAAAACTGCTACGTCTATGGCCGCCTTCCCGCAAGCCCCGGCTGCGGGGACGTTCCCGCCATCTGCCTGATGGCCCACATGGACACGGTGGACGAGGTGAGCGGCAAGGACGTGAAGCCGCTTGTCCACGAGAACTACCGGGGCGGTCCCATAGTCCTGCCTGCGGGAATCACGCTGGACCCGGAGGTGGACGCGCACCTGGCCCAGGCAGGGGAACAGGGCGACACCATCATCTCGAGCGACGGGTCCACCCTGCTCGGTGCGGACGACAAGGCGGGCGTCGCCGAGATCATGACCGCGGTCGAATTCCTCCTGCGCAACCCCACGGTAAAGCACGGCACCATCGAAGTGATGTTCTCCCCCGACGAGGAGACCGGGCACGGCATGGACCGGGTCCCCAAGCAGCTCCTGCAGAGCAGGCAGTGCTACACGGTGGACGGAGGACACGAGGGCGAGCTTGAGATTGAATGTTTCAACGCGTTCAAGAGCGACGTGCGCTTCACCGGAAAGTCCAAGCACACCGGCAACGCCCGCCCCGACATGGTGAATGCGGTGGAGATGGCGGCCTCCTTCGTCGCCAACCTGCCCCACGGCGAGCTGCCGGAGACGACCGACGGCCACCAGGGCTTCTTTGCCCCCATGGAGATTTCCGGCAGCATCGAAAGCGCGCAGGTCTCGCTCCTGCTCCGGGACTTCCGCATGGACGGCATGGAGCGGCGCAAGCAGCTTGTCGACCGCCTTGCCGAGACGACCGCGATGCTCTTCGGCGGCCAGGCGGAGGTGGTGCACACCCAGCAGTACCTGAACATGAAGGACGTGCTGGACAGGAATCCCCAGGTGGTGGAAAAGCTGGTGCAGGCATACCGGGCGGCGGGGCTGGAACCGGAGTTCAAGCCGATCCGCGGCGGAACGGACGGCTCGCGCCTGACCGAGATGGGCATACCCACGCCCAACATCTTCACCGGCGGCCACAGCTACCACTCGCGCTACGAGTGGGCCAGCCTCAAGCAGATGGCCTGGGCCACCGAAGTCCTGATCCAGCTCGCGCAGGCCTGGGCGGAGTAGGGCGGACACGAGCGGGGGAGGGCCGGCAGGGGCAGCGGGGGCTCGCCCCACCGCTTTCCCTGGCTAGTTCAGTATGACCCTCGCGACATCCGCGGGGGTGGCGACGATGAGCTTGGCCCCGGACTGCTCCAGGCTTTCCCGGCTGCCGAAGCCGTAGAGCACGCCGATGGTGTCCAGCCCGGCTTTGGCAGCCCCCTCCATGTCGAAGTGGGTGTCGCCGACCATGACGCACTCCGCCTTGCGGTCTACCAGCCCCTCGCTTTCCAGTACGTAGTTGATGATATCGACTTTGTTCACCCGGTCTTTTTCCGCAAGGTCGCTGCCCCCCACGAAGTCAAAGAGGTTCAGCATTTCCTTCCGTTCCAGAATCTGCTTTGCATAGACTTCGGGCTTGCTCGTCGCGACATAGACTTTCTTGCCTGCCGCCCGCAGTGCCTTGATGCAGTCCACAATGCCATCGTAGGCCCGCAGCTCGAACATGCCCTGCTTCTGGTAGTACTCGCGGTAGACTGCCATCGCGGGGGCAAGCTCTTCCTCCTTGAAGTGGAAGACGCGGGTAAAGCTTTCGCGCAGGGGCGGACCTATCATCGTGTTGTAGATGCTCCTGTCGGCAAGCTCGATGTGGTAGGCTTCCGCCACCCGGTCGAATGACTTGAACACGCCCTCCGATGTGTCAAAGAGCGTACCGTCGAAGTCGAAGAAAATATAGTTGTACATAGTATGTCAGTTCAAAAGAGATTGCGAGCTTTCGGTCGCAGCGTAGCGCGTCCTAAAGCCCGTTGTTAAGCTCCATGGCGATGCCGGGACAAAAGAAAATCCCGCGAGCTTTCGGTCGCAGCGCAGCGCGTCCCGAAGCCCGTTGTTAAACTCAACGGCGATGCCGGGACAAAAAAATCCGTGACCTTCGGGTCGCAGCGCAGCGCGTCCCGAAGGTCATTACTAAGAATAAAATGCAAAGCATTTTATTCTTAGTGGTGGAACAACCGTATCCCGGTGAAGGCCATCGTCATGCCGTACTTGTCGCAGGCGGCGATGACGTCGTCGTCACGGATGGAGCCTCCCGGCTGTGCGACAACCCTCGCCCCGCTCCGGTGCGCCCGCTCGATGTTGTCCCCGAAGGGGAAGAAGGCATCGCTTCCCACCGCGACGTCCGTGTTCTGCTTGATCCATGCAAGCCGTTCTTCGCGGGTGAAGGGGGCGGGCCGGGTCTTGAAGAACTTCTGCCACTCGCCATCGCGCAATACGTCGTCCGCGTCATCTCCCGTATACACGTCGATCGTGTTGTCGCGGTCCGGCCTCCTGATGTCATCGACGAAGGGGAGTTCAAGCACGCGGGGGCTCTGGCGCAGCCACCACTTGTCGGCCTTGTCGCCTGCCAGCCGCGTGCAGTGGATGCGGCTCTGCTGGCCCGCCCCGATTCCGATGGCCTGCCCGTCCTTGACGTAGCAGACCGAGTTGGACTGGGTGTACTTGAGGATGATCAGCGAGACGAGGAGGTTGTCGATTTCCTCCTTGGACAGGTCCTTGTTCTTGGTCACGATGTTCTTCAGGCAGTCCGCGTCCAGCTTGATGAAGTTGTGCCCCTGCTCAAAGTTGACTCCGAACACCATCTTGCGCTCCAGTTCCGGCGGAACGTAGTCCTTGTCAATCTGGATGATGCAGTAGCCGCCCTTCTTCTTTGCCTTCAGGATTTCCAGCGCGTCCGCATCGTAGCCGGGGGCGATGATGCCGTCGGAAACTTCCTTCTTTATGAGGAGGGCGGTCGCACGGTCGCAGGGATCGGAGAGGGCGATGAAGTCACCGAAGGAGGACATCCTGTCCGCACCGCGGGCGCGGGCATAGGCACAGGCGAGCGGGGTAAGCTCCAGGCCGTCTTCAATGAAATAGATGCTCCGCAATGTGGGGGAAAGGGGCTTGCCACATGCCGCTCCGGCAGGGGACACGTGCTTGAATGATGTGGCCGAAGGGAGTCCCGTGGCTTCCTTCATCTCCTTGACCAGCTGCCAGCCGTTGAGCGCGTCCAGCAGGTTTATGTATCCGGGCTTCCCGTTGACTACCGTTATGGGCAGGTTGCCGTCTTCCACGAAGACCCTGGAGGGCTTCTGGTTGGGGTTGACCCCGTATTTCAGTATCAGTTCGTTCATAGCGACATAATACTGGAAAGGTGGGCGATTGGCAACTGGCCCGCGCCGCACCTGCCTGCAACTGGCCCGCGCCGCACCTGCCTGCAACTGGCCCGCGCCGCGCCTGCCTTGCTTGACAGGTGAAATGCCGCCGGGCTATAGTATGCCCATTGTGGAAATCCTGCTGCTGTGCAAGGTCGTGGACAACTACGGCGACATTGGCTTCGTGTACCGGCTGGCCCGCGCCCTTTCCGACCTGGACGGTTCGCTCCGCCTTGCGCTGGCCGTGAGCGACCTCGCTTCGTTCTCTTTCATGGCGCCGGGACTGGACGCCGCCGTGCCCTTCCAGCGTTACTGCGGCTGGGACGTACTGGACTGGAATGACGCGGGGACCTGTACCCGCTGGTGCCGCTCGCATGATGCCCGCATCATCCTGGAATGCTTCCAGTGCGGCCGCCCGGACTGGCTGGACGACTACCTCTTTGGCGGCCTGCCTGCCGGCCGGACCGCGCACATCATCAATGTGGAATACCTGACGGCGGAAAGCTGGGCGGAGGACTTCCACCTGCTCAAGAGCGGCACCCGGTCCGCCTCCGTCAAAAAGGTGAACTTCATGCCGGGCTTCACGGCCCGGACGGGCGGCCTCATGCTGGACCGGCCCTTCCTGGATCTGCTTGCTGACCGGGCGGAAGCTGCCGGGAGGCTGGGGGAATACCTGCCCTCGTTTGACCCTTCCTCCTGCAATGTGCTGGTCTTTTCCTATGAAAAGGATTTTGCCCCCGTCGTGCGGGCCATGGACCGCTCCCATGCGGCGGGCGGGAAGCTTGCGGTCTACCTGGCTTCCGGCAGGGGGGCGGCCTCTTTCCTGTCCGCGTACAGCCGGGAGGAATGCAGCTTTCCCCTCGTAAGCCTGCCGGGGCTGCCGCAGGGAACCTGGGATGCCCTGCTTGCCTCCTGCGACGTCCTCTTCGTGCGGGGGGAGGAGTCCTTTGCCCGCTCCTGCCTTGCCGCCCGGCCGTTTGTCTGGCATGCCTACCGGCAGGACGAGTCCTTCCATCTTGTCAAGCTCGCGGCCCTGCTGGAGCGGATGCGGGGCTTCTTCCCGCCGGAGGACTTTTCCCTCGTGGCCGAGTTTTTTCTTCTATATAATATTGATTTTGATGGCGTTGATGCTGCGTGCGGAAGCCCGGACGGAAGCCGGGGGGAATGTTGTGGCTCCAGCATTGTCGAATGCCGGGGTGTAAGCCAAAGTCCTGCGGTCATGGGGAGCGAGGCCCTGGAGGCGGTCAGATCCCACTGCCCGGGCCTGCCGGAAAAACTGGCCGACGGGGCCTTTGCTGCCCGTCGCCTGGAAGAACTGGCGTACGCGTTCCTGGAGGGAAGGGGACGGCTTGCCCCCTGCTTCCAGGCTTTTTCCCGCTCGCTCCTGTCCAACGGTGACCTCGCCGCCCACCTGCTCGCCTACCTAAAAACGCTTGGCTGAACGGCTTCCCCGCTGTTCACGGTCGTGACGCACACGACGCCAGCAGGTGCGTAGCGTCGTGGTTACGGTCGTGACGCAAAACGATCACGGTCGTGACGCAAAACAATCACGGTCGTGACGCAAAACAATCACGGTCGTGACGCAAAACTGTCACGGTCGTGACGCAAAACTGTCACGGTCGTGACGCAAAACAATCACGGTCGTGACGCAAAACAATCACGGTCGTGACGCAAAACAATCACGGTCGTGACGCAAAACTGTCACGGTCGTGACCGTGCGGCCCGCCTGAAAATTCTGCGCCGACCTGTTGCAACAAAACGCAAAATTCTATATAATGTTGGATATGTTGACGACAAATGAAATCAAGGTTGGATCAGCCTTCATGTTTGAAGGATCACCGTTTATCGTGCAGAAGATGCTGGGTCAGAAGTCTGGCCGCCAGGGCATGACGACCAAGCTCCGCGTGAAGAACATTGTTACGGGTGGAACTCAGGACCTCGGCTTGGATGCTGGTGAGAAGTTTGACGAGGTTGACCTTGAGCAGAAGAATGTGAAACTTTCCTATATAGATGGAACGACCTTCCACTTTATGGATCAGGAGAGCTATGACGATGTGCCGCTCGAGAAGGACGACCTTGGTGACAACTGGGGCTACATCTCTCCCGATGACGAGTACGACATAAGCATCACCTACTATGAGGGCAAGCCCGTCGGCGTGAATCTTCCCGTCAACGTGACGAGGACGATCACCTACTGCGAGCCCGGTGTCAAGGGAGATACTTCCGGCAAGTCCCTGAAGCCCGCGACCTTGGATACTGGCCTTGAGGTCAAGGTTCCGCTGTTCTGCAACACGGACGACAAGGTCGTTATTGACACTCGCGACGGTTCATTCGTCGAGCGTGCCAAGGACAAGTAGGCATTACATTGTTTTTTGCGGGGCGGTTTTTTCACCTCCTTTGATTTCCGCTCCGTTTTTTGATCCACTAGCTCAATTGGATAGAGTGACAGCCTCCTAAGCTGTAGGTTGCGCGTTCGATTCGCGCGTGGGTCATGGCCGTACATCTTGACGGGTGTGCGGCCTTTTTTTGCCCTTGACAAATTTCGTGTCGCCTGCTTTTACAAATTTGAAAAACGTGTTATACTGATATTGCTTTAAGTGGGATGGAAGGGGCTGAAGGGGCTGAAAATTGGAGGAAAAGTGCGAATTTGGGCAGAAAGTACTTGATGCGCATGGTGAATGCCATTTGCCAAAGGCAGGGGCTGTTATGAAGCGCCTGCCTGTCGTCAGCATCCTAATTGGCCTTTTGTTCGTGCTTGCCTCCTGTTCTGGCAACGGTTTGGCTGAAAACGGCGACGATTCTGCCTACGGCATCTATTCTCCGTCTGGCGGCGGTACATCTTCTTCCGCCGGTTCTTCCAGTGGCAGCTCTTCTGGAGTGTTATCTTTTGACGACATACTAAACCTTTCCAACTCTGGCGAGACGGACGTTTTGGTTTCGCTGGTCAGGAGCAGCTACGGCAATACAAACGCCCCTACTGCAGGCCCTGGTGCTGCGTCCGCTGATTCCGGCGGTATGGACACGGTGGCCCTTCCCGCTGCCGACATAGGGCTGCCTGCGGGCGGCACGGTCACGCTGGAGATTACGGGCGAGGGCCTGCATTTCTCGGATGAGTCTCCTGCCGCTGTCGACGGGCTGGTGTACTTCTATGTCCCCAGGATTGCCGTTGGTACGGCGATTACCGTGAGCATCGCCGTGAAGGATGCAGAAGGCGGCATCCTCTGTTCCGGCAGCAAGACCCAGGTCGTGCAGGCCGGTGGCAGCCAGTTCAGCGTCAGCCTGTCAGGCGGCAGTCCTGTGCCCGAGCCAGCACCGGAACCCGAACCCGAACCGGAGCCGGAACC
>JAILON010000126.1 GCA_024690865.1 Treponema sp. | reverse complement strand
TGAGCAAGTCAAGCTGCAATACTATTTTTAAGAAGTATACCTCCCACACGCCCAACGAATACCTCATCCGTTACCGGCTCGACAAGGCGATGGAACTGCTGCGGACGACGGACATGCCCATCGGAACGATAAGCATGAAATGCGGCTTTGCCTCCACCAGCTATATGACCGAGCAGTTCGTCAAATGTTACAAGATGACGCCGCGGGACTTCCGAAGCAGCAAGCGGTAATCGGACCACGACAGAAATTGACAGTCGCGGGCAGAGCATCCCTCTTGACGGCGGCGCAGGTAGAATAGCCGAGGCAGATACCGGCAGGCGCAGCAGAACAGCCCGCGTGCCGGGACTACCGGGATGTGGCAGAAACTGACAGACGCATCCCGGCTGCAGCATTCAGCATAAGGGAGATGCGTCCCCCTTATGCACGCCGCTCCTCTACACTGCCGTCAGCGTGGGCGACGAAGGCACGGGGCTTTGCTTTGGTGAAGAAGCCGCACTCGACCACGCCGGTAATCGCGTCGATCGCATCCTCCATCTCGGCGGGGTTGACGGGCTTGTCCCAGAGGCAGTCCAGTATCATGTTGCCGTTGTCAGTGATGACCGGCCCAGCCTTTCTGACCCCTTCACGCAGCTTTGCTTTCGCACCGAGCTTTTCCAGTGCCTGGGTGACGGGCAGGCGGGCTTCGGCGATGACTTCGACCGGGAGGGCAAATCCTGTCCCGTGGCTTGCCACGACCTTGGACTCATCCGCGACGATGATGAGGATGTCCGCATTGTATTCGGTGATTTTCTCGCGGAGCAGGGCCGCCCCGCCCCCCTTGATCAGGCTGTTTCCGGGGCCTATCTCGTCAGCCCCGTCTATGGCGAGGTCAAGCCTGCCGCCGATTGCCTTGTCGTTGAGCGTGTAGACCGGAATGCCGTACTCCTCGCAGGCGAGGCTGGTCTGGAAGCTGGTCGCAATGGCCTTGATGTCCCTGAGCGTGCCGTCCGCAATCCGCTCGGCAAGCCGCTTGACTGCGGGCATGGCCGTGGAGCCTGTGCCCAGGCCAATTTTCATGCCGCTGAAAATCTTTCCTTCGTTTATAAGGGTGTCTATCGCAGTCCGCGCCGCAAGCACCTTCTGTTCGTCCTTGGAAATCGACATATACTTACTCCTGCCGGTTGCAACTTTTGCAACCAACACGATTATACCGCAAAGTTTATTTCCTGTACAATCGGGGGAACGCCTTACGGCTGCCCGCCTTAACCTGCGTATTCTTCCACGATGGACAGCACGGGGTGCAGGTAGGACGAGCCGAACAGGTTCAGGTGGTTCAAAAGCTGGTAGAGGTTGTACAAGTCCCTGCGGCCCTCGTAGTCGGCGATGCTGCCCTGCGGAGGATTTGCCTCCCGGTACGCGTCGTAGAATGTCCGGGGGAAGCCGCCGAACAGATCGGTCATCGCAATGTCCGCTTCCGCATGCCCCACGTAGCAGGCGGGGTCGATGAGCATGGCCTTCCCGTCCCGACCGCACATCACGTTGCCGCCCCACAAGTCCCCGTGCAGGAGCGAGGGGGCTTCCGGCTCCACGAGGAAGTCGCCCAGATGGTCGAGCAGCCTCGTTATCTTTTTCCTGTCAGTGCTGTCAAAGTAGTGGTCGGCGGCACGGAACTGGGGGGCAAGCCTTTGGCCGCGGAAAAATTCCAGCCATGACGATGCGGGCGTGTTCCCTTGCGGTCTCGCCCCAATGTAGTTGTCCTGGAAAAAACCGAACGCCTTTCCCCCGGTCAGCTCCTTCGTGTCCGCCCGGTGCATCGCGGCAAGCTCCCGCGCAAACGTCTCCCAGTAGTCGCTCCGCCTCTCCGTGCCCTCTATGTAGTCCAGAAGCAGGAAGCTGTATCCGACATCCTCGCCGTCGTCCGTCCCGGTGCAGAGGATGCGGGGAGTCCGTACCGCGTCCGTCATCTCGATGGCCATGAGCCCCGCCGCCTCCGCTGTGAAGAAGCCGGCGTTGCCTTTTTCGTTCGCCTTCATGAACACCCTGTCGCCGGTGCTGAGCGTGAGCCGGTAGGCTTTGTTGATGTCTCCTCCGGAAATCCTGTCCGCATGACTGACCGAGACGGACATACCGAAGAGGCTCGTCAGCGCGAGTGCGAGGGAGTCGTAGTTTGCAGGAAGCGTGATGTTCATTCGGGTCTGTTTCAAGTGTCTCCTTTCCACGGCTGGACAAAAAGTACTGTCTGTTTTTGCCCGGGGATGCAGTTCCCGCCTGTCTCTGGAACTGCCTTTCTGCTTTTTAAAGCGGTTCGTTCACTTGCCCAGGTCCAGGACGCGCCGGTCGTATGAGGCGGGCGGGTCTTCCACGATGCTCCAGTCAAAGTCCAGCACGCCGTGCGGCGGGAAGGGAGAGGCGGGCGCAGGGTGGTGGCGGGCGTTGTTTGCGGCGATAATCTCCTGAAGGTTCCGGCTGCCGTCGGTCAGGGTCAGGTAGGGCTTGCCGAAGGCGAGGATCGTCGAGGTCCTGACGGTGTAGCTGCGCTCGTTGCCTTTCTCATCCTTGATGTGTTTTTCCACCAGGACGCTGTTCATCTCGTAGTCACCACCGATGGAATCGCTCTTTTCTATATTCCGTATGCGGGTGCGCTTTCCGAGCGTGCATGTGTAGGTTTTCTCCGCCGAGCGCAGGTGCTTGGGGACACTGTAAGTCGCCTCCCCGTCGGTGAAGAGGGCCTCTGCCTCGGGGTTATATTCCATGTCGGTTTCCCAATAGCGGATGTGGTAGACCGCATTGTTCCGTATATAATAAGAAAGAAGTTCGGTATTCGTGACCGGCGGGCAGACAAGGATGCCGTTCGCGCTGCCCGCGTCCTGCCAGTAGCCGTCCAGCAGGTTTTCCGCCTGCACGGTGATTCCGTCCAGAAGCTCGCTCGCGGGCACGGAGTCGCTGTCATCGGCCTTGACCGCGAAGTTCAAGTAGAGCTTGTCCCCGATGACCGCGACCGGGATGTGGTAAGTGTCCTCGCCGCCCAGCTTGTGGTTCGCGAACTTGACCTCTATGTCCCAGGCCCCGCTGTTCTTTTCCTCCGCGGTCAACAGGTCCCCGTCCTCCTGCACGACGGGCTTGTCCAAATCCGCTGTAAAAAGCTCATCGGTCAGCGGCGTAAAGTGAAGCTCCATCTCCTCCGCCTGCCGGGTTTCGGCGGCGTTCCTGTCCCGCTTTACCGTAGTGGAATAGCCCTTGCTCTCCCCTGCTCTGTCGTCATACCACTGGTAGAAAGTTCTGAGCACGATGTCGGGAACAGGCCTGCCGCTCTCCGCGCCGTTGTAGCCCGAGCCGAACACGACATAACGGTTGTCATTGGCCCAGATGCCGGAAAGCAGGGCGGGCACCGGCTCCTGCGGGACCTCCACAGAGGAGACTTCTTCAACGTCAGATGAAACTTCCGCCCCGGCAGAAGCGTCCTGAGCGAACGCGAAAGGTGCGGCAACGAGCAAAGACAAGGCGGTTATAAAGGGAAAAGACTTCTTCACATCTTCTATATCGGCATAAGAAACGAAATCAAGCATGATTGTACCATAGAACTAAATGCTTTCAATCATTCTTGTGCCCGCATCCGGGGATCCAAGGGGTGACAACCCCTTGGAAGCCGCTGGAAGGAAGAGGGGGTCCGGGGGCTTGGGGGCCTTCCCCCAAAACAACAATTTAGCTAAATCCGTTTATAAAACTAATTTTTTAGTTGACTTATTAACTTCTTTTGCTATAATAAACTTATAAGTATCTACGGGAATTAGGTAATTTTCCCTAAAATTGGAGGAAATATGAAGATAACAACGAAAGTAGCGTTCACCCTGACGGCGGCTGCCAGTCTCTTCGCGGCCACGGCGTGTTCCAAGAAAGAGGCGGCGGCAAGCTCCGGCTCAAGCAGCTCCGGGAGCGCGTCAAGCTCCGTCCAGACCGTCCTGAACTACAAGGACATCGTGCTCGGCACGACCGGCACGGACCTCAAGGCAAACATCTCCCTCATGTCACACCGCACGGACATGCTGGACTCCGGCTACAGCGGCACGACCTGGGCGCAGTACATCGCCGAGTTCAACAAGAGCTACCCGGGAATCACGGTCAACGTCGAGGGCATCACCGACTATGCGTCCGTCTCCCTGCTCCGCCTGCAGGGCGGCGACTGGGGCGACATGATGATGATTCCCGCCATCGACAAGAAGGAGCTTGAGAACTACTTCCAGCCTTTCGGTTCCCTCTCCGAGGTTTCGTCCCTCGTCCGCTTTGCCGACCAGTGGGCCTACGGCGACAAGGTATACGGCATCCCCTCCACCGGAAACGCGCAGGGAGTCCTCTATAACAAGAAGGTCTTCAAGGATGCGGGCATCACGACGCTGCCCAAGACCCCGGACGAATTCATCGACTGCCTCAAGAAGATAAAGTCGAACACCAAGGCCATCCCCCTCTACACGAACTATGCGGCGGGCTGGACGATGGGTGCCTGGGACGCGTACATCGGCGGCTCAGCGACCGGAAGCGCGGACTTCATGAACAATACCCTGCTCCACTCCAAGAACCCCTTTGCCAATCCCGGCGACGGAACCGGCCCCTACAATGTCTACAAGGTGCTCTACGAGGCGACCAAGCAGGGGCTCATAGAGGCCGACTACACGACGACCGACTGGGAAGGCTGCAAGGGCATGATTAACCGTGGCGAAATCGGCACGATGGTGCTCGGCTCATGGGCGTACACCCAGATGCAGGGCGCGGGCCCCAACCCGGACGACATCGGCTACATGTCATTCCCCATCACCGTGAAGGGCAAGCAGTACGCTTCCGCCGGCCCCGACTACAACTTCGGAATCAACGCCAAGGCCTCCGACACAAACAAGATGGCGGCGATGATTTTCATCAAGTGGATGACCGAGAAGTCTGGATTCGCCTACAACGAAGGCGGCATCCCGATTGCCACGTCCGACAGCAAGTATCCTGCGGTCTATGCGGCTTTCGACGGAATCGACTTTGTCGCGGACAATCCCGCCAAGTCCGGCGAGGAGGACCTGAAGGGCAAGCTTGACGCTGACTCCGAACTGAACATCAACAACGGAGGAAACGACAAGATTCAGGCAATCATCGAGCACGCCTTCTACAAGGACAAGTCGTTCGACGACATCATGGCCGACTGGAACAAGGCCTGGTCCGACGCGCAGACCCGCAACGGCGCGAACTAAAACCGATGGAACGGCAGCCCTACCCCCGATACCGGGGAGGGGCTGCCTGTCAGATGAAAGCAGTCAGGAGCCTCTCAGGAGCCTATCGTATGAAAAACAAAGGAATCATTGATTATCTGAAAAGCCAGAAGGGGCAACAGAGGCTCATAATCGCGGCCTTCATCGGTATACCCCTCCTGCTCCTCTTCACCTTCACCTACCTTCCCTTCGGGGAGATGGTCGGCTTCAGCTTCTATGACATGAAGTACATAGGCAAGCGGACATTCGTCGGCCTCAGGAACTACATCGACGTATTCACGCGCGACGACATTTTCGGCGCGCTCTCCATAAGCCTCTACTACATGGGAGGCTCCATCGTGCAGCTGGTGTTCGCCCTGCTCCTCGCGACCCTGCTCAGCTTCAAGACCAAGGGAGGGGCAGTGTTCAAGGGGGTATTGTTCTTCCCCTTCATGATAAACGGAATCGCGGTCGGATTCATCTTCAAGTTCTTCTTTACCCACGGCTACGTGCTGGACACGGTGCTCGGCTGGTTCGGCTTTCCGGAGGAGAACTTGCCCTACTGGCTCAGGACCAAGGGGCTCAACAACGTGATGCTCGTGGGAACGTCGCTCTGGCGGTATCTCGGACAGAACATGGTGCTCTTCATCGGCGCGATAATGTCCGTGGATCCCTCGCTCTACGAGGCTGCCGAGATTGACGGGGCCAACCGCTTCCAGCAGTTCCGCCACATCATCCTGCCGAGCATAAAGACGATAATCACGCTGAACGTTATCCTTTCCATAACGGGCTCACTGAGCGCATTTGAGCCGCCCTTCGTCATCACGAAAGGCGGGAACGGTACGGCGACATACTTCATCATCATGGACAGGATTGCCCACACAAGCCAGAAGGTGGGCCTCGCCTCGGCGATGGCTGTCTTCCTTTTGTGCATTATCTTTATCGTGACGGTATTCCAGAAAATCTTCTTCAAATATATCTTCCGCAACGCGGGAACAGACAGCAAGACGGGAGGGGACGTATTATGATGCAGAAAACATTCGTGGCAGCAAATAAGAGCAGGTATCCTGCCGGGCTTGTCATATCCAACGCAGTCAAATACTTCATCCTTGTGTTCTTCGCCTTCTGGACGCTGATTCCCCTTGTCTCCTGCCTCATCACGGCATTCAAGACGGACGCGGAATATCAGTCCACGTCAGTGATGATGCTGCCCACGGTCGTCCACTTCCAGAACTTCGCCAAGGCTTTCTCCTCTGCGCACATGGGAAGGGCATTCCTGAACTCGGGAATCGTGCTCGTGTTCGTCCTCGCTTTGTCTATCATGATAAGCGCGCAGCTGGCATACGTGCTGAACCGCTTCAAGTTCCGTGGGAATACCCTCATCAGGAACCTTTTCCTTTTCGCGACCCTGCTGCCCGGTGTTGCCATGCAGGTTTCGGTCTACAAGATAATGGGGACGCTCGGCTTCATCAACCATCTCTACGGCTACATCATCATGATGTGCGGCACGGACGTCATCACGATATACATCTTCATTCAGTTCATGGAGAACATCCCCACCTCGCTCGACGAGAGCGGCATCATGGACGGGGCCAACTACTTCACGATTTTCTGGCGGCTCATCTTGCCCTTGCTCAAGCCCGCAATCGTGACGAGCATGATACTGAAGGGCGTGGGCTGTTACAACGAATACTATTCGGCAAACCTCTACTTGCAGTCGGAGAAGCTGAGGACGGTTGCCATCTCGCTCTACACGTTCACGGGACCGATGGGGAGCCGCTACAACCTCATCTGCGCGGGAGTCATCATCTCGCTGATTCCCGCGCTCATCGTCTTCCTCCTCTGCCAGAAGCAGATTTACACGGGCATCACGGCTGGCGCCGTCAAGGGCTGACAGGGGGCGGGATCCGGCATCATGCCCTGGCAATCCAGAGCATGCCGGAAAGCCGTCTAGCGCATGACCGGCTCGAACCAGTTCTCCATCAGGAGCGTGGAGACCCGCTGCACCGGCTCAAAGTGCTTCGTGTTGCGGGTAACCAGAATCATGTTGTTGGAGACAGCGATGGCGGCTATCTGCGTGTCCTGGAACTCTACAGAAGTCCCCGCATCCGCCAGCCGCGCCCGTATGTCGGCCTGAATCCACGCGGCATGCCTGTCATAGGGGATTATGGGGTAACAGGCTTGGATTTCGTCGATGAGTTTCGAGAAAATGAAATCCTTCTTTTTCCCCTCCGCCATCCGTTGGACACCGAAAAGGAGTTCGTCCCATCCTGTGGCAGGCAGGGCACAGAGCGATTCGTATTCCTTAAGCTTTGATAAAACGGTTTTGTTCGGAAAAGGCCTGAAGATTTCCGAGACAATGTTCGTATCGAGAAGGTAATAGGGGGCGGCCATCCTTACTCAACCTCAATATCGTCAAAAATATTAGTCCCTTTGTCGGCACACTCAGCCGGATTCCGCAGGCTGGCAATGAACTCCGCAAGGTCGAAGTCGTCATCATCCTCAAGCCCGAATTCCTTGCGGGAATCGTGAATCCGCTCGACCAGACTCTTGCGGGGACTGGCGGACTGCCGCATCTCATCATAGTCGGACTTGGAGATGATATAGGCGACCTCCTGATTGTGCCGCGTGATGGGCACGGGTCCTTCCGTCTCTGCCTGATGGATAAAGAAGGGGAGCTTGTTCTTTGCCTCAAAAACTGGTACTGCATTGCACATATAGCCATTATAGCACATTATAGCTATGTGTCAAGAGAACGTCACGAATGTCGGGAGGGGTATTCCGAATGCTGTTTTCATAACTCTTGTCCCCCCTCCCGCACCATGCTATAATTCCCGTGGAGGTGACAGCATGTCAGACAAGAGTTCCATCGAAATCGTGGACAAGGGGATTACGGACATTCCTGCCGACGCGATCGTGAATGCGGCAAACTCGGCTTTGCAGGAAGGAGGCGGAGTCTGCGGGGTGATTTTTGCCAAGGCGGGGTCGGAACAGCTTCAGGCTGCCTGTGACAAAATCGGCCACTGCGACACGGGGAGCGCGGTCATTACGCCCGCCTTCGGCTGCCCTGCCAAGTACATCATCCACGCGGTCGGACCTGTCTGGTCGGACGGAAGCAACGGGGAAAGGGAAATGCTGTACGGGGCTTACAAGAAGTCTCTGGAACTGTGCAGGGAGAACGGCATCCGCTCGGTGGTTTTCCCGTTGATTTCCGCGGGCATCTTTGGCTGTCCTGTCAAGGACGCATGGGAACAGGCAATTTACGCCTGCAAGAACTTCATAAACGCAAACCAAGACTGCAAGCTCAGGATTCTCTTTGCCATCCCCGCAAAAAGCGCGGACGGCAGGAAGAAGTTCGATGCTGGCAACGCGATTCTGGAACGGGAGCTGCCAAGTATCAGGCTCTGAACGTTCCGCAAAGCCTCATACCGGATGGCAGTGTCCTCCGTCAACGGCTCCCTTACAAAAACAGCACACCGAACACCGCACCGAGCGCGATGATGACGACGGGGTGCAGCTTGGTCCGGAAGAGTATGACGAGACAGGCTTCAAAGAGGGCGACCGCAGGCCAGCAGAAAAAGTCCTTCAGGCCAGCCAGAGAAAAGCCCCCTGCCGCTTGGAATGCATTTGTGTTCAGCAGGGCAATCGTGAACACCTGCACGAGCGCGATGAGCACCATCCCGCTCGTCGCGGGTCTTAAGCCACTGAACGCCGCTTTGACCAGGGGCTTGTCCTGAAAGCGTGAGAAGCAGCGGGCAATAATCATGATGACGACGAGCGAGGGCAGGATTTCCCCGAGCGTCGTGACGATTGCGCCGACGGGCCCGTACAGCTCCATGCCGATGTATGTCGCGAGGTTTATCCCGATCGGCCCGGGCGTGCTCTCGCTTATGGCGAGCATGCTGTAGAATTTCTCCGCGCTGATAAGCTGGTACTGTTCAACCAAGGTCTGCTGCATGAATGTAGCGGCGACCAGCCCCCCGCCTATCGCAAAAAGACCGATATAAAAGAAGATAAAAAAGAGGTGAATCAGGCTCATTTTCCTGCCTCCTCAGACTTCCCCCCTGCCGATTCCCCGCGGAGGCTTCCCGTGGCCCATGCGATGAGTATGCCGCACAGGGCAGCCCCCACGATGATAAAGACCGAATGCACTTTGAAGAAATAAATCAGTGAGAACGAGAGGACAAAGAAAAGCAGCTGCCAGGGCTTCTTTATCGCCTTACGCGCAAGCCCGATGACCGAATACAAGAGCAGGGCCGCGACGGCGACGTTTATGCCGCGCAGGGCTTTCTGCACCCAGACAATCTGCTCGAAGTTGGAGATGAATGCCGCAATCAGGCTGATGATGATGACGGACGGGGTGACGACACCGAGCGTCGCCGCAATACCCCCCGCGACCTTCCGCCTCTTGAATCCGATGAAAGTCGCGACGTTGACCGCAATGATTCCCGGCGTGGACTGGGAAATCGCATAATAGTCAAGCAGCTCCTCGCTCGTCGTCCACTTCCTTTTGTCCGCGAGCTCCCTGTCCAGTATGGGAAGCATCGCCATGCCGCCGCCGAATGTGACGGCCCCTATCTTGAAAAAAGTAATGAACAGCGCAAGCAAGTCTCGTATCATGAGCTCAGTATAGCAGGATTGCTAGCGGGAGGCAAGGCTTGCCAGTTCTTCGTCGCGCAGTTCACGATAGCATCCCGGTGCGAGGGTTTGATCCAGCTTCAGTCCATTCATGGAGAGGCGCTTCAGGTAGCTGACTTCATTGCCCAAAGCCTGGAACATCCGCTTGACCTCGTGGTACTTTCCTTCGTATATCGTGAGCTCGCATTCGGAGGAAGAAAGCCACTTGCATTCTGCGCCTAGGCAGTCTGCGGCCTCCTCATTGCCTTCGGCTTCTATGTGTATTCCGTCTGCCAGTTTTTCCGTGTAGCGTGCCTGGGCTTCTGTGGAAACAGTATCGCGCAGACGGACAAGGTATGTCTTGGGAATCCGGTTCTTGGGGGCCGTAAGAAAGTGGTTCAGGGCACCGTCCGTCGTAAATACGAGCAGGCCTTCCGTATCGACGTCCAGCCGTCCGACGGCGGCGACTGTCCCTCCCAGGAACTTGCCCAGATACTTTTCGTCGAGCAGTTCAAATACGGTCTTGTGTTCTCCGCACTTGGTGGAACAGACGTATCCGGCCGCCTTGTTCATCATCAGGTAGACGTGCCGGATGACGTGCTGCTCCTCGCCATCCACGCATATCTTGTCCAACGCGACGTTCACGTGCGCGTCGGGAAGCAGCTCCGTCTTGCCGTTCACGCTGACCGCCCCGCTCCGTATCAATCGCCGTACGCTCTTGCGGGGACCAAAACCGTTGTTGGACAGGACCTTGTCCAACCGTTCCTTGTCTTTTTCTTCTTTCATACGATAACTATAGCGGAAAAATCCTAA
This sequence comes from Treponema sp., assembly GCA_024690865.1. Taxonomy (GTDB): domain Bacteria; phylum Spirochaetota; class Spirochaetia; order Treponematales; family Treponemataceae; genus Treponema_D. The sequence continues at coordinate 13,100 of JAILON010000126.1, read as the reverse complement.
ATGGGGAAGTTGCAGCAGACCCTGTGTCCTTCACCTCGCTCCATGACTCGTGGAGCCCGGTCAAAACATTCGGCCTTTGCCAGCGGGCAGCGGGGGGCGAAGGGGCAGGGGGGCTTGGGTTCCGTTACCGTGGGAACCCGTCCGCCGATGCAGCCGAGCGGTCTGCCTTTCATCTTACGCGACGGAACGGAGTCGAGCAGCGCACGCGTGTAGGGGTGGGCAGGATTCTGTACGATGATGTCCGTATGTCCAATTTCTACTATTTTTCCAGCGTACATGACGGCTGTACGGTCGCTTATCTGGGACACGAGCTTAAGGTCGTGCGAAATAAACAGGATGGCGGTCCCGCTGTCTGCGTTTATCGCCTTGAGGAGCTTCACCACTTCCTCCTGGGTCAAAAGGTCTAGGGCCGTCGTCGGTTCGTCCGCTATCAAAAGCCGTGGACGGAGTATACTGGCACTGGCTATCATCACGCGCTGTCTCATTCCTCCGGAAAGCTCGTGGGGGTATTTTTGCATGAGTTCCTTTGTGTTTTCCAGCTTCACTGAAGCTAGAGTCTCTTCCACGAGTTTGTCCCGTTCCTTTCGGTTGATTTTTCGGTGCAGTTGAAGGCTTTCACCTACCTGCTTTCCTATGCGCATCAAGGGATCAAGCGAGGTCATAGGTTCTTGGAATACCATTCCTATATCCTTGCCGTATATGGTGTTTTTTTCTCTTTCGGTTAGTCGGGAAAGCTCCTTGCCGCAGAAACTGATGCTTCCTCCGCTCTGTACGGTGTCGTCGTCGAGCAGCCCGTCGATCGCAAGGGCGGTAAGGCTTTTGCCACATCCGCTTTCACCGACCAGTGCGAGTATTTCACCTTCTGACATGTCAAAGCTGACTCCATCCACCGCGGGATAGAGGCGGCCGGCGGGACCGTGTATGCAGATCTGGAGGTCCGTGACGGAAAGCAACTTCTGGTTTGCCATGGACGTTCCTAGAGGCTCCTGCTGTCGATCAGCTTCCGCAAGCCTTCGCCAAGGCAGTTGAATCCCACTACGGCTAGGACTATCATGCTCCCTGTGCATGCTGCGTACCAAGGGGACTTGAACACCATGTTCTGCGCCTCGCTGAGCATCCAGCCCCAGCTGGGGGTTGGCGGCTGTATGCCAAGCCCCAAGTAGCTCATGCTGGATTCTGCGAGGATTGCGTTGGACAGTCCTACTATAATAGAAGGAAATAGCAACGGCAGTACATTTGGGTAGATGTGCAGGAGGAGTATGCGGGGGGTGGAACACCCGTAGACCTTGCAGCTCTGTATGAATTCCGCCTCCCGGTATTTCAACGCCCCCATCCGCACTATGCGGGTAAAGCTGGGGGTGAACATGATCGTCAGTGCGAGGATTATCGTAAGCTTGCCCCAGTCCAAGACGGTGACCACGACAAGTGCGATCAGGATGCTAGGGAAGGAGGTGAGTGCGTCAACTGCACGCATGAGGATTTCGTCGAAGATGCCACCGAAGTAGCCTGCAGCCAGCCCGAGGACGCTCCCTGCGAGCGAGCTCAAAGTTACCGTGCTGATGGCGACGAGCAGCGTGAACCTGGTCCCCGTCATCAATCTGCTGAAGATGTCCCTGCCCATGTTGTCTGTTCCCGCGAGGTGGACGGAAGATGGCGGAACGCTCCGCGCCCCGATGTCCATGTCGTTTATGGGGAATGGGGTATAGAAGATGCTGGCTATGGCGAGCGTGAGGATTGCAAGAACCAGGATGGACCCGACGTACAGCTCGATGCTTCCTTTCTTCATGGCCTGCTATATGCTACTGTATGTTGCCCGTGACGGCAAGGAGCGGTATGTCTGCGGTGACTTTTCGTTTGAATTCGTCCGCGATAATCCTGACGAGCGTCTGCATATTCTTCCACATCGTGTCGCGCGAAGCCTTGGGCAGGCTGTCGAAGGACTTCTTCATTCCTACCAGGCTGTCAAACCAGTTCCTCGTAAGCTCGAAGTTTGTCTTCGCATTGCTGCCGGCGAGCACATGAAAGACGGATTCCACGAAAACCTTTTTTTCTTCCGTGGACAGGGTCCTGAACCATTCATTGAGCGTCTTGCCCACGAAGCGGCTCTCATCTCCCAGCCCCTCGCTCACGATAAAGGCCCTAGGACCCGTCTGCCAGCTGAATGGGTCATGCTGCATCACCATGTCCTTCAGCTCATTTTCGACGGTGACATAATTTCCCGTATTGGAGAATAGCATCCCGACTATTGACTGGCGCGGCACAAATGTCCTGAGCTTGTCTGCGATGGCCAGGTAGCCGGGGCTGGAAAAGAAATCTTCCGGGAAGCCCGGCCCATCGTTGTCGTATATGGTCAGAATCTTTTTTTGCAGCTTCGCTTCTGCCTTGGCCGCCGAGTACAGGGCGAGGTTTCCGCCCTTTGAATGCCCGCCCAAGAAGAAGTCTCCTTTGAGAGCTGCGGCGGCCTTGTCAAAGTACTCCAGCGCATCCAGCTGTGCGGGAACGCTTTCCATGTAGGCCAGGTTGAAGTCCTCTTTCCAGCCTACTATGCTGTCGTCCGTTCCCCGGTATGCGATGAAATTCCATTCTTTCCCGAAGGAGAAGGTGATGGCAGAAAACTGTTCGGCTTTCTCTTCGTCTATCTTGTTTATGAAGCCGGAGATTTCCAGCTTTCCGAATCTCTTTGATCTGCCGGCAACCTTCAGCAGGTCTGCACTGAGCTGGTTGATCAATGCCCCCATGTTGCTGCGCTCTGCGTAGTCGGGGGCTGCGGCGAAGGCTTGTGCGGCCGTGGACAGCGTAAGGCCCGACCCCTGTTTTGGGGTAAAGTCCGAGCTTACCAGCCCGTCCATGTTCATGTAGCTCAGCTGGCAGAGGATGAGCGCGTCCACCTCGTTGAGCGGGAGTATGCCGAAGTCCAGGTCCCCCCGCCATGCGAGGTAATCCATTATGTTAGACATGCTTCTATTATAGCAGGAAAAGGGGTGGGCGGGAAGGGGGAGTTTTTCCCGGCACGACAGCCTGTATTGAAGGCGGGGCCGATGGTGGTCTCATCCAAGTTCGGCCCGGTAGTTCCGCCCGAAGTGAAGGCTGGGGCAATGGGTGTCGTATCTGGGCCTTTAGCCCGTATTGGAGGCGGGCGGGCCTGCTGGGAGCAGTCCGTTTGCTGTCCGCCTGATTGACTGATTGACGGCCTTTCCCCGTGCCCATATAATGGAAGATATGGAAACACTGGACCTTTCATTGGCGCTGGAGATGCTGGATGGAGAAAAGGATTTGCTGATGGAGCTGCTGAGAGCATTTGTCTCCGGCGCGCGCCTTGACGGGGCGGAACTGGAGCGGCTGGAGGCCCTGCCCGACAGGACCGAGGCCGCAAAGTACGTGCACTTCTACAAGGGGGCTGCCCGCCAGCTGGCGGCCCAGAAGCTTGCCGCGAGCGGTCAGGCCCTGGAAGATGTGCTCAGGGGCAAGAAGTCCGGCGACTTAGTGGGCCTGAACAAGGCGTTCCTTGCCGACTACGAGGAGGCCTTTGAGGCTATTGAAGGCAGCCTTGCGGTCCTATAGCGAGGTGTCGGTAGCCAACGCGGTGCCGGCGGCCAACGCGGTGCCGGTGGCCGCCATGAAGTTTTCCTGCAGGGCAGGGCAGAGTTCTGTAAACTGTGTGCCTCGTATGGCGGCGGCTTCCTCGTAGACCCGCCGTATTTCCCACGGTCCGGTGGTCTCTTCCCCCCGCAGTGTCTGGTAAGGTGCGTCGGTTTCCAACAGGAGGCGGTCAAGGGGGAGCTCTTGTACGCAGGCCCGGCTTTTCTTGTTTCCGTTCAGTATTTGTTTGGCAAAAGAAAAATACGCGTTTATCCCATGCTTCAGTATGGAAAAGGCCTCTCGGGGGCCGAACGCGAAGGAATGGAAGATGACGGCGGGAAGTGCCTTGAGCTTGCCCGCGTCGCGGAATATGTGGTCCAGGGCCTTGCGGTCGTGGACGACGGCAGGGACGGAATAGGCGGCGGCGAGGGCGAGGCTGGTCTGCCAGGCTTCTTCTTGGGCCTGTATGTTCGCCTTGAATTCCTCCGTGAAGAGGTCAAAGCCAGTCTCTCCGATTCCCCTTATTTCTTTCCGTTGTAGCAGGCTTTCCATAAAGTCCGCGTTTTCCAGGAGGGGAAGTTGCGGGTGCATCCCAAAAAAGGGCAGAATGTGCCCTCCATTCTGGCCCACAATGTCTTTTTGCCGTGCGAATTCTTCTATAAAATGAGCGCATGAAGCCCCATAATAGGAGTTTTCGCCATCGCTCCCGTATGAAGAAGGCTCCTTTTCCAGTTCTCGGCAGCATGCGGCATGGAGGTGCGCATCGCAGAAAAGCATCGTTTCCTCCCACCTCTCTTTCCCATGAAAGCCAAAAAAGTCTAAAGGGTCATTTCCCAGTTCCGAAAATAGAGTTAGATGTAATAAATCTAATGGGTAAAGGAGATTGTTATGGCAAGTTATACAGTAAAAAGTTTGGGAAAGTCAACTGACTACATGACTATCGTCCGCGAATTGGATGACGGTTACGTGGTCCGCATCGTCCGCGACAAGGACGGCTACAATGACGTTACGACCGATTATATTTCAAAGACTCTGTTCGACAGCTGTATCCGCACTGGATACTTGACCAAGATGGAGACCCCGGCGGATCTTGAAGCAGTAAACGCCTGACGCTATTGACATTTAAAAAGAATGGGATTTATCATTTACATGGTGGAGCAAAATGGGGTATAGCGCAAACAATGGTTTCAAGGCTTATAAGGAAATCGGGGTAAAGACGGCCAGTCAGGGATCTCTTGTGGTTATGCTTTACGAAGGTGCGGTTTCAAGGCTGGAAGAGGCCATTGCGCTTGTGGGCGATGATAACAAGGTCAGGCCTGGAGATATTGAGAAATTTGGCCAGAAGGTCCAGAAGGTTTCCGACATCATATCGGAGCTGGAGGCCAGCTTGGATATGGAGAAGGGGGGCGAGATAGCGAAAAACCTTATGTCGCTCTACATTTTCTTCAACAAGCAGCTGCTTTCTGTATCTTTGAGCCACGACAGGAAGACCCTTGAAAGCGTTCACAAGATGCTTTCTGACCTTCTTGATTCTTGGGTGCAGGCGGCCAACAGCCTTGCCAATACCCAGGTGCAGATGGCCGCGGACAGCCCCGCCATTTCTATTAATGGATAGAATCCTTTCACCAGGAGGGGGAAAATGAAAGAGACCCTAGACCAGAGGGAAATAGACGAGCGCATCGCCATCCTAAGGCGTTTCCGCTACCTGCTGGAACAGCAGCGGGACAAGTTCCGCGAGTACCTCCACATACTGGAGCTGCAGGAGAACGAAATCAACGAGGACAATGCGGACGCCATAATCGCCCACGCTGACCTCAGCAACCAGATTGTCAAGAACATCGGTTCGTTGCAGCGGATTATCGTGCCGATGCAGCGGCTGTACGAGAAGTCCCATCCCGCGACCTACAATCCAGAAGAGGTCATTCCCGTCACCAAGATCCAGGATGACCTTATTGCCCTCAGGGAGCAGGTCGTTTCACAGAACATCAGGAACCAGAAGCTTCTGCGCGTCCGCATGCTGGACATCAGGAGTGAGCTGAATGGAATAAAGAATCCCTACCGATCCCATCGTTCCGTCTATGCAAGACAGGACGATGCGGGTACCCTTGTCCAGATGGAGGCATAGGGGAAGGCCCGTTTCAAAAGCTGCCTGTGGCTTTCCGCCACAGGCCTTTGGGACGGGACCTAGTTCTGCGAGTCCTTGGAGAAGAGCCGGAGAAAGCCGTCTTCAGGAATGTAGCGATCCAGTATGTTTATAAAATCCCTTTCTGTAGTATTCTGCATCACGATGTAGGAGTCTAGGTACAGGTTCTTGTTCCCGTCCAGAATTCCGTCCTGGATGAGGCGGGCCGTTCCATCGTTCGTCTGCGTCTGAATCATCACGACTCGGTTCCACTGCCTCCGTATGTCGTTCAGCACTTTTTCCCGTGTCTTTGTGTCCTCGCTCCGCAGCTGTGACGAAAGTTTTTTCCTGGCGGCGGCGAACGAGTTTATGAAGCTCATCCGGTGCAAAAGCCGTTCCGCTTCAATCATCCCCACGTTCACGATGCTTGTGGCCATCTCCGTCCTGCATTCATAGCCTTCCCCAAGGTCCTCTTCGGTAAGTTTTTCCAGTTCCAGAAGCAGGGCATTGAAGATTTCCCTCTGTGTTCCGTAATTTGGGGCTGAAAAATAGAACTGCATGGGATCGTAATATTTTTTTGTGGGAATCAGCAGGGGCGACTCCTTGGGGGCCAGCGCGGGGTCCAGGTCTGAGGTGTATGTATGCTTCAACTCCACGTCCAGCGTCTTTGCCTCGAAGACCGGGTGGGGTATGAACGTCACTTCCCTGTCGTTCTGCATGCGCAATACCCCTATGGTCTTTTCCGCCAGATCCCTGGCTTCCTCTGCGTCCGTGTCGCCCACGATGACCAGCGAATACAGCGATGCGTCCAAAAGCTGGGTGTAGGAAAGTATGATTGACTGGAAGTCCGTGGAACTCAGTTCCTCGGTTTCCGAGATGTTGAATATCTGCTCGTACTGGCTTCCCTTGTACATGTGGCGTATTGCGCTGCTCTTGAGCTGCCAGGACAGGGAGTCGGTCTTGAGCCTGGTCTGCTGGTTCTGGTCCGCGATGAGCCGGTCGGCGGAAAGGGGCCGTATGTCCCCGTACACGATTGCGTTCACAAGGGCCGTCAACGCCCGCTCAAGCTCCGAGGCCATGCATTCCATCGTGATGTAGCTTGTGACTTCCGTGGTCCAGGCGTTTATCTGTACATCGCCGGAAAGCAGTCCTCCATCCCGCATCTTCACCATCTCGTCCTGTATGCAGTTTGCGAATGAATTTATGAGCAGGGTCCTGAGGAAGTGCTTCCCCTCGGGGCTGGCTCCCTCGCCTCCCGCTATGGCTATGGAAGTGAGGACCGTCTGGCTCCCCGGATTGGACTTTACCACCAGGGGGATGCCGTTCGAAAGCTTTGTGGAACTCAGGCTCTTTATGTTGTCTATGTAGTAGAGTGACCAGGTTGCGGGGTTGAACGGAACAGCCTGTGCGGTGGCATCCCCTTCCTGCTTTTTCTTTGTGCTTCCCAGCCGGTAACGCTCAAGCTTGTACCATGCGGCGTTGTCTTCGGTTATGAGCTCGTAGCCCCGTTCCGTGAAGGCCGCCTCGTTCTGCCGGTAGACCTCGTCATTTACCATCGCGAATACGAAGGGCTGCGTCCCATCTATTTTTTCCGCGAAGCTGTGCCGGTCCAGCTTTTTGATGCTGTCATAGTAGGCGAGGAAGGTTGAATAGAAGTTTTCTGCCTTGACGTCCTGCTTTTGTGACCAGAACGAGACTATCGCGTCTGCAAGCCCCTTGCTGCCGCCGCTCCCCATGTTGAGCGTCGCGGCCACCTTGTCCCGCGCGGTGTCGAACTGCTTCTTCGTGAGCTTCAGGGCTTCTTTTGTCCGTGAGACGAACGCGTCCGCCTGGAATGCCGGTGTCGCTTCTGCCAGCTGCTCGGGGGCGGCTTTTTCGCCGTCGTCCATGAAGGAGTAGGGGGCTTCCATGATGCCCTGCAGGATGACGCGGTTGGTTCCCGCCTCGCTTGAGTAGGTCGCGGAAATATATTCTTCTCCCCGTATTCCCAGCGATTTGTCCTGCGTCAGCAGGGCCGCGAACGGGGAATCTCCCAGGTTGAAGGCCCGTGCCGCCGTCTTTGCTTCCGCGCCCGAAAATTCCGTGTATTGGAGCGCAATCTGCGTCATTTCCTTGGAAAAAATAGGGGATGCGAGCACGAATTTCCGCTGTTTCGTTGCATAGAGGCTTCCGTTTTTCTTTGTGCCGCCGCTGAATGCCGTGTTCCAGCGGGAAAAGTATTCGGAAGCGGCCTGTGCGGTTTTCTGTGCGTCTACGTTGCCGGTGATTATGAGTATGGAGTTGTCCGGCGTGTAGTAGGACTGCCGTATGGACTCCAGGAAGCCTTTTACCTGGGCCAGGCTGTATGAGCTGAACGTTTCGAGGTTTATGCCGAAATTCTGCTTCCAAGGTTCGCCCGGGAACATCCTGGACTCTATTGCGCTGTTCAGGAAGCCTGCCGCGCTTTTCTGGTAACTGTCAATGTCGTCTTTCATCTTGGAATAGATTTTTTTTATGTCCTCGTCCGAAAAGGAAGGTTCCACTGCGCACTCGTACAGCTGCCTCAAGGTCTGGTCCAGCATGTCGGGCGTTATGTCGCAGGAGAATGAGACCGTGTCGGCCGTAAGGGACGAGCTTATGGGACAGTCTTTCAGGAAGTCCCCGTCCGCCGAGCGCAGGAAGAGCCGGTAGTACATCTCGAAGAAGCCCGCGTCGCTGCTTCCCTGATGGGAATAGCCCGCCCGGCTTGCGAATTCGACATGGGGCATGGCCGAATTCTTCTCCTCGTTTATGAAAATCATGAAGTTGTTTGGCAGTGTGTATATGTGCAGGTTGGGCAGGAAGGCATCCTTCGTGAAGGCCGCCGTGGGGCGGCAGAACAAGAGGAGTGCGATCAGGGCCTGTAGTAGTCTTTTCATAGTATTCCTATTATATCATATATATAGCACAAAAAGCAAACTTGCAAAAGGCTTGTAAAAGCTTTATAATTCCCCCATGCCAGAAGTTACGCTGCTGAAGGACAGGGGGGACTCCGTCTGTCTGGTGGACAAGGTCGTGGGCAAGCGGCAGCTCAGCCAGGAAGAAATAGCCATTTTGATCCAGAACAGGAACATAAGTTCGGACCCTGACTGGAAGAACGTCTTTGTCTGCGAGGGCGAGGGGGAATTCGACCCGTCGCTGATAGCCCAGTCCGAGTTCAACGGGGTCGTTGTCCTTGGCGTGCTGCGCCCTGCCACGCTCCGCTTCCATGACCTGGAGCTGAACACCGGAATCTACCGGTCCGTCCTGTACAACGTGGTGATCGGGGACGACTGCGTGGTGCACAACGTGGGATACCTGTCCAATTACAAGATAGGCGACCGGGTCATGCTCTTCAACGTGCAGGAGATGAGCTGCACCAAGCATTCCAAGTTCGGCGAGGGAATCCTGAAGGAGGGCGAGGGGGAAGAGAACCGCATCTGGATAGGGGTGGGCAACGAGAACGGCAATCGGGGCATCCTCGCCTTCACCGACATGATAGCGGCGGACGCGTACCTGTGGTCCCGCTTCCGCGAGGACCAGCCCCTCATGGACCGCTTCGTCGAGTTCACCGAAGCGGGCAACGACGGCAAGAACAACACTTTCGGAATCGTCGAGGACGACGTCGTCATAAAGAACTGCACCCTCCTCAAGGATGCGAAGATAGGCTCTTTCGCATATATAAAAGGGGCCTTCAAGCTCAAGAATATCACCGTCCTGTCGAGCGAGCAGGAGCCCAGCCAGATAGGCGAGGGCGTCGAGATGGTCAACGGCATCATGGGCTACGGCAGCCACGCCTTCTACCAGGCGGTCGCCGTCCGTTTCGTCATGGGGCGGAACTGCCACCTCAAGTACGGGGCCAGGCTCCTGAACTCTTTCCTGGGGGACAATTCAACGGTCTCCTGTTGCGAGCTTTTGAACAACCTGATTTTCCCCTTCCACGAGCAGCACCACAACTCCTCCTTCCTCATCGCGGCGACCGTGATGGGCCAGAGCAACGTGGCCTCGGCGGCGACGATAGGCTCAAACCACAACTCGCGCTCACCCGACGGGGAGATGGTCGCGGGGCGGGGCTTCTGGCCCGGCCTCTGCTCGGATTTCAAGTACGATTCCTCTTTTGCCTCCTTCGTCCTGGTTTCCAAGGGAAGCTACCAGAACGAGCTGAACATTACCTATCCCTTCTCGCTCGTCGCGACCGGGGGGGACGGAAAGGCCGTCCACGTCATCCCTGCCTACTGGTTCATCTACAACATGTTCGCGATAGTCCGCAACAAATACAAATTCTCCGCCCGCGACAAGAGGGTGGTGAAGGTGCAGCACATAGAGACCAATCCCTTGGCCCCGGACACCATGCAGGAGGTGGAGGCTGCCATCAAGCGGCTCATAGAGCTCACCGAGCGCTACCTGAAGCTGCCTGCCGAAGCCCTGGAGGCCATGACCGTGGACAACCCCCGCCCGGAGTTCCTTTTTGAGATGCGGCAGAAGGCCGCCGTTGCCAAAAGCGGGGAGGAGGCCCGGCAGATTGCGAAGGACTACCTGCACCAGAACCCCGATGCAAAGTTCCTCCTCCTGGACGACCGCTGCCAGCGCAAGTACGGGGCCATCATAGAAAAGCCGGCCCAGGCCTACCGGGAGTACCGGCGCATCCTGAAGTATTTCGCCGTCGAAAGCCTAATGCAGTGGGGCCTGGAACGGGGCATCGAGGAGCTGGACGCAGGCGACATTGCCAAGATAAAGGAGCTTCCCCTGTATACCAGCTGGATGAACGTGGGCGGCCAGGTCATTCCTTCGTCCAAAGTGTTCGAGCTGTTTTCCCTGGTGAAGATCGGGCGCATAAAGGGCTGGGCCGAAGTCCATGCCTTCTATGACGAATGCCAGCGGTCGTATACGGACTACAAGGCCCGCTATGCGATCTACCTTTTGGAACAGCTGTACAGCCGGGAGAGCGAGTCGTTCACCAGGGAGATATACACGGACATTACCCAGGACGTCGCCTATGTTTCGATGAACATGCTGGAGTCCTCCATCACTTCCCGCGAGAAGGACTACACCGACTTCTTCCGGTCTATAACCTTCAGGAACAAGCGGGAGCGGGATACCGTCCTTGGGTCTTTGGAGGACAACTCCTTCCTGAAGCACCTGCGCCATTCCACTGACGAATTCAACAGCGTGCTGAGCAAGATATTCAAAAAACTGAGGTAGGCGGGAGGAATCTATGGTAAAAGCTGAAATAGGCGACAGGGAGCTTGAGGAATATCTTGAGGCCCTCCCTGCGGACGACATGGTCCATTTCACTATGGCGGACGGGCGTTTTCGAGGCGCGCTCTTCCACGGGACACATCTGGTGAACAGGATGCGGGCACAGCATGCCGCGGCCTGGCAGACGGCCGGCCGGGGGCCCGACATACTGGAGTGCTACATACTGGGCCAGGCATGCCTGAGCGCCGCCCTGCTGATTCCCGCTGTGATGAAGGGGCGGGAGCACGTGAGCTGGACCTATGACGTGGAGTCTGCCCCGGCCAGGGGCTTCTGCGTGGAGGCGGATTCTGCTGGATGGGTGCGCGGGCATCTTCTGGCCGACCGGATCCCCCTGGAAAAGCCACTGGACAGCTGGGATATGGCGCCCTTCCTGGGCGGCGAGGGGATTATGACCGTGCAGACCCTCCGCCCCGGCGACAAGTATCCGCAGACCAGCTCCGTCAACACGACGGGGAACATCGCGGACGACCTTGTGTTCTACTTTGACCGCAGCGAGCAGATAAAGACGGCCCTTACCACATCAATCCAAATGGACAGGCAGGGTCGGGTTATCGGTGCAGGCGGCATATTCCTGCAGGTCATGCCCGAAACTGGCGGCAGCTATGGCGGTGTCGCCAGAAAGGGCAGCCAGCTGAACTCTTCCCCGGATTACGGGGCGGACGGCGAGCTCTTGTCCCGGCTGGAGGAACGCTGTACGAGTAAGCCCGCGATAGGCAGCTGGTTCAGCGAGGGCAAGGGGACGGAAGACTATCTGGCCAAGGTGTTCGGGGAGTTTTCCCCAGTGGTTGCCCTGCACCGGAGCGTCGTCTACGACTGCCCCTGCTCCAAGGAGCTCTTCCTGCGCCACGTCCGCTCCCTGCCGCAGGCCGAGCTGGACGACATCAGGCGGAAAGGAGAGCCGCTGGAGCTGGTGTGCCGCAACTGCTCGTCCGTGTACCACATCGGAGTGGAGGAACTGTAGGCCCGCAGGGGGGGGGAACAGCCAGTATGCCAGGGTGACGGTGTACCACCATAGGGGGAACGTCAGGCCGTTTTCCAGCCCAGGAGTCCCTTGCCTCCGCTGGAAAACACGAGGGCGACCTTGACCATCTGTTTCCCGCTCACGGCGAAGCGGTCCGAATATCCGTTCGAGTCGATTTGTGCCAGTGCCGCCTCCGCCACGCTCTCAAAGTCCTGCCCCTTGTCCATCTTCAGCTCAAAGATGAACACCGCGTCCTTCGTGCTGACTACCACGTCGCTGCGTCCCGCCACCGACTGCAACTCAGAGACAACGCGATGCCCCGTCATGCGGAACATCAGGTGCGTCACGGACTCGTAGTAGTTCTCGCACATGTCCTTCTTGACGATTGTCGGCAGGTCTGCGATGGCGGACTGTATGACGGAAAGGGCCTTGCCTATGTCGCGGGCCTTGAGCGCGTCGCAGATGTTGTCAATCGCAAGCCCCAGATCATCATCCGGCACGGTCACGAACTTTTTGAGCAGGACATCAAGGAAGCCGTCCTTGATTTCCTGATTCGTGAAATCCAGGGTGTAACGCCTGGAATCTTCATCAAAGCCCGTGATGGTCAGGTATCCGCTCTGGTAAATCACCGGGAGCATATTCTTGCTGTCGGGGTCATAGTTCTTGAACTGGTCTTCTTTTACTTTGCGGCCGTTGACCAGGCTCGTCAAAAACAGCGGCTGCTTCTGCAAGGTCTTCACGAGGAATGACGGCGTTCCGCTTTCGAACCAGTATGAGCCGAAATCCTTCGCGCTGAAACATTTGAGCAGGCAGAAGGGATTATACACACCTTCCGCATCGGGGGAAAAATGATAGCCGTCATACATCTCGGCGAGTTTTTCTTTCGTTTGTAGGTATGTCTTCTTTCGTCGTTCCGCGAGGGCTTTTATTTCCGGCTCAAAATATGCCTCAAGCTCACGTTCGGAGATACCACAAAGAGAAGAGAAGTCGTCGTCCATGCTTATGTCGTTCATCTGGTTCAGCCCGCTGAAGATGTTCACATGGCTCACCTTCGTGATTCCCGTGATGAACAGGAAGCGGATGTACTTGTCACATTCTTTGAGCGGGCTGTAGAAAGCGCGGAGCTCCTGCCGGTTCTGCTCCTCGTACTCCGTGTAGAGGGCATCCAGAATCGGCTTGTCG
>JAILON010000108.1 GCA_024690865.1 Treponema sp. | reverse complement strand
CGGTCCGTCGACCCGCAGGAGCCCGTCCACGATGCCTTTGAGCCAGTTTGCCGCCGCCCGCCACCGCCCCTTCCCGAGGAAGAGGAGCGCCACGAGGAGCCTGGTCAGCGCCTCGCGGACGAGGAAGGGCTTCCGCTTCCCCGGGACGAGCGGGTCCCGCAGCAGCTTCACCGCCTCCCGGGCCTGGTAGTAGTACCTGGCGGGCTTGAAATAATGGACCGTCAGCCAGCTCCCGCTGAAGGGGCTGAAGATGCGCCGTGCCCCCTCACCCTGCCTGTGCCGCATGACCACGTTTCCGCTGACGAAGTTCTCGTAGCCGGCCCTGCCGATGCGCCAGCACAGCTCCAGGTCGGCGTAGTCGAGGAAGATGTGCTCGTTCCAGAGGCCCGCCTCCTCCAGAGCCCGGTACCGCACCATCAGGGAGGAGGTGACGGTGGCGTGCACCGTGGAGCAGCCGTTGCCCGCGGCCGCGCTGTCGTCCCAGGTGCCGCACAGCCTCCCCGAGTTCTCCTCGAAGAAGGCGGGCCCCAGGCATCCCACCCTGCGGCTTTTTTCCAGGGCCTCGAAGTCCCGGGCGAGCGTGCCGACCTGCCCGGGCACCACGCGGGAGTCCTGGTCGAAGAAAATGAGGAAGTCGCTTTGCCTGCACACGTCGAGGGCGAGGAGGCGGTTGAAGGCGGCCGAGAGGCCGAGGTTCCGTCCCGAGGAGAAATACCGCACGCCGGGGATTCCGCCGAACAGGGACGAGCTGTCTTTTTCCGGGGTGTTGTCCATGAGGAGGACTTCCGAGGCCTGTCCTGCGATGAGGCGGACGTTGTCGGCGTTCCCCCGGTCGGGATGGAACAGCGTCACGAGCGCGATGATTTTCCGTTCCCTGGGCTGTGAGGTCTCCATGTGTTTTCCCTGCGGCGGCCGTGGCGGGGTGGGCAAGTCGCGGCGGTGCGGTGGTGGTGGACACGCGGCCTGCCTTCCTGACAAGGTGGGGACGGAGCGGCCGTGCCTTTCCCTCTGTGCAGGCCGCCCGCTACGGCCGCAAGGGGAGCGGGGTAAGGCCCGCCCGTGCGGACCGCCCATCCCAGGTGGAGGCCCGTACCCGCTGACGGTCCCGCCCGCAGCTGGAAAAGTGTCCCTGTCCCATTCCGCGTCCGCTGACATTTCTGCCCGTTGCACCACGTTTTTTCGCGAACATAACATTTGGCGCCCAAATGTTATGTTCGCGGCGGCAAAAAAGGGGCCAGGGCCGGGGAGGCCCCTTCGGGCGGTAAGATCACGGCCACCATGGCGTGTCTGGCCCCAGAGGTCACGGCAGGCCGGACTCGGAGGCGCCGGGGGCGGTTCCGAAAGAGGCGGCCTCCGTCCGCTGTCCGTCCGGGCTGCAGGGCCGTGGCGTCCCGAGACCTCTGTCGGCGCAGATGCCATACAGTCAGCCCCCGCCGCGCCATGCGAGAGGGCGCGGTCAGCCGTCTTGCACGGACCGAGGCACTGCTATGCCGGTTCCTTTGGCCTATTGCCAGGCCCGCCGTACCACATTGCCACAGGGACCCTGCCACATTGCCAGAGACGCGTTGCTACATTGCCAGAGACGCTCTGGCTTGTTGCGGAGCGCCTGTGCCTTATTGTCCTGCCGGCCATGCCACACTGCCAAAGAGCCGTTGCCTTGTTACCAAAGCGGCTCCGCCACATTGGCACGGGGGCCACATGCGTCTGCCACGGGCCGTGCGGCAGGGCGGAGGGCCCCTCTTGGGAAAAGGGCCGCCCAGATGGAACCGGGAAACCCGCCGGAACGAAGTTGCCGGGTCATTCCCGACCGTGGCCTGGCAAATCAGCAAAATTCGGCCGAACCCTTCGCCGGGTTCAGCCAGAAGGCCCTGTCCGACCGGAGCCGCTCCCCAGTTCGATCAAAAGCCCATCCAAGGCAGTCCCTTGTGGACTACAGGCTACAAACCGGGGGAATTCCCCTGTGCTATATTGAGGTCACAAGGTTGATAACCTTGTGCGCGCGCAAGCCGTATGGGCCGGCTCCATTCTTCCGGCATTCAAAACCGCTGGGAAACAGGATACCCAGCGAAAAAACATCTGGCCACTGGCCAAAGGAGAAAATTATGGTTGCAATAACGACCTACAGGAATTCGCTCAAGTCCGCGACTAAGGGCTACTGCTTCAGGAGCATCTCGGACCAGACGCTCGGTGCCGAACAGCTGATCAAGGAGATCATCGGCTACAACTCGACGATTACGGAGGCGGACGCCCGTGCGGTGCTTTCCGTCTTGAACGACCGGATGAAGCACTTCGTGAACCTGGGCTTCCGGGTTGAACTGCCGTTCGCCTTCATACAGCTGAAGGCCCGCGGAACCGTGGAGCGCCTGAACGACGGGTTTGTGCCCGGCACCGCGAACCACAGGTTCGACATCGTCTGCACGTTCAAGGAAGATGCGGCGAGGGAAATGAAGAGCTGCCCCGCATGGCGGGTGGCAGGCGTTGGCTGGACGGTCATGCCCAAGATTACGGAACTCGTCGGCGTGGGGGCGACTGGCGCCGAGCTTCAGAGCCTCGAGTTCAAGAACCAGGACATCCTGCGCATAAAGGGCAGGAACCTGGGCTTTGACGCGGCGAAGGAGGACCAGGGCGTGTTCTTCGTGGATGCCGCCGGGACCGAAGTCCGGGCAGGCCGGTACCACAGCGTGGGTTCCGCCATTACGGATGTGTACATACCGGAAGGCCTCCCTGCCGGAACATACAAGGTGAAGGTCGTGACCAGCCCGCGCAAGAAGAGCCGCGAGGAGTTCACGGCAGGAACGCCCATCGTGGTCGGAACGGGCGGTGCCGCTCCCGGTGCCCATGCGGATCCCGAACCGGCGCAGGACCCGATGGGAAACCTGTAATGCAGACGGCCTGAAAACGGCTGGAAGGACTGGAGAAACAGCTTCAGGACAGCAGGTGCATGGCTCTGTTGAACCGTGGACTTTTGTACTGTTTTTGGAGCATGACTCCGTCCTTCCGTAGTCGGCCGTTCAAAAAAAGCCTTTCCGTAGGGCATGCTGTGTGAAAGACTGGAAACTGACAGGGGGAGCATTCGGGTAATCAGCTGACTGGTAGGACAAGAAAAACGGCCGGATTGATTGGTTGAATGAGAAGTTGGAAACTCAGGGGCAAGTTGGCCGAAAAGAATGAAGGCAGTTTTTTGGGGATAAAATGCGGATAGGACGAAGGGGAGGAAGACAAAAAGAAAAATCCCTGGACAGGACAAGGAAATGACAGAGAAGTTAGAGGGAGGGGATGAATTGCAGAGACAAAAAAGCCAGCATCCGGTTGATTCGGAGCTGGCTTTTTCATGGAATAGTAATGTAAGTGAAAATATTTCTTGCAAAGAATGCATTTTTATGATATATTCTTATAATAGCGCAGAAATTTCG
This sequence comes from Treponema sp., assembly GCA_024690865.1. Classification (GTDB taxonomy): domain Bacteria; phylum Spirochaetota; class Spirochaetia; order Treponematales; family Treponemataceae; genus Treponema_D. The sequence goes on along the minus strand of JAILON010000108.1, from coordinate 10,854 downwards.
TTGTAGAAGAGTTTTCATTGGTGAATATATGGAAAAAAGGGTTATACAGGTTTATCATTCTGCGAACAAGTCGAGTTTGGAACTTTTTCTTAGAAAAATACTGGAATCTCAATTTTTCTGTGGAAGTATAGCTGTCGATTTTCACAGGATAAGTACGCTTTTGGATTCTTTGAACGACAATCTGTCTTTTTTTGTTGAATTTCCTTATACAGACAGTCATTTCAGGGACTGTTATTATTTTTATCATGCTGCAAAATTTGTAGATTTACCAAGAGAAACTCTCAGAGTCCACATTTTTGACAGCTCCATAGTAGATGTTGACAGTTTGTTCGACAATGTGTCAAATGAAGTAGTTGCCTTGTCTGAATTATACTATGGATTTTTCATAGTCCGTCCGTTGAACAGGTTCCCGCTTGGACATTCTTTTATTTCCCCACGTGCTTTTAAACAGCGGAATTTTCTTTGCTGTCTTGTGAAAGAGCGCGTGTATTTGCTTGGCATACGATTAGAGGTTTGTGCTTTTCCCCATGTTCCACAGGATACCGAGACTCATACTTGCGCAGAAAGCTCATTATGGGCGCTTCTCAACTATTATGGCTCGAAGTATAAAAACTATCAGACCCTGCTTCCGTCTGACATCATACGGCTTTTGGATTCCGTCTCTGCGCATCGTATGCTACCTTCGAACGGTCTTACAGTGAATGAACTTTCAACGGTTCTTACGAGGGGCGGACACAATTGTGTTCTGTATACAGAAAATACAGATAAAGAAATGCTCCTGCAAATAATGAGGATTTATATTGAATCTGGTATTCCGCTTATCGTTGCTCTGAAAAACAACCAGAGCGGGCATGCCGTCATAGCAATTGGGCATGGGGAATCAAAACTTTCCGCCGTAAAGAACGGATGGAAAGATATATGCGAGTATGATCGTGACATTGTATTTATAGATGATAACAGAGCTCCGTATCAACTTGCAAAGGCAAATGAACCTACAAAACATTATGGTGGCGAATTTTCAGACATGAAAATTGTTTCTCTCGTGGCACCATTGCAGAAGCATATGTTTTTGGAGGCGAGACAGGCTTACAATTTGGTAAAGCGCATATTAAACCATGATGCTGTTGGATTGATGAAATTTGGTGATAGCTGGCAGACAAGATTATTGTTGACAAGCGGCAGAGCTTATAAAAATTCGTTGCTCAATGATTCGTTGGTTCTGGAAAATATAAAAAGAGCCCTCCTGCGCATAAACCTACCGAAGTTTATATGGCTCTGCGAGATATATCGGGAGAACAATCTGACTTCTGAAAAATGCAATGGAATAATCGTGTTGGATTCGACAGGTGGAAATTCCCTGTCATCTGTGATATTGTATATCTTGGAGGACAAATATTTTATCACTGATGGTGTAGATTGGAAACAATACCAACCTATTAAAAGGTTTGAAAAGAAAACATATAAGCATAATCTGAAAGGGGCATGGAACAAATGGAAGAACTGAAAATGCAGACTATAGGTGATTTGCTTGATGGTATTTCGACAGGGGATATCATTTGTCTCCCATCAACCTCGGAAACATATGATGAAATTTTCCGTAGAACAGAAGAAGAGGCTATTCAGGAGCGGAGTCGCAGGGCATCGGCCTATCACGAGGCAGCAAAGATTTATTTGACGTTCTAGTTCTCGAAAGGGCATGGCTGGTAAACACAAGGACAGATTTGTTTATCCTTGACAGCTTTAGTGCAGAGGGGGACAGAAAAATAAGGATGCGCCTCCTCTTCAGGGGGGATTCCGTGTGAAAGGTGAAGGAAATCCCTTCACGGGGGCTATCCCTGCTTCCTGTGCTATGGGGAGTCTCGTTATGCTCAGCATGTCAGGAACGGGGAATGATACCAGCAGGGGGCTTTGGGATGGTAGAAGTCAGAACGGAACAAGAGAAAAACTGATGGACTAAACACTATGCCTCGGTCCCATGGCGATCTTGGATGGGCAAGGAGACGGCGAGCGGGAAGTGGACGTGCGAAAAAATTCTGGGGAAGGGACGGATTCTGCCGTCGAGGGGTCGGGCGTGGTGGATGGGCTGGCGGACGGATGAAAAGGACGGAAGGAAAATTTCGAGGGCGGATGCAGGGAAAATGCGTGGGAAGATTGAGTCAGGAGGAAAGAAAACAAAAAAGCCAGCGCCCGGCGGACCGGGGCTGGCCTTCACTGTTTGATGAGAATAGGCGTGTGTGAATGTACGCGCGGCATATTGTCGGAGCAGCTTTACCTTATTGCAGTGGCTACGGCCCCCACGGCGGGGACGGCCCGGAACTGCTCCTTCCCGGAACCGACCACCTGCTACGGCTCGGTCTGGACGACGGGGAGCTCCCTGACCCTGACGCCGTTGTGCAGGACCCAGAGGGTGAGGAGCCGCTCGGCGATGAATCCAATCGTGCGGGCAGAGTACCCGTCGTAGCCGGAAGCGTCGAACTGCTCCGCCGCGGGGACGATGATGCTGAAAAGCCATCCGCAGTAGGCGTCCAGCAGGGGCCGCGACGTGACGAACATGTTGCAGGGGTACATCCAGCCCCCGTCAAGGTACTCGTCGAACTCGGAAAGGTAGTCCGGCTGCACCTGGGCGATCGTGCCGCGTACGAGGGCAAGGCCCTCCTCCAGCGCGTCGGCCCGCACCGTCAGGGCCAGCTGGCCCCGTATGGTCAGGGGCCAGAACTCCACGGCCCGGTCCACCAGCATGTCGCATCCTGACAGCATGTCCAAAAGCCGTCCGCCGTCCGTAAAGGGCCGCCCGGTACCGCCTGCTCCGTCGGTGCCTCCCGCCCCCTCCACGTCCGCAAAGTAGCGTCTGTAGTGGCACAGGCCAAGGTAGGGGTAGTCCGTATTCTTCCATGCCCAGTACAGGGCCGTAAGCTCGTTTATCTTCGGGTTCAGATGCGAGATGCTGTCGCCGTCCGCGTCGCCCTGTATGCCCAGCGGGTTGCAGCTTCCGCCTCCGGCGAACACGGGCAGGTACAGCGGGGAATCCGGCAGCCTGCACGGCCTGTGCGCCACCGTGACCAGCCGCAGCCCTTCGGGACGCGCCGTGTCGATGAAATGCAGCATGACGGTCCTGCACGACAGGGAGCTGACCGTTCCCAGGGAGGAAAAGTCGAAGTCCGCCCACTCCGTGAATTCGTCCGGATAGGGGAAGGGCGACGAGACGACGAGGTAGCGGAAGCGGCCCTCCAACTCCTTAATCAGGGACGCGAGCTCTCCCGGCCGGTGGGAGAGGAAGAAGTCCAGGCACACAACAGCACCGTAGCGCCCCTCCAGCTTCCCCACCGTCCGGGAGTACAGGTTTCGCCCCCAGAGGGGCGTCCACCGGGACAGGGCATGGCCGCCCCCTGCGGGACCGCCGCCGGAAGCAACCCCAGACGGGTTTCGGGCAGCCACAAAAGGTTCTCCGCCGCCCGCATCCCGCAACGACAGGCAGGACAGCTCCACCGGGCCGCCCCAGTCCTCCGTTCCGCGCAGGCCATTCCGCGCCAGCGAGCCCTCCACGTCCAGCACCCGCCGTATGCCCCGGGAACGGACGAAGCCCGCAACGTGGGCCAGGCAGGGGCGGCTCATCGGAACGGTCCTCCCGCACATGCGGAACAGGTAATGCTGCCAGCTGACGATTCTGTCCGGCCCCACGCCGAGCGCGACCAGCTGGTCACGGATCTCTCGCGAGTGCGCCTGGTTGAAGATGACCGCGTAGTCGAAGGAGCACTCGCGGATGCGGTCGGGCGGGAAGCAGTACTTCCCGTACATCGTCCCCCTCACGCGGTAGATGCTGTTGTCGGACAGGCCGGCCACGTCGTCAAAGTTTATCTGGCGCACGTGCTCGTTGAACACCGTCCCGAGACCGAAGATGAGTATTTTTGGCATGGAAACAAAACCTCGCGGGGGATATGATTAATAACCGTGACACGGATACAAGTATTCGTCGGAAAAAATGTGTAAAAGATACTGTTTTTCGTTTCTTACAGTGAATTTTGAGCTTCCATAAAAGGTGGCCACCAGGACTTGCTGCCCCCGTATTCCAGCGTATACTGTGCCCCGATGCTGTATTCCTTGACAGAGCCGTATTTCCCTGAGTAAAATAAAGTCAGACTTTAGATTTCTCGGAGGCGGTTCATGTACATCAGGCGACAGCTGGAGCAAATTTGGCTCGAGGCAAACTCGTATTACCCCGTCCTTGCCCTGTGCGGCCAGCGTCAGGTCGGGAAATCAACCATGCTCAATGCGATAAAGGAAAAAGACCGCCGCTACGTGACGCTCGACGACAGGACGGCGTACCGCCTGGCACAGGAAGACCCCGAGCTGTTTTTTGAAACCTACGGGACGAAGCTCATAATAGACGAATTCCAGCGGGTCCCCGGCCTGCTCCTTGAGATAAAGAAAATCGTGGACGCAAAAGCCCTTTCCGGCGAGGATTGCGACGGAATGTTCTGGCTCACGGGAAGCCAGCAGTTCAGGATGATGAAGTCCATCTCGGAAACGCTGGCAGGAAGGGTCGGAATCTTCCCGTTCTCCTCGTTTTCCCAAAGCGAGCTGGAAGGAATTCCGCGCCCCGCCTTTTCCCCCGCAATTCAAGAACTGAATGAGCGAGTTCCCGTAAAGGGCCTTTGTTCCGTTCATGATGTCTACGGGAGGATTTTCAAGGGCGGCATGCCCAAGCTGCACAGCTCCCGGATTCCCCGAGAGCGTTTCTTCATGGACTACATCAACACCTACCTTGAGCGGGACATCCACGACTTGGAGCAGGTGGGCAAACTGAACGAGTTCTACAATTTCCTGGTGTTCATGGCGGCCCGCACTGGACAGGAGCTCAAGTATGATGAAATTGCAAAGAACGTCAGCGTTTCGGCCCCGACGGCGAAGGCATGGGTTTCCATCCTGGAACGCTCCGGAATCATTTTCATACTTCATCCGTATTACACGAATGTGACGAACCGCATCATAAAAACCCCGAAGGTGTATTTCCTTGACACGGGGCTTGCGGCTTATCTCTGCAGGTGGCCGAATGCCGAGACATTGGAAAACGGGGCCTTCTTCGAAACCTTCGTCATCTCCGAAATCGTCAAAAGCTACTACAATTCCGGGAAGGACCTGAACCTGTACTACTACCGGGACATTGACAAAAAAGAAGTGGACCTGCTCATCATAGATGCGGAAGGAGTCTGCCCCGTCGAAATCAAAAAGGCGAAGAACCCCTCCGATGCGGACAGGAACTTCCCGGTCCTGAAGAAACTGAACCTCCCCATAAAACCGGCCCTTGTCCTGTGCATGGCGGACGCGCTTGTGCCTTACAAGCGCGACGTATGGCTCTGTCCCGTCAGCTTGATTTAGGAGCAAGCCTTTTCACGCACGGAAAGTTGCAGGCACAAGGCTCACTTGACGAACTTTTCTATCCTGCACTCGTGGGTCTTGGCGGTCTCATCGTAGTTCACGCCGATAAAGAGCAGGTCGCCGGAATATGCCGACAGCGAGTCAAAGTAGCGCCTTTCACGTATCTGCGTAATTGCGCTGTCGGCACAGCCGTTCCGCTTCAGCTCGATTATCATTGCGGGGATGCCAGGCACGAAGGGGATGAACACGACATCGGCAAATCCCTTCCCGGCGGTCATCTCCTTTATAATCGTGTACTTGTTCAGCGCATATATGTATGACAGGTAAATCGCCGACTGCAGCGCGTCCTCGTTGTTATAACTTCGGTTTGAGGTGACATGGATGTGGCTCTCGTCCAGCGATTTTGCAACTGCATCTGCATTCAGTCTCAGCGTCTCTGCCAGCAGTTCCTTGGAGGCCTTGATTATTCCGTCCGTCACCTTGTACTCCGGCACCACGGAAATGGCGCTTTTCCATTCCTGCTGCACCTCTGTGTTGGGGATGCGGCAGGTTCCCTCCTCGCGGTCGTATGCCAGGTAGCCCAGATGTATCAGGTATGTGAATACGTCGTCCTTGTTCTTGAACTCGGTCATCGTGTTCATATACATCGTAACGTTCACGTCCACGCTCTCGCCCGCCAGCATGCGGATGACGTCGTCCTTTGTGCCGTCAAAGTTTGCCTGGATGCGGTCGGAGATGACGGCATAGGTCGAGGTCTTGCTCCAGTAGTTCTCGCACCTGCCGCCTGCCAGTGACTTGACCACGGACTCGGGGTTGTAGATTTCGAAGCCCCGTTGCCGGTAACCGTCGTACCAGCGCCTGCACTCCTCGAAGTCCGCCCCGTATTCCCTGCAAAGTCCCTGCACCTCCGGAGCGGTGAAACCTACGAACTCCGCCAAATTCCCTGCATCGAGTATCGTGTATTCCTCGAAGTTGTTCAGCTTGGACTGGATTCTGTCGCGCACGACCGGCAGGATTCCCGTGATGTAGGCGAGGGCGATTGCCGGGCGCAGGGTATTGCTCTTGAAAAGCCCGTTCAGGAAGCCCAGGTACTGGTCGAAGAGCTGCCGGCTGACGCTCTCCCTCACGAGCACGTCGTACTCGTCTATGATGACGACGAACTTCTCCCCCAGCTTCGAGTAGGCCCTGAGGATGCAGTCCCCGACGGAATCCTCGTGGCTGAAGGCGAGCCCCAGGAACTGGGCCGAAAACTCATCTATAATTTTGTCCTGCAGGGCGTCAAGGAGCCTGTCCTTGTCCCGCGCATTCTGGTACTCGCTGTTCAGGTCTATCTGAATCACGTTCAGCTTATTCAGGTACGTCTCGAAGCTGGGCTCGCGGCTTATCCTGTAGCGGGCGAACAGCTGGCGAGAGTCGCAGCCCTTGGAGTAGTAGGCCGACAGCATGTTGCCCGCTATAGTCTTTCCGAACCTGCGGGGACGGGACACGCAGACGTATTTGTTGTCCGTCTCCATAAAGCGGTTCAGGACCTTTATCATCATCGTCTTGTCCACATAGATGTCCCGCTTCGTCGTTCCCGTAAAATTTTCGTTGTTCGGGTTCAGGTAGATTCCCATTGACTTCTCCCCAAAGATGGTTTCAAGCCAATTCTAACCTATTTTATCCAAAATGACTACTCCTTGCCATGTTCTCTTATTATCTCAAGAAGCTTTTCGGCACACTGCTGCCAGGACAATACCTCCACCCCATCGCTTGCAGGGGCGGAACCGGCATCATCCAAGGAAATCCATTCGGTGACTTTCTCAGCAAGGTCTTCGGGTCTTTCGCCAGAAAAATACAATGCTCCGTCACCAGCGACCTCCCTGAATACAGGAATATCCCTAAGTATAAGCTTGCAGTGCTTGGCAGCAGCTTCCACAATTCCCAGACCAAAGCCTTCTATGAGGGATGCAAAAATCAATGCGTCAGCCCTTTCATACAGGGCGTTGAGGGCATCATCCCCCATGTTGTCAAACCAAAAGAACCGTTTTCCCTTCTCCGGGTGCACTTCTATCTTTTTCAGAAGGTCATCAACAAGCCATCCTGCTTTCCCGACGAAAACCAAGTTCACGTCCTGACCGCCTTTCCAAAGCAGGTCAAAGGCATCCAGAATTTGGCCGTGCATTTTCCGTGGCTCAAGAGTGGAAACAACGATGAAAGTCTTCCTGCTCCCAAACTCCTCAAACTTCTTGTCGCTTTCATGCGAAGCTGAGATACCGAATTTCTCATCAAAATCACTTCCCAGATGGACATAGCTTTCCAAAAAGTTTTTTCGTACGCTTATACTGTGTTTTTCCCTCCATGCCTTGAAGTCATCCATCGTAAATTTTGAAATTGCGATAAACCCGCTGAAATGCGTTATAGCCTCCAAATAATTCAAATATATCCGGCCAAAACCAAAGAACTCAGGATAATGATAAGGAATGAGGTCATACAAGAAAACGTAAACCCTGACGCCCCGGTTAACGAGCTTCTCAAGGAATGCTTTCTTGTGAAAAACCGAAGGCATGTCCAGTCCCAGGAACAGAAGGACATCGCCATCATGGAAAGCGACGATATCCTCTGCCCTCACACATTCTTTCCCGTGATAAACGAAATCCGACGTGTCGGCCTTAATGGACTTGCTGAAATCAGGCTCGGAATAGACAGGTATAATGTCGGAAAAACCGCTTGAATCCTTTTGATTGTCCTGTCACAATAGTTATTGAGATTAGGTTTCAACCTTGCGTATATATCGTGCGGGGTTCCCGTACCAGAGTTCCCCGGCGGGAATGTCGTGCGTCACCACGCTCCCAGCCCCTATCATCGCATTCTCCCCTATCGTATGTCCGCAGACTATCGTGCTGTTCGCGCCGATGCTCGCGCCTGCCTTTATGACGGTCCTCGCATATTCAGCGGGATGCGCTTTCGACCGCGGGAACAGGTCGTTCGTAAAGGTCACGTTCGGTCCCACAAACAAGTTGTCCTCAATCGTCACGCCGTCCCAGAGCTGGACGCCGCACTTTACGGTCACATTGTCCCCTATCACGACGTTGCCCTCGACGAACACGTTCGCGCAGATGTTGCAGTTGTCGCCTATCCTTGCGCCGGGCAGGACGACGCAGAACTGCCAGACGTTCGTATTTTCCCCGATGTTCGCCGATTTGCAGTCAGCAAGCGGGTGTATCATTCTTTTCCTCCTGTTTCTGCTTTAAAAATAAAAAATGCCCCTAGAGCAGGGGCGTTTTCTTAAAGATAATGGTTTGACAGTCCAAAAAGGCAGACATACATAAGGAATTATTGTCGGGCGGGGCTGGAGGCGGAGCCTTCTCATAATCTCCTGAAAAGCATTTGTTCAGGTTCCTGTGCTTGAAAAACAAGTGGTCAAGCCACTTGTTTTTTTTGCAATGTACGCTATAATGTACATAAATGGAGGTTCGTATGAATGCAATGACAGCGACCAAAGCAAGGGCAAATCTCTTTAAGATTATGGCATTTGTTAATGATAATTCCCAGCCGTTGACCCTTACAAATTCAAACGGAAAAAATGCAGTTCTCATCGGTGAAGATGACTGGAACGCCATTCAGGAAACAATGTATTTGAATTCAGTCCCGGGAATGGCAGAATCCTTGATAAAAGGAAAAAACACACCTTTAGAAGATTGCCTTTCCGAAGATGAAGTTGAGTGGTAGCAATGTATCTTATAAAATACGACAAACAGGCTGCCAAAGATATAAAGAACCTCAAATCAGCAAAGCTTGACGGCAAAGCAAAGGCTTTGATTGAAATCTTGCGAAAGAATCCTCTTGAACCACCTTATGAAGAACTTGTTGGAAATTTAGCTGGATTGTATTCACGACGAATTAATATCCAGCATAGATTAGTATATGAAATCGTTGATGAAGAAATCACAGTTGCTGATGTAAAGTACGAAGGAACAGTAAAAATAATTCGTATGTGGACACATTATGCAAAGGTGAAATAGGATTCACATAACAAGAAGTTCAAAGCCGACACAGGCTTAAGGCCTGTCTATCGTATGGCCGCAGACTATCGTACTGTTCGCGCATATGTTGCAGTTGTCGCCTATCCTTGCACCGGGCAGGACGACGCAGAACTGCCAGATGTTCGTGTTCTCTCCAATGTTCCTGCTCTTTACTTCAGCCGTTGGATGTATCACCTTTACCCCCGGAACCCATTTATCGCCTCTATGACCCTCGTCTGCTCGCCGTCGGTCATGCCGTTGTAGAGCGGTATGGACAGGACCTCATTCGCATACCGCTCGGTGACAGGAAGCGAGCCCTCCTTCATGCCGAGGTACGAATAGGCCTCGGACAGGTGCGGGGGTATGGGGTAGTGGATTATCGTGCCGATTCCCTTCTCATCGAGGTATTTGATGAGCGCGTCCCGCTCCCCGCAGCGTATGACGAACTGGTGCCAGATGTGCGTCGCGCCGTCGCGGACCTTCGGGAGGAGTATCCTGTCGTTGTGGAGCTCCCGGAGGTAGCGGGCGCATATCCGCTGCTTTTCAGCGGCGAGTTCGTCAAGGTGGGAAAGCCTGACGCGGAGGAGCCCCGCCTGCAGCTCGTCCAGCCGCGAGTTGGCCCCCACGACCTTGTTGTAGTAGCGCCTCTCGCTCCCGTAGCTCCTAAACACGCGGACGGCGTTGGCCAGCGCATCGTCGTCAGTCGTTATGGCTCCCGCGTCGCCGAAGGCCCCGAGGTTCTTGGAGGGATAGAAGGAGAAGCAGCCGATGTCGCCGAAGGTGCCCGTCGTCCGCCCGTTGAACTTTGCCCCGTGCGACTGGGCGCAGTCCTCCACGAGGCGGAGGTTGTATTTTTTGCCACTGCTGTCCAATTAACTTGCCAACTCATCAAACAGCCATAAGGAATTGTTGTCGGGCGGGGCTGGAGGCGGAAGCTTCTCATAATCACCAGCGAACCATTTGTCCAGATTCCTGTGCCTGAAGAGCACGACGGAAATCTCGGAACAGAAACTTGAGAATGTCCTTTTCGCATTCCCGTTCATGGCCTTGAGGATGAGGAAGAGCAGGTGGACAATCAGGGCAATCCATATCTGGGTCTTGACCGCCGTCTCGCTCTGCCCGTAGAAACGCTTCACCCGGAGGTTCTGCTTTATCATCTTGAAGAAAAGCTCCACGGTCCAGCGCTTCTTGTAAATGGCGGCAACCTCAAGCGGGTCGGCATCAAACATGTTCGTCAGGAGCTTGATTTCCTTACCAGTATTCCTGTCCCGGGAGACAATCTGGCGAAGGATGACGGAGGCAGGATGTTCATCCTTCTGCCCTGTTCCCATCTGTATCTTCTCGTCGCGGATTATCGTAAAGTCTGCATCAGATTTCTCTTCCGAATCCGAAGAGAGGACTTCATACCCAATGTTTTTCTTATTCCTTGTGACGAAAGAAATTGAAGCGTTGTTGAAATCAAGGAACTGCTTCC
>JAILON010000097.1 GCA_024690865.1 Treponema sp. | reverse complement strand
GAATACGATATGGAAAGGTTGTAGGGACGGAATTCCTTTTCCTTATCCGCAGTCCAGCCTGTGGCCGGGTCGTAGTTGTAGCCGTAGGCGTGCTGCATCGTATAGGCCGCCTGAAACCCGTTCCAGGACAGGGCTAGCTTTAGGGAGTCATGGTAGTTCTCTTCCATATTGAACCTGTAGGACTCCGTGAACTTCAAGGGCTTCAGGAGCTTGATCCGGATGTCCTGCATGTTGACCGAAAGGTACTGGTTGAACGGCTTGTCTTTGAACTCCGGGTCCTCATCCTCGTCAACGCTGTCTATTCGTTCGACTCCCGTTGAAAAACCGCAGTCCACATAGGGGAACGTCAAGTCCACCTTGAAGTCCTTTTCTCCCGACCGGGGCGGCAGGGAGAGGGATGCCGTGATTTTCTGCGAAAACTTCGTATCTTCTTTTGCCACCACATAACCGATCAGGGTGTTTTCAGTTATGCTTTCATCGTCTCCCTTGACGGCGAGGTAGTCCCAGTCGGGATTCTCCGCATCGCCAATGAATTTGGTCCTGAGGAGCCTGACTTTGCTCTTCCAGTCCAGCCCCGTATCATAGATGACGCCATCATACATGAACGGCCTGAAGGAGACGACATTCACGTCGTTTATGTCAAACTTTTTCGCACCGTAGTCGGCGTTGAGAACGGAATTCTTTGACGCTTCGCTCGTATATCCGTCCAAATTCGGGTGCTTCTGATAGTGGGGATCAAACGAAATCGTATTGGACATGGAGATGAACCTGTCCCGGTAGGACAGGTTGTTTATTACGTCTATTGGTCCTTTCAGCTCATAGTAGGATGAATGTGTCTTGTTCCAGTCAAAGCTGGTGTCCTCGGTGAACAGCATGGACGCATTGTAGCTGTTCTGCCTGACGAAATTGGAAGATATGCTGTAGTCAAGGCTGTATTGGAAATCCTTGAACTCCGCAAGGGGCGGCAGGCTTATGTCGTCCAAGGCGGGAAGGTCGTCCGACGTAAAAAGGGTTGCTACCGGCACGTTTTCTTCATCCTCGCCGACGTCCCCTTCCCCATCCTCATCAGACTCATTGGAAGCCAGTTCTTCCGACCCCGTATCCTCCGCAGCGGTCCCCTTGTCATACGGGAATTTATACAGGCTGCCCTTCACCGAGAAGGAAAAGTTGATGGGGGTCACGAGGGACGGATAGAGGATTTTTCGTTCCGGTGAATATGACTGCCACGTCAGCGGCTGCTCCTTGAACAGGGTGTCCGTCCGTTTCCAGCTGTTGAATTTGATGGAGCTGGAAAGGTTTATGTTTGCACTCGTCAGGTAGTAGCTGTTCAGTTTGGCAAGCTCGGGAAAGGCATAGGAAGCTTTTGCATCCCAGCTGAAGCTGGAGACCATGCGGCTGTCGTCATCGGTAGTCTTCATCTCGTCGCTTACTTCTTCCGAACTGCTTCGGGTAAGGAACCGGATCCAGTCCATGTATTCGTTGCGGCTTCCATAGTCTACAAGGAAATAGGGATCTGAATACAGGGGCATGGAAAGCGAATAGTTTGGGCGACCTTTTCCGGTAACCGACAGCTTTCCTGCATAGCGGAACGGCAGATCTACGCCAAGGAAGGATGAGGAGTCCTTGAACCGTTGGTAGCCTTTGTTTGAAAGCCCATATCGGCTGAAGGCGTCATCGTCCTCGTTGTAGAACACGGTATTTGAGAATCCCACGTTGAAAAATCCATTTACCGACGGAATGGCCGCCCGGCCCCCCGTGTAGTTTCCATCCAGGCCCAACATACCTCCCAGTCGGGTGTAGTAGTCCGCGGTCAGCTTGAGGTAGTCTTTCGTCTGTCCGGTATAGTCCGTATCCAGGTTGTGGAGGACTATGCCCTCCCGCTCCTGTTCCTTCAGCTTTGACGGTCGGCCAAAACTGAAGGAGCCGTCGTCAGAGTCGGAACCGTATGCGGTGAGGGGCTTTCTGCCCCAGAGGTAGGTCGTCGTCTGGAGAAAATATCCCCTCCGGGCGTCATAGCCGACTACGGGATTGAATATAAGCTCGTCCTTTGGGTAATAGAAAGCCGGAAGGTAAAGCAGCGGAACCTGCCCCACGTAGAGGAGTGCATTGAGGAATGCGAACTCTCCTCCCGGAAGCATCCAAGCCTTGCTTGCCCGTATTTTCCAGTGTGGATTTTCGTCATCGCAAAAGGTTATGGTGGCATGCTTGAAGGCCATTGTGCCGGAAGCTCCCGTTCCCAAAATAGTCGCCGCCGCTACCAGTGTGGAACCCGACGGGATGGAGCTGTCATCCCCACCGAAGCGGACCATACGGGAATTGTCGAATATTCCTTCCAGCGTATCAGTGTTCAAAAGCATGGAGTCGGCTGTCGCATCCTGGCTGCCCCCGGAGCCTGTGGATTTTAGGACGACCCCTCCCTGAGCAAAGAGCATGCTGGTCTTTCTGTCATAGCGAACGGTGGAAGCCTCTATGTCTATCTTTGACTTCCCCTTTTCCACCGTCATGGATACGTTGCCGGTAAGGACGATTATTTCATTCCCACTGGCTTCATTTTTTTCGTACTCGGTATGGCGGGCGTACTTTACCGTCACAACGGTGGTCTTGCCCTCCTGTGCGCAGAGAGGCAACATGGATGAGAGGAAAAAGAGAATGCCCGCAATAAAAAAGGCGGCTCTGGAACGCCTAGGCTTCACCTTCCCGCATCCTCATCCTTTCAAGCATCTCACCGACGTAGCGGCCAGTCCAGCTTCCCTCGCAGGTCGCAAGTTCCTCCGGACTTCCTTCGGCGACGATCTTCCCGCCCCCATCTCCACCGTCTGGCCCCAGGTCTATCAGGTGGTCGGCCTGGCATATCACGTCCATATTGTGCTCTATCATGACGACGGTGTTGCCCTTGTCAACCAGCCTCTGTATTACCTCCATAAGCTGCTTTATATCGACGAAATGCAGACCGGTCGTCGGTTCGTCCAATATGAAGAGGGTCTTTCCAGTGGAAGGCCGGGCCAGCTCAGAGGCCAGCTTGACCCGCTGGGCCTCGCCGCCAGAAAGGGTCAGGGCGTTCTGCCCCAGCTGTATGTAGCCAAGGCCCACGCTTTTCAGCGTTTCAAGCTTGCGCGATATGTGGGGAATGGCGGCAAAGAAGTCGCAGGCTTCTTCCACGGTCATATCCAGCACGTCGGAGATGGACTTACCCTTGTAGAGCACGTCGAGCGTCTCCTGGTTGAAGCGCTTTCCCCGGCAGACGTCGCACTGGATGAACACGTCCGGCAAAAAGTTCATCTCTATCGTGATGGTTCCCGCCCCCTGGCAGTTTTCGCAGCGGCCCCCTTTCACATTGAAGGAAAAGCGTCCGTTCTTGTAGCCGCGGGACTTTGCCTCGGGTAAGGACGCAAAGAGTTCCCGAATTCTGTCGAAGACGCCGATGTATGTCACCGGATTGCTTCGAGGAGTACGGCCGATGGGCGTCTGGTCTATGCTGATAACCTTGTCTATATGTTCAAGTCCTGTAATCTTTTTGTATGCGCCGACATCGTAGTCCGTCTTCATCAAGGCATTGCTTATGGCAGGATACAGGACGTCGTTGAGGAGGGTTGACTTGCCGCTGCCGGAAACACCAGTAATGCACGTAAATGTACCAAGGGGAATAGAAACACCTATACCTTTTAGGTTGTGTTCAGTCACGCCGCTTATGCTGATTTTTTTTCCGTTTCCCTGCCTCCGCTCCTTCCGAAGCGGCATCGTTATCTTCCCTGCAAGGTAGCGGCCCGTAACGCTTTCCTCGCATTTCATCACCTGTTCAGGACTTCCTGCCGCCATCACCTGCCCGCCGTGAACTCCGGCGCCAGGCCCTATGTCAACCAAGTAGTCTGCCGTCCTGAGGGTCTGCTCATCATGCTCAACGACGATGACCGTATTGCCTAAATCCCGTAGGTACAACAGGGAATCGAGAAGCCGCTGGTTGTCCCTCTGGTGGAGCCCTATGGACGGCTCATCCAAGACGTACATGACGCCGGTGAGTGCACTTCCTATCTGGGTGGAAAGGCGAATTCGCTGGGCCTCGCCGCCACTCAAGGTTGCCGCCGACCGTTCCAAGGTCAGATACTCCAAACCTACATTTTTTAGGAAGGACAGGCGGCTGCGAATTTCCTTCATAATTTGGGCTGCAATCGTCCGCTCGGTTTCCGTCAGCTCCAAACCTTCAAAGAAGTCTATCGTCTGCTGGACCGACAGTCCCGTCAGATCCCAGATGTTCATTCCTCCAACCGTAACGCAGAGGGCCTCGGGTTTGAGTCGCTTGCCCTTGCAAGACTGGCACTCCCTATGGGACATGTATCGTTCCAAGGAGCTTTTCATGCTGTCGCCCCAAGCTTCAACATACCGTCGCCGCAAATCGGCATACACCCCTATCCACGGGCGGTTGTAGCTGCTGGTCCCTTCCCCGCTCTGCTTGTGGTAAACCCAACGGATGTTCTTTTCCGCATCCCCGTTCCATAGGAAATCCTTCTGTTTTTTCGTCAACTTGCCCAGAGGTGTATCCAAGTCAAAGCCCCCTGCCCCGGCAATGGCAGAGAACATGGAGCTGTTCCAGGAACTTTCGGGATTGTAGGGTACGAGCCCTCCCTCGTTGAACGACAGCGAAGGATCGGGCATGATGAGGTCCTCGTCATATTCCATCTTTTCGCCCAGTCCGGTGCAATCGGGACAGGCTCCGTATGGATTGTTGAAGGAAAAGAGCCGTGGCTGCAACTCAGGGATGGAAATACCACAGTCGGGGCAGGCATTCTTTTGGGAAAAGAAAACCTCCTGCTCTATGTAGTCGGCAGCAGCATCATAGGGAGTTCCCCGGCTGTCGAGCGCGGCAGCCACGGCAGAATAGGCAGAATCCCCCTTGTTTACCCTCCGCAGGACCGTGACTATGCCGTTTGCACTCTTCAATGCGGTCTCTATGGAATCGGCAAGTCGGCTCCGTATGCCCTCCTTTATGGCTATCCGGTCCACGACTATCTCTATCGTATGTTTCTTCTGCTTGTCAAGCTTTATGGAATCTTCAAGGGAAACCATCAGTCCGTCTATTCTGGCCCTGCTGAAGCCGGACTTTATGGCATCCGCCAAGAGCTTCGCATGCTCCCCCTTCTTTCCCCGTATCACGGGAGAAAGAATCGTCAGCTTGGTTCCTTCGTTCCAAGACAGGATCGTATCGATTATCTGGTCGATTGACTGTTCCTTTATCTCGCGCCCGCAGTTGGGGCAGTGGGCCTTGCCAATTCTCGCGAAGAGAAGGCGGTAGTAATCGTATATCTCAGTGACGGTACCGACCGTGGACCGGGGGTTCTTGTGAGTGGTCTTCTGTTCAATAGAGATTGCAGGGGAAAGGCCCGTAATGAGATCCACGTCGGGCTTGTCCATCCTGCCCAAAAACTGCCGCGCATAGGAAGAGAGGCTTTCCATATAGCGCCTTTGCCCCTCGGCGAAAAGGGTATCAAAGGCAAGGGAAGACTTTCCGCTGCCCGAAAGCCCGCTGATGACGACAAGCTTGTTTCTGGGCAGCTCCACGTTGATGTTCTTAAGGTTGTGCTCCCTCGCACCCTGTATAACTATTTTTTCACCATCAAAATGATTCGACACATTGCCCATGATGGCTCCAGTATACAGCAAAGGAGGGCTTTCCTCAAGTAAAAGTCCTTAGAATTCGAACTTCACGCCCAAGTTGACAAAGTTGTTGTTCTTCCAACTGTAGAACTCGCTGTACTCGTCCTTTTCGTACATCATAAGGCCGCTCAACGTGAAAGACAGGTTTGGGTTTGGTGCATAGGTAAACTTGGGCTGCAAAACAAAATCCCCCCGCTCAAGCCCCCACATGAGGGTCAGTTCCGGCTTGAAGTGGTCGTTCTTCCACGAGTCGGAGATGTTCAGCACCAGCTTGTCGTTCGTGTAGCGGTTCTTGGGATCGTAATCCACGTCAAACTCTGCGAATCTCCCGCCCTTTATGTCGCTGCTGTTCAATATGTAGGTTCCCGTCTCCTGGATGTTGATATTCAGGTTGCTGATGGGAAGGTCAAAATCAAAGCCGAACAGCCACTGAATGCTGTTGTTGTGGATCCACGGATCGTCACCAGCCCAGTCCTCGGATATATTGAAGCCTGCTTCACCCCGCAGGTTGAACCGGCCCAGTATCGTGGCAAACTCAATACCCACCGTCTGCTTCCTATCATAGTCCAATGTCGGAAGCCCAATAAAGAAAATGGCAGCTTCGGCCTTGGCCGCGGCCTCCCGTGCCAAAGCCGCATAGTTGGTGGCAGACCGAACGTATTCTGTCGCAGCAGCAGTGTTTCCGCCAGCCGTCGCCCTGGCTGCCGCAACCTGTGCAGTTTCGGCAGCTTCCCTGTATTTCAATGCCGCTTCCTTATAGGCAAGGCATTCTGCGATTGGAGTAAGCGTTGCACTCAAATCTGCGGAAGGCTGCTTGTAGCGGCCGATGTAGTAGCTCACACCCCAGTCAAACGAGGCAACTGTCCCGGAAACCTTGAATCCTGCCTGCGTATACCGGAGCTTGTTGGTGTCGGGGAACATGTCGTCCTCGTCAAACGAAGAGATGTCGCTTAGGGACATGCTCTGCTTGCTGTAATTCCAGCCCAGAATCTGCTGCGTTATATAGGTAAGCTTTGCATACGAAGCGGGAGTCCACACTCCTTCGGTCGCAAAACGGTCCGTCGGAAGGAAGGGGGTCCACAGGGCTTCCACCGCAAGGGGCATATCGGTGTTGAACGCATAGACAGCCCTGAGCATAGGAGTGCTGATGCGTCGGTCTATGTAGTCAGGAATTATGAAGTCCGTATAGTCGTCTGAGTTGAAATTGTCCAGCACGTGGAGCTTGTCTCCCTTGCCCCACACGACCTTCATCTTACCGGCTTCAACCGTAAGACGGTTGTCAAAGAAGTAGCCGCGCAGGATAAGCTCGTCTATAACATCGATCTGGTAATCCTTCAGTGTCTTTTCCGTCAGGTTCAACGTCAAGCTGGCATCGGCCTTGTTTCCGCTGTAGCTTATTCCCAACCGTGCAGCAGGTATCGCAACAAGGGTATTGTCGGCATAGATGACTTTCTTATAGCCCATCGCATCAAAGAGTGCTTCGGAAAGGGGGTTCAAGTCCTCAACCTCTGGATAGGTGTCGCCCCAGCGGATCATCGTTGTCAGCGTCCTGTTCTGGATGAATTTCAGCTCTGTCGTATCCAACCCAATGAAATTGCTCTTGAAGAATTCGGAGTCATCCTTGGCAAAGTAGTAGCGACCGTCAAAGGTCAGCCGTCCGCTAAAGGTGATGGGGCTGTCAGATCCGCTTCCAAAGCCAACAAGACCTCCCCCGAAGCCCCCGTCATCCCCGAAGGAGCTATCAAAGTCGCCGAAATCATCGTCTCCGAAAGAATCAAGGCTGTCCTCAGAAGAATCCGAGTCAGATAAATCGTCCCAAGAGTCCCAGTCATCCTGGGCTGACGCGACAAACGTCAGAATAGATGCAGCGACGACACAGGCCACCATTTTCTTGATCTTCATACAAGCCCCTTTCCTTTGCTTTTTCGGCCAGCCCACCACAGACAAGGCTTAAAGCCATAATGCTATTGTATCACCTTTTTTAGATTAATTCCATAGCTTGCGTCCAAGAATCCCTGACAAAAAGCGTGAAGCAGTTTCAAAAGCCCCCGCGACTTCATCACTCGGACTTTTGAAACAAGCTTGTACCAAAAACCACGGCTTCCACCAGCAGGCTGCCACAGTTGCTGCCAGCGGAAGCTTCCCAGTCAGCGGGTTTCCCAGAACAAGCTGCAACAGCTACTTTCCAGTGTTCAGGAAGTTGGACGTGAACACGCGGTCCGGAATCGGCTGATCTACCTCAAGCTTCTGGATGATCAGTGACGTGGAGTGCTTCTTCTGTACGCTGGTCAAGATGGCCTCCTTGGTAATCGTGTAACCCTTGTAGTTCAGGATGACCGGAACCTCGAGGGTCTTCTCAAGCTTGCCGTCCTTGTCGTACATCTCGGTGTAGACCGGAACATGGGTGGCCTGATCAACCCAGGTAATCCTGTAGCTGTACTGGCTGTTCTTCTTGTCGTAGGGGACTTCCTTCACCTTGTCACAGGTGTACTTGGTCTTGCCGACGGTCTTCTCCTCGACACCCTGCCACTGGTGGTCGTCCTCATCAATCTCGCGGGTGGAAAGGTCATCATAAGAAGCGTCAGAACCGACGAAAGCCTTGCTTCCCTCACTCGTGTTGACGCGGCGAGTGTTCTTGAGCGCGGGCAGGTAAATCCACTTGTCGTCGTCCTTGCCATGGTTCTCCTTCTGGAGGAAGCGGGTGTCCTTGATGTTGGCCGGAGCCTGGAAGAGCATGACGACATCATTGACCTTGTTGCCCGCGCCGTCATCGTGGTTGCGGCCGTACTCCATAATCTGGCGGACTTCCTCGTCACCGGACTTCAGGTCCTTCAGGACCATGTGCACCACGGACTTGGAGAACTTGGGCTTCTCGACGTCAAGCGCGGCCTGCATGACCGCAGTCCCCTTCTCATCAGCAAAAGCAGCGGCGGCAAAAGTCAAGGCGAAAGCCATAGCCATAAAACCCTTAGAAATCTTTTTCATAGTAAATCTCCTCTATAAAAAGTATTTTCATTTCTTCCGAGGAAAAGCACTCTGTGTCTTTCCTTGAATGTTCAAAAGATTAAACGGATTAACAAGTGTAAGGTTACAGGATTTGTTATTTTTTTTCAAATCCTGTTTCCTTTCCTGCTGCAACAGGACCTGTTAGTCCTCCTCGTCCTCGTCCGTGACGACCACAGCCTTAGGCTCCTCCTTGGGGCGCATGAACTTGGGATCGGTCAAATTGAGGATTCCCGGTATTATCGTCATGGCCAGGAAGCTGGACGCAACCATCTCGATGGCGACAAGGATTCCGATGTAGCGCAGGACGACGAACTTGGACAGGCAGAGGACGATGAAGCCCAAACCGACGGCAAGCGCATTCGTCACGATGCCGTGGCCGCTCTTCTTGAAGGTCCGCTTGGTTACCTCTATGAGGTCGCGGGTCTTGCTCCGCTCCTCACGGTAGGTTGTCAGGAAGTGAATCGTATAGTCGATTCCGACACCGACGACCACCGACGCGATGATGCTCGTTATGAAGTCCAGGTTGATCTTCGCAAAGCCCATCGTCATGTAGTTCAGCATGATGGCGAAGGCGAGCGGTACCGCCCCCAGGAGACCAGCCCATGCGGACTTGAACGACAGGGTGATGATGAGGAACACGGACAAAAGCGACACAACAAGGCTCATGGTCTGGCTGTTGATAATCATCTGCGTCATCCGGTGCTCCATCTCGCCCGTGCCGGTCGCCTCCACCGTGTAGCCGGCGGGGAAGTGCTCGGCGGCATACTGCTTCACGTCGGCAATAATCTTGCCGGAAACCTCGGTGGAATGCTCCCTGAGCTGGCAGGTAATGCGCATCTCCTTGGGGCTGATATCATCGTCGATAAAGCGCTCCAGTGAGCCCGAGAGCAGGGTCAAGTAGCCGTTGACGACTCCGGAAAGCTCCTCACGGGTGTTCACGGGGTACTTGGCGGGGTCATAGGGAACCTCGTAGTAGGCCATGCCGTTGTAGTTCATCTGCTTCATCAGCTCGTCAACGATTTTGTCTACGCTCGCGGTCTTGCCGCCTGCGGCTATGTAGGCCTTGCGGAACATATCTAGGATTTCCTGCCCGGTCACCTCATGGGACAGGGCAGCTGCATAGGCTTCGTTCGGGTCCACCCAGTCGCTGGGGGCAGCTGAATCGCCGGAGTCCACGGAGTCGAACGTGAAGCTGTCATCTCCGAAGGCATCGTCGCCGAAGTCCAGCGAGCCCTCATCGCCGAACGCATCGTCGCTGAAGGCAAGGGAGCCTTCGTCACCGAAGCTGTCTTCCCCGAACGAATCAGCGCCGAAGGAGTCATCGCCCCAGGAATCATCATCCCAGCCGGAGTCCAGTGACTCGTCGCCGGAACTGTCGCCCATGCCGTCCGAAGATGCAGGCTGCGTCGCCGGGACGTGCCAGACCTGGTTTATCCTCTTGATGAAGGTCGTCAGGGAAATCAACTTGCCGACCTCGGGGTACTTGCCCTTCAGGTAAATCTCCAGGTCGTCCACGGCCTTGAGCAGCTCGGGGTTCGTTATGTCCCCCTTCTCCTGCCCGGTTATGTTGAAGTAGACGCTGTTGGTACCCGCAAACTCCTTGTTCACGTAGTCTATGTCGGTGCGGAGCTGCGAGTTCCTGGGGAAATAGCTTATCAGCGAGGTGTCCACATGCAGCTTGAGAAGCCCGGTGATGGACATGACGACGATGACGAGCGAGGTTATCGCAAGGCGGACCCTCGTACCGCAGAAGAACTTGTAGATGCTGTAGAGGGTGTCGCCACTCGCCTCGGTGACGGACTTTCCGCCGCGCATCTGCTGGGCGCGGTCCAGCTTCTGCCTCACCTTGTCGGTCAGCTGCTCTATGCGGTTATGCTTCTTGAGGTTCTTATAGGACTTCATCAGAAGCAGGGCCGGGATGACAGTCACCGAAAGGAGCAGTGCAAGGGCAACTCCAACCGCGGCGAAAATCGCGAAGCTGTGGAGCGGCTCAAGGGGGCTCGTAATCAGCGATACGAAGCCCACGATGGTCGTGATTCCTGCAAGGAGGACCGCAACGAAAACTTCCTTAAGCCCCTTGAAAATCGCCTCCTCGTACAGCTCCCGGGTCATCTCCCCCTCAACGTTGCCCAATTCGATATAGTAATGGGTCAGCACGTGGATGCCGTAGGCGGATCCGACCGCGATGAGGGCGACCGGGATGACGCTTGCGACCAGCGTGAAGGTAAAGTGGAAGAATCCCATCAAGCCACAGGACATTATCGTGGACATAAGGACCGTCAGTAGCGGCAGGATCGTACCGTCCAGTGTGTGGAAGCTCAAGAAGAGCGTGATTATGACGATGACGATGACGAGCGGGATGAGGCGGAGCAGGTCAGTGAGCATGAAACTCTTGCAGTTGTCGGAGACGACCGGGTCGCCGTAGAATTTATAGGAAAGGTTGTGTCCCTTGCAGGCAGCCTCAGTGATTTTCTTGACCTCATAGAGGGTGTCCTGCTGCCTCTTGGAATCCGGCGGCGCGAGTTTCTTGGCCTTCTTGGCCTCCTTGAACGCCTTGGTCGCGGCCTCAAGCTCCTCAGCGGGGGCATTCGTGGACTTTGCCTTCTGCAGGGCCTCCTTGGCCTCGTCGTAGGCAAGCTGTATTTCACTCTTGGGCCGCAGGGAAATCGACATCTGGGTTCCGGTCCCGCTATCGTTTATGATGACACGGTTGTACATGTCGCTCCACTCGGCGAGCCTTCCTTCCAGCTGGATTATGTCCTCCACGCTCCCGCTGTAGCTGTCGGGAATGAGCGGGTTTGCGGAAATGGCCCCGTCCTGGTCGCACACGAAATCGATGTTCGTCAGCGAGTCCACGTCCTCGACGTTGGGCAGCTCCAGCACTTTGTCGGTAATCTCGCCGATAACGCCGATATACTCTGGAGTCAGTATGGAACCGTCCTTAGCCTCGATGCTCACGCCGATGGCGAGCATACTGCCGAATTCAGCCTCCGTATTCTCAAGACGGACATAGGACGCATCCTTCTGCGGGAAGAACATACGCGTTGAATTGTCCATCTCCAAGTCTTTCAGGAAGAATCCCGTCGCCCCCGTCAGCACGACGGAGACGATTACGATAATCGCGGGATGCTTGAAAAAAGCCTTCAAGAACTTCATGGTTTTACCTCTCATAGGTTTGAATGTTCAAACAATTAAACTGACAATCTGAATCTACTGTTATTTTCGTTAAGTGTCAATAACTTTCGACGTTTTTTTGTTCAAATGTTTAAATAATTAAACATCTTGACAAAAAGACAGCGAGCGAATAAGATAGAAGTAAGCATTATATTCGTGTGGCGTTAGTGTGTGTGGGAGAGAGAGTTATGGAAGGAAAACTTTTTTCTATAGATGAATCCGATTGGCACAGGATAAAGCTCCTCTTCAACTCCTGCGTTCCCCTTTTCATCGCCTTGGGAGACAAGGTACGGCAGCAGCTCGTCCTCGACATCGCGGAAGGGCTGGCAAGCAGCGAAGCCGGCATCAACGTCACCGACTTGAGCGCAAAATCCCAGCTTTCCCGTCCTGCCATCTCCCACCATTTGAAGGTCCTCAAGGACTGCGGCATCGTCAAGCCGCGCAAGGTAGGCACCCAAATATTCTACACGCTCAGCATGGACAAGAACCTTGAGGAAGTGGCGGAGCTTGTCCGCTCCATCCAGACCCTCATGGCCAAAATCTATCCCGACAAGAACATCCTGGGAGAGGGCGCCCCCGCCAAAGCTATAGAAAGCCCAGCCTTGGCAGAGGCCTAGCTTTAGGCCTCCTTCCTGCTTTTCCTGCAGAACTGGGCAAGCGTTTCCAGCTGCTCCCCCACCCGGTCGGGCGAAGGGCCTCCCGTCGTCCGCCTGGCCTCCATGCAGGCCCGGGGACTTATCTTACCAAAGATGTCGGCCTCTATAAGGGGCGAACACTCCCGCAAGATGTCAAGCGGCAGGTCTTCTATCTTGCCAAGCCCCCTGTCTATCGCCCTGCGGACGGCGGATGCCGCGACGGAATGAGCCGTACGGAAAGGCATTCCCTTGCGCACAAGATATTCCGCCAGATCCGTTGCGTTCGCAAAGCCTCCCTCGACGCTCCGCTCCAGATTCTCCG
>JAILON010000003.1 GCA_024690865.1 Treponema sp. | reverse complement strand
GGCCCATCGTGGCGGCACCGGATAGCTCATTCTGGCGGCAGCAGACAGTCCATCGTGGCGGCAGCAGATAGTCCATCGTGGTGGCACCAGATAGCTCATCGTGGTGGCACCAGACAGTCCATCGTGGCGGCACCAGATAGTCCATTCTGGTGACACCCGACAGGGCAGCCGGGACACACGCGGCAGGACGGAACCGTCTGCGGACACAAAAAAAGCCCCCGCCGCAGAACGCGGACGGAGGCTCTTATACGGAACACACGGCGGCAAATGCTGCCGTGTACTTTTGCAATGGCCCAGGGCTACTGCACGATACGGACGACACGGAAGCCAAAGTCCCCGCGCCTACAGGTGCAGTACCCGCTCCTTTATTTCCTGCGTGCGCCCCTGGTTCCAGTACTGGGTACCGATGTAGCCGCAGGTACGGCGGGCAACGTTCATCGTGGACTGGTCGCGGTTGCCGCAGTTGGGACATTCCCACAGCAGCTTGTCGTCCTCGTTCACGATGTTTATTTCGCCCGTGTAGCCGCACTTCTGGCAAAAGTCGCTCTTGGTGTTCAGTTCGGCATACATGATGTTGTCGTAGATGTACTTGAGCAGGGTCATCACGGCGGGGATGTTGCCTTCCATGTTGGGAACCTCCACGTAGCTGACCGCCCCTCCCGGAGACAGGTTCTGGAACTCGCTCTCGAACCTGAGTTTGGTAAACGCGTCTATCTTCTCCGTCACGTGTACGTGGTAGGAGTTGGTGATGTAGTTCTTGTCGGTCACACCGGGTATGATGCCGAAACGCTTCTTGAGGCACTTGGCGAACTTGTAGGTCGTGCTTTCCAAGGGAGTGCCGTAGAGGGAGTAGTCCATGTTCTCCGCTTCCTTCCACTTTCTGCATGCATCGTTGAGCGCGTACATCACCTTGAGCGCGAAGGGCTTGCCTTCCGGCTCGGTATGGGAGTGTCCCGTCATGTATTTGGTACACTCGTACAGGCCCGCATAGCCCAGCGAGATCGTGGAATACCCACCGTAGAGCAGCTTGTCAATCGTCTCGCCCTTCTTGAGCCGGGCAAGCGCGCCGTTCTGCCAGAGGATGGGGGCGGCATCGCTCTTGGTGCCCATCAGCCGCTTGTGGCGGATCTGCAGGGCCCGGTGGCACAGCTCCAGCCGTTCGTCCATCAGCTCCCAGAACTTCTTTTCATCCTTCTGCGAGGAACAGGCAACATCGACAAGGTTCAGCGTGACCACGCCCTGGTTGAACCTTCCGTAATACTTGGACTTGCCCGACTTCCAGTTGAGCGCTCCGGCCACGTTATCGTAGCCGTTGCCGGTCTTGTCGGGCGTGAGGAACGACCGGCAGCCCATGCAGGGGTAGCAGTTGCCCTCGCCATTGCCGTCTATCTTAAGCTCCAGCATCTTCTTCTCGCTGATGTAGTCGGGAACCATGCGCCTGGTCGTACAGCGGGCGGCCAGTTCCGTCAGCGAATAGTAGCGGCTGCCCGGAGTAATGTTGTCCTCCTCCAGGACATAGATAAGCTTGGGGAACGCGGGCGTAATCCAGGCTCCCGCCTCGTTCTTGACCCCCTGGTAGCGCTGGCGCAGGACTTCCTCGATGACGAGCGCAAGGTCGGACTTCTCCTGTTCGTTCTTCGCCTCCCCCAAATACATGAAGACCGTGACGAAAGGAGCCTGCCCGTTCGTCGTCATCAGCGTTATGACCTGGTACTGGATAGTCTGTACGCCGCGCTTTATCTCATCCCTGAGCCTCTGCTTGACCATAAAGTTGAACTGCTCGTCATCCAGGTCCAGCTTGGTCTCCTCCGCCATCTCGCGGATCTCCTTCTTGAACTTCTGGCGGCTGACTTCCACAAAGGGGGCCAGGTGGGCAAGGGAAATGGACTGGCCACCGTACTGGCAGGATGCCACCTGGGCAATTATCTGCGTCGCAATGTTGCATGCGGTGGAAAACGAATGGGGGCGGTCTATCTTGGTACCGCTGATGACCGTACCGTTCTGAAGCATGTCCTCCAGGTTGACCAAGTCGCAGTTGTGCATGTGCTGGGCAAAGTAGTCCGCATCGTGGAAGTGGATTATTCCCGCCGCATGGGCATCCGCTATATCCTTATCCAGCAGGAAGCGGCGGGTGATGTCCTTGCTGACTTCCCCCGCCATATAGTCGCGCTGGACGGAAACGACGGTCGGGTTCTTGTTGGAGTTCTCCTGCTTGACCTCCTCGTTGTTCTCCTCGATGAGGCTGAGGATCTGCTTGTCGGTCGTGTTCTCCTTGCGCATCAGCTGGTGATGGTAGCGGTAGGTGATGTAAAGCTTGGCAACCTCGAAGGCCCCCCGCTCCATGATGCCGGTCTCAACCAGGTCCTGTATGTCCTCCACATTGAGCGCATGGCCCTCCCTGTGGCAATTCATCTCAATGTCGTCGGCAATGGAATTTATCTGATTGGCGGAGAGCCTGTCCGCCTCCTTGACCCTGACGTTGGCCTTCTCTATGGCCTTTACGATTTTCCTCCTGTCAAAAAGAACTTCAGCGCCGCTCCTCTTGATGATGTTCATCCGTGACCCCTTCTGTGCCAAAAACATTTTTATAGGCTAAGTGCTTGCAGGAGTTCAATTTGTATTTCCTGCTGCAACGCCTGAATACACCATATATATGGGCATTTATGGGCAATTCTACTAGCTATAGCGTTATTGGTCAAGGGGACG
Organism: Treponema sp.; assembly: GCA_024690865.1. Taxonomy (GTDB): domain Bacteria; phylum Spirochaetota; class Spirochaetia; order Treponematales; family Treponemataceae; genus Treponema_D. Next base: position 21,046 of record JAILON010000003.1, on the reverse strand, counting down.
CACTGGCAAAACCAGGGCGCCGTCACCGACGGAACAAGCCGGAATCTAGGTGGAACAAGGCACCGGCACAGGCAAAACAAGGCACCGGCACTGATGCCCCGCCGCCTCTGCCCCCTTTGCTTTTTTCTCCGTATGCCGTACTATATCCGCATGGAATGCATAATCTTGATGGGGATAAAGCACTGCGGCAAGTCAACCCAGGCCAGGCTGCTTTCAGGGAAGCTGGGACTGCCCTGCTACGACACGGACGACGTCATCACCGCCATGACCGGCAAAAGCCCCCGCACGATATACACGGAAGGCGGGCAGGAAGCCTTCAAGGCGGCGGAAGCGGAAGCCTGCAGGAAGCTTGCGGACAGGCTCACGGCAGAAGGGGAAAAGGCCGTCATAGCAACAGGGGGCGGCATCTGCTGCAACGAAGCCGCACTGGCAGCCCTCCGCCCACTGGGGAAATTCATATTCCTGAACGCCCCGGAAAATGCCGCAGCCGACAGGATTATACGCGAGGCCCGCGAGCTGGATGAAGGCGGTTTTGAAAACCTGCCCAGCTACATAGCGAGGAGGAGCCCCCACTCTATACTTGAGATACGCTCAATATTCCATGATTTTTACGTGGAAAGGACCGCCCTCTACTCCCATATCGCAGACATAAGGCTGGACATGGGGAAGGACGGCAAGGAAGAAAACACAAACAAGATAGCGATGCTTGTCTCGGCCAGGCAGGGCCAAGACTAATTGCCGGTCAGAAGCTCCCTGCCGCCATCTCCATCCGGGGCCAGCACCAGGTTGGGGAGCGTCTGCTCCTTGCGCTTTATATAGAAGTATTTAAAGGGGTGCAGGTCCATCGCATTGGACTGCCAGCCGCCTATTATGTCGGTATCGATGATATGCAGGCTCACGGGATGGTAAACCGGAATGACAACGCAGTCATCGAGCAGCAGCGTTTCTGCCTGAGAAAGGAGCTTGTAATGGTCCGTGCTGTCTCCCGCGACCGAAGCCTGGTGCAGCAGGGAATCAAATTCCACGTTGTCGTATTTGGCGACATTTAAAGAAGAATCGCTCCTGAACAGCTCCAGAAAGGCGAGCGGGTCTGCAAAGTCCCCAATCCAGGAGTAGGCAAACAGGTCCGCATCCCAACTGGGAATCTCCGAGTTGTAGGCCTCGGACCCCTTTATCTCGCTGACAAGCTCCACTCCGAGCGGCTGCCAGGCTTTCTGTAGGATCTGTGCAAAGTTCTTCATGAACTCGCTGTCGGTTATGCCGAACTTCACCGTAATCTTCTCTTTTGCCGTAAGTCCGGCCTTTTCCCGTGCCTTGCCCATCATCATGACCGCATCATCGCTGTCATAGTCGTCAAATCCCGCCACCTCCGGATAGCCGGAGAGCGGGTAGACCAAAGTCGTGGCGGGGACCGTTATGCCGTCACGGAGCTTGTCGTAGGGGATGGCCTCCAGCATGGCTTCGCGTACTTCCTTCGTATTCCACTTTTTGCCGTTCAGCTTGAAGAAGATGTAGTAGGTACCGAATTCTGCGGCGACCTTGATCGAATTGCGGTTGATTATCTTGGCGGCGTTGACGTTTCCCTCGGGAATCCAGTCAACCTTCCCCGTGTTGTACAGATAGGCGTTCTCATCCAGGTCATCGCTTTGGATAATCGTTATGCCGGGGATGAGGATGCTGGCCGAATCCCGGTAGTTCTTGTTTTTCACCAGTTCCAGACGGCCATTCTCATAGGACGACAGGGCAAAGGCCCCGCTGTACGAGTTCTTCTTCTTGCTGACCGCACTGAAGGCGTGGTGGCACAGGATTTTCGGCAGATGCTCCGCAGGCTCCTCAAGGTGGACCACGAGGGTCCTTTCATCCCTGGCGGTTATTCCCACTTCGTCCCGCTTGCCCGTACCCATCCGGTAGTTCCTGGCACCTTCTATGCAATCCAGCATGGAGGCATACGGGGCGCGGGGATTTGAAAGGAGGTTCAGCCAAGACTCGCGGAAAGTCGCAGCGTTTATCTTCTCTCCGCTGCTGAATTTCGCACCGTCGATTATCGTAAAGGTCCACCGCTTCTTGTTTCTGGAAATCTTGTAAGAGGAGCAGAGGGCATTCTGCGGCTCCAGGCTGACTGGATTGTAGGAAAAGAGGCCTTCGTACAGGCCGGACAGGAGCTGGGCCTCGGAAGTGTAGCTGGCCGTCTGCGGATCCAGGTCGTAGGGATGCCCCATCGTAAGCATGACGACGTTGCGCTGCAGGGCCTTTTCAACCCCAGGAAAGTCATCGGACTCCTTGCCTGCCTGCGGGGTGTAGACCGGTGCCGAAAAAGACGGCACCATCAGGGCCGCGACAACGGCAGCCCCCAGAATTCTTTTCATTTTCATTTCGTTATTCCCAGTTTCCTCATCTGCTCCGCCTCCTCCACGTAGGAGGCATACTCGGAACGCAGCTGGTTTACCTTGACGAGTGCGTTTTTCAACGTCGTCAGCTCCATCTTTATGCCTTTTATCTTGGCGCGGTTCACGCCCGACGTATTCTGTTTGAAAAATTCATCCAAGGCGCCGAGCAGGACCTGCAGCCTCCCGTTTTCCGTCATCTGCTTGTTCACCCAATTGAACACAAAGTCATCCGCCTGAGAATTCATCTTCTGGTAGTTTGGACTGTCAACCGAATTGAGCGACGAGTAGAACTTTATCCTCTTGGAGAAGGAAGCCATGAAGGAATTGTAGTTGATTATCTCCTTCTGCTTTTCATCAGAACCTTTCTTATTGATGATGACCTCATACTCCACCTGAGGTTCCGCCATGCCGAACAGTCGGCGCAAAAGCCTTCCCAGCTTCTGCTTGAAGCCCTTGTCCTCGGAGGCGAGGATGTCGTGGTTGGTGACGATCTTCCCCATGACGATATTGTACTGGTCGGACATGGAGCCAAGCGAAAGGACAGCGCCCATGATTATGTCATGGACATTGACCCCGGTCTCCTCCTTCTCTACGACCTCTTCCTGGACCTTCAACTGCAGGAGCAGCTTCTTGCGAAGGTCGTCCTTGTTGGGAGCCGTCTCTTCCTTGACCAGCTCCTCCACTATATCCGCAGAAAACGGCCTGCGGGGCATGGCCGTAGGCATCTGCTTCTTTATTTCGTCCATGAGGGAAACGGCACTTCCCCTGACCTCCGGACTGAGCTTGGCAACTATCGTCTTTCGGATTTCGCCCTTGTACCGCTCTTTCTGGAAAACGCCTATGGCCTTGAGATCCTTGGACATCTCCTCCAAATCTTTGGCGGTCTTGGAAATGCTGTCAAACAGCATGCCCATCGCAACTCCGCCCCCCTGGGTCGTGGTCTTAAGCTCCATCAGGGCGGATCCAAGGGCCTTCGTGTTCTGTCGTGTGGATTCGGGCGTAAGAGAATTCCATGCGAAGGAATTGTTGAAGTCAACCAGTTTCTTTATCTTTGCAGTGGGCAGCTGCTCTACGGAAAACTTGACGTAGGTACAGATGAAATCTACCATATTCTCGTACTGGCCCAACCGTATGCCCAGTTGGGTTGACCGGTCGGCATCATTGAATGGCGCCTCGTCTATATTGCCTACATCCGTAATCTTCTTGTCGTTCTTGTAAGGGTCGGGCGTAATGAGGGACCGCCTCTGAAGTGCGGATGTGAGGTTCTTAACGAAAATCAGATGGTTGCGGTAGCCTTCCTGGACCTTCGGCAGTACACTGCTGTTGAACCATGAAACCTTGTCCTCCACAGCCTTTACAATCTTCGCATTATAATCTTCGTTCTCTGCACTTGCCATATCTGATACGTCCTGTACAATAAAATTACCCGATTCCTTTATCGGAGGCTTACAGTCCTTTCCGTAGTCAATTCAACCAAGCCAGTGCAAAAGTCCACGGCACCACAACGCTACGCACTCGCTGCCTTGAAGCTTGTACTGGCGGTTGCATTGTGCATCACCGTGCTTTTTTTACTGGCCCACGGGGGCATATGCAACGCATGACGCACATTCGTACAATTGCGACCCCCGCAAGTTTATTCTGTCCAGTTTCAAAAGCCCGTCTGGACTTTTGAAAGCACATCAACTTTATGATATACTAGTTTTGCCTTTAGAACAAGGGGAAATCGTTGAAATCAAGGGAAGGCTTCCAATACCTACGGGACAGGGAAAGCGATTTCCACGCAAAAAGCTGTTTTTTCCTTGACAAATTTTCGTTCTGAACATAAAATTGACTTATGGACTTACGAACTGTATTAACGCCGGAGACGGTAGAACTTCATTTGAAGGGAACAAAGAAGGAAGAGATTATAGATGAACTGCTCGATGTACTTGTGAAGGCAGGGAAGGTCACTGACAAGGATGCCGCTCGGGAGTGCGTCTTGGACCGTGAGCGCAAGATGTCCACGGGTATGAAGCACGGAATAGCCATCCCCCATGGAAAGACCGACACGGTTTCCGACCTCGTTGCCTGCATCGGCATATCTGACAATCCCGTTGACTTCGACAGTTTGGATCAGGATCCCTGCCGGATTTTCATAATGACGCTTTCTCCCGTAAACAAGACTGGGCCGCACTTGCAGTTCCTGGCTGAAGTCAGCCTGCTGTTCAAGTCTGCCGACAAGAGGGTACAGATCCTCAACACTACGGACAAGGCCGAGATTATAAAGATTCTGACAGAGTAGTCCTTCCCCAACTTATGGAAGAAGGAGAGGCAGGCTGCATTATCCAGTATGTCCTCCTTTAGTTTTCTCCTTAGTGCTCCCTCCACCCCACCAGTGGAGGGAGTTTTTTTTATGGCAATTTGAAACCGTGCCGGCCACCGCCCCGCCCGCACCTCAGGCGGACAGGACAAAGCGGCTAGTCGGAAGGCCCCGACGTCCGCACGCCTTCTTCTACAAAACTGGCGGGGAAGCTTACCTGTTCCACGCGATCCTCCATGGGAACATAGGCACGCTCGGTGGAAACGTTCTTGTAGGCCGGACGGTAGATGCGACCTCCGGCCACTATTTCCTCGATGCGGTGGGCGGACCATCCCGCTATACGGGCTATGGCGAACAGAGGCGTGAACAGCTCGCGGGGGATGTTCAGCATCGTGTAGACGAAGCCCGAATAGAAGTCCACGTTCGTGCATATCTTCTTGTCGCTGCCGTGGAACTCCTCCAGAATTTGGGGTGCAAGCTTCTCGATGCTCCGGTACAGGCCAAATTCCTCTTCGCAGCCCTTCTCCTTTGCAAGCTCCCCGGCCTTGTCGCGCAACAGGGTCGCCCTTGGGTCGCTGACCGTATAGACGGCGTGCCCCTGCCCATAAATCAAGCCCGTATGGTCAAAGGCCTCCTTGCGGGCAATCTTGCGCAGGTATTCGGCAATCTCGTTTTCGTTGCTCCAGTCGTGCACGTTGGCCTTTATGTCGTCCATCATCTCCATCACGCGGATGTTCGCACCTCCGTGCCTGCGGCCCTTGAGCGAACCGACGGCGGCGGCGATTGCCGAATAGGTGTCCGTGTCCGCAGAAGAAACGACGTGGACGGTCAGGGACGAGTTGTTTCCTCCTCCGTGCTCGGCATGCAGGATGAGGGACAGGTCCAGGATTTCCGCCTCGCTCTGGGTGTAGCTCCGGTCGCTGCGGATCAAGCGCAGGAAGTTTTCCGCCGTGGAAAGTTCCGGCACGGGATTGTGTATGTACATGCTCTTGCCGTCATAGTAGCGGCGCTTGGCCTGGTAGCCATAGGCCGCCAAGGTGGAAAAGCGGGAAATCAGCTCGATGCACTGCCTCAGGATGTTGGCAACATCGCGGTTTTCCGGGTCGGGGTCGTAGGAGTAGGATGCAAGGACTCCGCGGGCCATCTTGTTCATAATGTCGCAGGAGGGGGCCTTCATTATCATGTCCTCCGTAAAGTTCGGGGGCAGCATCCTCAGCTCCCCAAGGAAGGACGTAAACTCCTCCAGCTGCCGCTTCGTCGGAAGGTCGCCAAAGAGCAGGAGGTACGCGCACTGCTCGTAGCCGAATTCGTGGCGGCTTGCTATGTCATGCACGATATCTTCCACGCTGTAGCCCCGGTAAACGAGCCGTCCGGGAACCGCCACCTTCTTGCCGTCCTGGACCTCGTAGCCCACTACGTCTCCAATCCGGGTCAGTCCAACCAGCACGCCACGTCCGTCCGCATAGCGCAACCCCCGCTTGACATCGTACTTGGCATACAGGCTGTGGTCTATGGGGTCATTGTTCTGAGCCAATATAGAAAGCTTGTTGATGAAACCATTCTTCTCTTCTGCTGTGCTTTGCATACAAAACCCCTGAAATATAAAAAATTTGCATAATTATACAAAAAAAGCCTATCTTATGCAATAAGTCGCAACCGCCCCTCCGATCGACTTCCAAGGAGCCGGAATCACTCCTTTGTATCGCGCCTTTACAGAAAACTTTTTGACAGATCCAAAGGAAGACTTTATAATCGTTTTAGTATGAATATAGATGCTTTAAGGCTTTTCACCGTTGACGATGCTTTTTTAGGCCGCTACATGAGGCTTGTGACTGGAACAGTCATCCCCTACCAAGAAGACATCCTGAACGACAGGATTCCCGGCGTGGAAAAAAGCCATGCCGTAGAAAACTTCCGCCTTGCCGCCCTGGAGAACGAGACCGGCAGCTGCCCAGGGGAATTCCATGGAATGGTGTTCCAAGACAGCGACGTGGCAAAATGGCTTGAGGCCGCCGCCTACTCGCTCGCCCTGAAGCCGGATGCCGCGCTGGAAAAGCGCTGCGACGAAATGATAGCCCTGATAGGCCGCGCCCAGCAGAAGGACGGCTACCTGAACAGCTACTTCACCGTCAAGGAAAAGGGGCGCCGCTGGACCAACCTACGGGAAGCGCACGAACTGTACTGCGCGGGCCACCTGATGGAAGCCGCAGTCGCCTATTACGAGTGCACGGGCAAACGGAACTTGCTTGACATCATGTGCCGCATGGCCGACCACATCTACACTCGCTTCGTCACGGAGAAAGCCCCCGGCTTCCCCGGCCACCCGGAAGTTGAGCTGGCCCTGGTCCGCCTGTACGGGGCAACCGGAGAGACGCACTACCTGGAGCTTGCCCGGCACTTTATCGACGTACGGGGCGTAGACAGCGAGTATTTCAGGAAGGAGAGCGAGGGACGGGGCTGGCAGCTTTGGGGCGGCTGGAATGGAGACAAGGAGTACACGCAGAGCCATGCTCCCGTCCGTGAGCAGCAGGATGCCGTCGGCCACGCAGTCCGTGCCGTGTACCTGTATTCCGGCATGGCCTCCGCCGCACTGGAAACGGGTGACGGGTCGCTTGCCGCCGCTTGCCGCCGCCTGTGGGAAAGCATCACGCGGAGGCGCATGTACATCACCGGGGCAATCGGATCAGCCTACGAAGGGGAAGCCTTCACGAAAGACTACCAGCTGCCCAACGACACGGCCTATGGGGAAACCTGCGCCTCCATAGGATTGATCTTCTTTGCCCGAAGGATGCTGGAACTGGACAAGAATGGCGAGTACGCGGATGTGATGGAACGGGCCTTCTACAACACGGTGCTGGCCGGCATGCAGCTGGACGGCAGGAGTTTCTTCTACGTGAACGCCTTGGAATCGCTCCCCGGCATATCGGGCAAAGCCGTCACCCACAGGCATGCCCTCCCCGTCCGCCCCCAGTGGTTCGCCTGCGCATGCTGCCCGCCCAACGCCGCCCGCCTTATTGCCTCCATCAGCCGCTACGCCTGGATGCTGGACGACGGCAAGCAGGGGAACAGCGGAAGCGGCGGGACAACCATCTACAGCCTCCTTTTCATTGGCGGCACACTGGACCTGTCCACGCAGGCCGGAGTCAAAATCCATGTCGCAACAGGCTACCCCTATGACGGCCGAGTGGAATATTCATTCGAACCCTGCGGAGGCAGACAGTCCGTAAGGCTCACCCTTGCCGTCAGGATTCCAGGATGGTCGCACGGCACGGCCAGCCAGGCTGCAACGGCGCGTTGCACACTGAACGGAAAGGAAATCCGCTGCACAGTGACAAATTCCTTTGCGTATATAAAGGAAGACTTTGCTTCGGGCGACAGGCTCGCCTTTGAGTTCACCATGGATATAAAGCGGATATATCCCTCTCCCCGCATCAACGCGGACTCCGGCAAGGTCGCCTTCACGCGCGGCCCGCTAGTCTACTGTGCGGAAGCCGCGGACAACCCGGGCGGCGTGCTGAACCTGCGGGTCAAACGCGACGCCGTGCCGCGGCTGCTTCCTTTCAGCACGGACGAGCTCTTCGGCGTGCAGAAGCTTTCGGTTGCCGGGCGGCGGATTCTGGACACGGGAGCGCTGTACTGCGACGAACGCCCACAGGAAGAGGACTGCGACATCACGCTCGTTCCCTATTACGCCTGGTCCAACCGGGGAGAGAACGAGATGCGGGTCTGGATTCCCGAGGAATAGGCTGTCAGGAGGCGCAAGCATGGACGCGGCCCTGAAGGACAAGCTTTTATACCTTGCAGATAAGTACGAGACGGCGGACTTCCTTGAAAGGGACCCTTCCCGCTTCATGCACCGCTACAGCAGGACAGAAGACCGGGAGCTTGCCGCCTTTGTCGCTGCCGCCCTTGCGTTCGGCAGGAGGGAGCAGATTCTTTCCCACGTGGAGACGGTCCTGGCGCTGGCAGGGCGCAGTCCGTCGGAATGGGTACGGCAGGGAGGTTGGAAGCCGCACTTCCCCGCCTCGCCCGCCTCGTTCTACCGGACCTACAGCCATGCCGCCATGAGGGAACTCTTTGCAACGCTGGGAGAAATTCTGCAGGAAAAAACGCTGGGCGACTATTTCAAGGAAAAATGGCAGGCGGAGCTAAAGGAGAATGCCACAGGAACTGCCGGGTCCGTAGGGCAGCCTGCATCCGCGGCGAAGGGACAAGAAGGAAGCGGGCAGGATTCTCCGGTCCGGCCACACCGGCACCTGTGCCAGGTTATTGCCTCCTGCTTCCCCGACACGTGCACACCCATTCCCCACTCGGAAGCCTGTGCATTCAAGAAACTGAACATGTTCCTGCGCTGGATGGTACGGGATTCCTCCCCCGTAGACATGGGACTATGGTCGTCATGGTACAGCAAGGCGGACCTGCTGCTTCCGCTGGACACCCACGTCATGCAGGAGGCGACCCGGCTGGGACTGCTTGCTGCTTCTTCCAGCGGCAAGCCCAAAGCTGCCTCGCTCAAGTGCGCACGGGATCTTACCGCCATGATGGCGGAAGCATTTCCCGGCGACCCGGCAAGGGGCGACTACGCCCTCTTCGGCCTGGGTGTAGACGGTTAGAATGGCCTGTCAGTTTCAAAAGTCCTTGGCAACTCTCTGTTGCCGTGGACGCTTTGAAACTGACGCAAAATTAATTTGAGAGGACCGCAATTGCACAAATGTGCATCATGCGTTGCACCGGCCCGGGGCTACAGGGCGGCCAAGCTCTTGTAGGTCGCCTTAAGTGCAGGGTAGACCTGGGTATAGAGCTTGTAGAACTTTTCGTATTCCTTACTGTTTTCCGCTATCGGGTTCTGCGGAGGATTGGTCTTAATGACGGCATTGCACGCCTCGGGTACGGAGGAGTAGATTCCCGTTCCAACGGCAGCGAGGATTGCCACGCCAAGGGCAGGCCCTTCCTTGCTGGCCACGGTCGTAACCGGACATCCGTACACATCGGCAAGCATCTGCCTCCACAGGGGGCTGGAACCGCCGCCGCCACAGGCGAGCATCGTGTCGGTCTTGACGCCCATTCCACGAAGCACTTCCATTGAATCCCTCTGGCTGTAGGTCACCCCTTCCATGACGGCGCGGAGCAGGTGCTGCTTGGTATGCATGGCAGAAAGGCCAAAGAAGACTCCGCGGCAATCGGGATCCAGATGCGGCGTGCGCTCTCCCATCAGATAGGGCAGGTAAAGCAGCTTGTCGCAGCCGATCGGAATCCGGTCCGCCTCCTTGTCCATCAGGAAGTAGGGATCCTTCCCCATTCCTGCAGCGGTCAAGATTTCCTCGTTGCAGAAGTTGTCACGGAACCACTTGAGCGAGAGGCCCGCCGCCTGCGTAACGCCCATGACGTGCCAGGCTCCAGGTACAGCACAGCAGAAGGTATGGACGCGCCCCTGGGGATCAATCGAAAGCTTGGACGTATGGGCAAAGACGACACCGGACGTTCCTATCGTCGTAAAGGCCCTTCCGTCCACAACCGTTCCCGTTCCTACGGCAGCAGCGGCGTTGTCGCCAGCGCCACCAACGACGGGAGTTCCTTCCTTGAGCCCACACAGGCCGGCAGCCTTGGCGCTGACCTTGCCCGTCACCTCGGGAGACTCGTAGACCTTGGCAAGCAGGGACTTGTCTATCCCCAACTTTTCAAGCAGCTCGTCCGACCACTGGCGGCGCGGCACGTCCAACAGCTGCATTCCCGACGCATCGCTGACCTCGGTGGCAAATTCGCCCGTGAGCATGTAGCGTACATAGTCCTTGGGCAGCAGGATGTGGGCGCACTTGGCGTAGATTTCCGGCTCGTTGTTGCGCACCCAGAGAATCTTGGAGGCGGTGAAACCCGTCAACGCAGGGTTTGCCGTTATGTCGATGAGCTTCTTGGCCCCGACCTTGCTCGTTATCTCCTCGCACTCCTTGGCAGTCCGCTGGTCGCACCAGATGATGCTCCGCCTGAGAACAGCACCATCCTTGTCCAACATGACAAGACCGTGCATCTGGCCAGAAATGCCAATACCCTTTATGTCTTCTTTCTTGACACCGCTCTGGGCCAAGACAGCCTCCATACCTTCGCAAGAGGCATTCCACCAGTCAAGAGGATCCTGCTCCGCCCATCCGTTCTGAGGTTGGTACAGGGGATACTCCACCGTCTTGGAGGCAAGGGGTGTGCCCGCCTCGTCAAAAATCACCGTCTTGGTGCCGCTCGTTCCAAGGTCTACGCCGATAAGATACGCCATGTGCTAGTCCGTCCTTCGATTGAGATTATATTTCACCCTATTGTAGCACGACTTTGGTCAGGAGGATATAGGGAAATTTTACAATGGGGAACCTGGTGAACTGCCAACGGCGTTTCAACTTGACTTCCTATCGGCAAGGGCGTATAGTTAATTTGAGGAGAAAGCAGTTTCAAGAAATTCTCGCGACTTCGTCGTAGCGGGCTTTTTGAAACAAGCCCTGGAGGCATATATGAAAGTTTTAATTCTGAACGGAAGTCCAAGGGCAAACGGAAACACAAGCATTGCCATACAGGAGATTACTAAAATAATGCATGAGGAAAAAATCGAAACAGAGCTGGTCCAGCTGGGGAACAAGGATATCCGCGGCTGCATTGCCTGCGAAAGCTGTGCAAAAAACGGCAGGTGCGCATTTGACGATATAGTCAACGAACTTGCCCCACAATTTGAAGCTTCGGACGGACTCATCGTGGCAAGTCCCGTTTATTATGCCTCTGCAAACGCAACGCTGATCGCCTGCCTTGACCGGCTTTTTTACAGCACGCATTTTGACAAGACGATGAAAGTGGGAGCGAGCGTGGTTGTTGCCAGACGTGGCGGATGCTCCGCAACCTTTGACGAACTGAACAAGTATTTTACCATTTGCGGAATGCCTGTCGCCTCAAGCCAGTACTGGAACTGCATTCATGGCCTTGAGAAAGGCGATTCCGAACAGGATGCCGAAGGTCTGCAGACGATGCGGACCCTTGCCCGCAACATGGCATTCTTGATGAAAAGCATTGCCCTCGGAAAAGAAACGTTCGGACTTCCACAAAAAGAACCGTGGATGCCCACCCATTTTATCCAGAAGTGAAAAAAGAAGATCAAGGAACAATCAATGGTGACGGCGCCACGAAAGGACGGACGTACCTCGCGATAGACCTGAAATCCTTCTACGCCTCCGTCGAGTGCGTGGAGCGGGGGCTGGACCCGCTCAAGACAAACCTCGTCGTCGCCGACGAGTCCCGCACGGAAAAGACAATCTGCCTTGCGGTGACCCCGACGCTCAAAGCCTACGGACTTTCCGGGAGGAGCCGCCTCTTCGAAGTAGTCCAGAAGGCGAGGGAAGTCGAGCGCAAGACAGGAAAGCCATTGCAATACATCACGGCAAAGCCCCGCATGGCCCTGTACATGGAATACTCCGCGCGGATTTACGGCATCTACCTGAGCTATTTCAGCGCGGACGACATCCACGTCTACAGCATCGACGAAGTATTCATCGACGCGACGAGCTACCTGCCCCTCTACCGGACCGACGCACATTCGCTTGCGCGGACAGTCATCAAGGACATCCTCACAAAGACCGGCATCACGGCGACGGCGGGAATAGCCCCGAACCTCTTTCTCTGCAAGGTTGCGATGGACATCGTGGCGAAACATGTGGAAGCAGCCCCCGATGGGGTACGGATAGCCACTCTGGACGTAGACGAGTATCGGAGGACGCTCTGGAATCACACGCCCCTGACGGACTTCTGGCGGATTGGGAGCGGTACCGCGAGGCGGCTGGAAAAGCTCAGGCTCCACACGATGGGAGACATAGCCCGCCGCTCGCTTACGGCAGAGGATTCCCTGTACAAGGAATTCGGCATAGACGCGGAAATTCTGATTGACCATGCGTGGGGAACCGAACCGTGCACTATCGCGCACATAAAAAACTACCGCTCCTCCGCAAAAAGCCTCGGCTCCGGCCAGATACTCCCCTGCCCCTACAGCCATGACAAGACACGACTCGTCGTACAGGAGATGGCGGAGTCGCTCGCACAGGAGCTGTTCGCGAAGGGGCTCGCCGCATCGGACTTCACCCTCTTCATCTGCTATGACCGCTCCTCGCTCGGCAACGGCTACGAAGGGGAGACAGAGACGGACAGATACGGGCGAGAGGTTCCCAAGGCAGACCACGGCACTGCCCGTCTGGGGGCGCACACCGCGTCAATGCAGCGGATAACGCAGGCAGTCCTCGCCGTCTTTGACCGCATCTGTGACAAATCGCTCCTTGCCAAGCGGCTGAACCTGACGGCGGACAACGTAATTCCGCAAAAGGAGGAACAGGCGGACCTGTTCACCGACATCGCGGCGCAGAAAAAAGAAAGCTCGCTCCAGCGGACAATGCTTTCCATACAAGGCAAGTTCGGCAAGAACGCGATACTGAAAGGGGCGGACCTGACGGACGGGGCAACGGTCCACGAGCGGAACGAGCAGATCGGAGGGCATCACGCATGAACAAGAACTATGACGACATCATCCAGACCGACTGGCATGGCTCCCTGACGCACCCGCACATGCCACTTTCCGCGCGGGCCAAAATCTTCATGCCCTTCGCCGCCCTCAAAGGATTCGACGAACTGCTGAAGAAAAAAGAAGAGGCAAAAGACAGGGCTTCGCACGACCGTTTACATGCACAGCCGGACGCGCTATAATGAAGTTGCGCTCATAACAGCAAGAACGGTTACGGAAGGAGCTGCCCCATGGCATTCAAACCCGCTATCTGCACCCAGTGCGGTGGAAAACTCGACGTTGATGAGACTCCAAGGACGCAGGAATCTGCCCCTACTGCGGGACGGCATTCGTCACGGAAAAAGTCATCAGCCAGTATGTCATAAATGTGCAGGACGGAGTTGACACGGACAACCTGTACATTCTGGCACGGCGGGCCGCCGCGACGGACAATGCCGCTGACGCGGTGAAATACTATGAGATGCTCAAGCTGCGGAATCCGAACGACTGGGAAGCGACCTTCTACAGCGCATGGTTCAAGAAAGATGCATCTCTGATACCGAACATCTCCGTCGCCCTTGATTTGCTTGATTCCTCCGATGATGGCAGCAGGAAAGAGCATTATGCGGAAATCGCGGACAAAGTCACAAGCGGATTGGACGGAAATGAATTGGCTGAACTGTCCTGCGGCCTGCTTGACAAGAACAAACCGGAGCAGGCCGAGCTGTTGATGCGGATTTTGAACGCCCAGCTCGACAAATCCTCATACGAAACCTATGACTCGCTATTTGAGACGCTCCAAAAAGCTGTCGAAACGAAAGATCCTGCTTACAAAGAATTTATCGAGCGGGCACTCGTTCCCTTCGTGAATCACTGTGCTCCCGAAAGCAAAAGTCTGGTCGAAGACGTGATATGGTCATGTGACTTCATTGACCAGGACAAGTGGATTGACATATTGCACGGACATGTGCGTGAACATATCAACGAAGAGAGCAAAGCGAATCTTAAGGGATGCCTCTCAACCCTTGTTCGGCTTATACCGGTCGTTTTGATGCTGCTCTTATTGCTCGCGGCAACAATTCTCGGAATCCCTGGCGTGGCCTTTGTTATTGGCATCCCAGTGATATTGATCTACCTTGCGGTCGTAGGAATCATCAAATGGCTGTCCAATCTGAGCTCATGAGGCGTGAAAGCCCTGTCGCGGAGATGAACAGGGAACGGTCATATACACGGGAGCGGATGAATTTGAGTTCAAGGGGATCCAGGTCAGGCACGCGGTTTGAGCCTACAGCTTCCCTCCTTGGGGCAGCTTACACCCGGTACGTCTCCGGCGCGCCGAGGTAGGACGGCGGCAGGGGCTTGTTCGCCTCGTGGATGACGATTTTCTCAAGCACGATGTTCGGCGTGACCGGCAGGACCTTCAGCAGGTTCAGTCCCTCCCGGCATGAGGCATAGACAGTCGCGATGCGGATGTTGCCCGCGATGTCGTTGCCCCAGGGCTGCTGCGCGTCCCCGACGGCGAAGGTCGCGCTGTCCACCGCGTCCTTCAGTATTTTCTCGCCGTTTACTTCCGCGACGAACTGGAGCTTGTTGTCCTTGTAGGCAGGGTTGGACGGGTTCAGGTAGAAATCGAACGCCATGAGCCCCCCAGTTTCCGCGACGGAATCAGCGTCCAGCGCGAAGGCGTACTCCACGAAGGGCGCGTCGTCCGAGCCGGGGGCAAAGCTTGCCGTCGTGTCCGCCGCCTTCACCGCGCCCACTGTCTTGCCGTAACCGTCCAGCTCCCGGAATCCCTCCGAGCGCACGAAGTGTACGGCCTCCATGCTGATATAGTCCGTCGTCCGCACGAATGTCCCCGTCGGGAAATTGCAGTCGGGGACGGACGCATCGATGAGGATGTTGACCAATACCCCCGCGCCATGCCCGTCATCGCCCTCAATCTTGAGGACGGCTTTCTTCTCTGTGGCGGCGGCAAGTTTGTCCCGGTCTACCCGTATCAGCACCGTATCAAGGACGGAGTTCCCACCGGTGGAAAGCTTCCCCGCGTCCTTTTCCAGGCTATACGAAATCCAGTCCGCCCCGCAGGACAGCTTGAGCGCAAGCCCCTCCGCGTTGCAGTAGGCAACATTCACGCGGGCCTCGCAGGCATCGGGGTTCCTGAAGGCATCCAGCCACAGCTCGCGTACGGTCCAGTCCTGCCCGCTCGTCGTGAACTCGTTCCCTTCAATCCAGAAGACTGCCCGCCTCTTGCGGGTCGGCTCCACATACTCGTAGACCGGATAGCGGTTCTCCGCCTCGCACCAGTTACGGAAGCCGAAGTGCTCTGACCACGCCATGCCGTAGAAGCGTCCGTCCCCCACCCGGTCGCACTCGTCCACCAGGGCCTTGTCGAACGCGCAACAGGAACGTACTTTGTCAGCATATATGTCCGCGGCAATCGCGCCGTGCGACGCGAACCAGTGGTTCTTGCCGCTGTACAGCTGCATCCGCACGACGTTCATCGTCCCGACGACGGGAAGGTATACCTGGCTGAAGAAGCCCGCCTCCTGCCCGGCAGGGACGGCGGACCTGAGTGCCTGCACCCGCACGATGAGGCTTTCCGACTCCACGAGGATGCGGTCGGCCTCGCCATAGTTCACCGGATGGAAGGTGTCCGGCCTCAGGCATTCCGTCCGGCACATATTGGCAATCTTGTTGGACTGGTATACGATATCGGAGACTTCCTGCTGCTGGCCCGCCGTGAGATAGGGAAACTGGGCGGCAAACCAGGCATCGGTATAGGCCTTCGTGTCCGAGTTGTATTTTTCATAGTCGTAGGCGAGGTTCAGGAAGTAGGAAAGGGGAAATTCGTTCGTCAGGATGTCGCCCACGTTGACAATCCACAGCTCGCGGATGCCAAACTCGTAGGCGGCGGACATCTGCTCGCGGGCCTTGGGAAGGTAGTTCGTGTTGAGCCACTCGTAGCTGTAGGGCCAGCCGTGGTAATCGAAGTGGTAGTACATCCCGTAGCCGCCCTTGTGGCCGCGCATCGCCTCGGTCGGTACGGTACGGAGGTTCCCGTGGTTGTCGTCGCAGAGCATGAGCGTCACGCCCTCAAGCTCCGGGTCGCCCGCAAGGCCCTTGGTGTGCTTGTCCCCGTAGAAGTATGGCTCCACCTCCTTGTAGAGGGCGAGCATGCGGGGCACTTTTCCCAGGTCCGGGTTCACGTTCTCGCGGATGAGGCGGTTCTGCGTCTTGAGCACGTCGCGCAGCAGGTCGATGTTGTCCGCGAGCGTCGCGTTCTGCATGATCGCGGTGTCCGCCTCGCCCCGCATTCCCACGGTGATGACGTTTTCGAAGCTGCCGTTGCGCTTGAGCCCGTCCTCCCAGAAGCGGGTGATTCCCTCGCGGTTCGCCCGGAAGTTCCATGCGTCGCCGTAAACCGAGCCGGGCCCGCGCAGGTATTTGTACTCCTCGCCCGCACGGCAGCACGGCTCGTGGTGGCTCGCCCCCATGACGACGCCCATCTCGTCGGCAAGCTCGGCATTCGCGAGCCCCGGCCCGTCGTCGGAGAAGCGGGCCGACCACATGGCAGGCCAGAGGTAGTTACCCTTCAGGCGCAGGAGCAGCTCAAAGACGTGCTCGTACATCTTGGCATTGAAGCCGCCGTAATTGCGGGTGGTGAAGTTGCCGTAGGCAGGCCACTCGTCGTTTATAAAAAAGCCCCGGTATTTTACGGAAGGCTCGCGGGACAGGGTGACTCCTTCCGGGATTTCCACGCTCTCGCGCCGGGCAGGAAGGACACCCGCCCAGTCTACGAGGGGAGACACGCCCATCAGCTCGGACAGGTGGAAGAGCCCGTATATCGTCCCCCGATTGTCGCTCCCGACGATGACGATTCTGTCGGCACGCACGGCGAAGACGTAGCACTCCCGCTTGCCACGAAGCTTGTTCAGCTCCGCCGCAAGCCCCGCGTCCACACAGGCTTTCTCCGCGAGCGGGGATTTTCCCAGCGTTGCGAACACCAGCGTTCCGGCAGAGGGGGAAGCAGCGTCTTCGAGGAGAGCAGGCCTGCCTCCAGTCACCCGCTCCACGTCGAGGCAGACCTTCCCAGCAATCTTTTTTACGCCGGAATACTCGGCGGCATCACAAGAGAATATTAAGGAAGAAGAAACACGCATATCTTATTCTAGCACGTTTGTATGAAAGGAAAAAGAGCTTGTGAACAGACCGCTTTCCTGCCGGGACTTCCGGTCCAAGGGGGGCATTACCAGGGACGCCGACGGTCCTTCGCCTGTCTGCCGGCAGGTTACGAAGTTCTTTCGGCTTGCATTTATACTGAATTATACTTTTATCATATAAAATTGGCATTTTTCCCCTAGATTTTCCATAAAAACAACAATATCATCATAATTATGATAGACAAAGAATTCAAACGGAAGCTTGTCGAGATTGCCCTGCCTGTTACGATTCAGAGCCTCATGCAGTCGTCGCTCGGCCTGATTGACCAGATTATGATAGGTTCACTCGGCAGCGCCTGCATCGCCGGAATAGGCCTTGCGGGTAAGTTCGGCTCGCTCTTTTCGGTGACCGTCGCGGCAATCGTCACGGCGGCGGGCATACTCATCTCACAGTATCGGGGCGCAAAGAACGACAAGGGGGTGAGCGACAGCTTCTTCCTGCCGCTGTACCTCTCGCTCCTGCTTGTCCTCGTGTTCTCCTCGCTCTCGCTTTTTGTCCCGGGGCAGATTATGGCTCTGTATTCGGGCGACAGCGAGACAATCGCAAAGGCCTCCGTGTACCTGCGCTGGCGGGCGGCGGGCTACCTGCCTTCAGTCATAAGCATTTTTGTCTCTACCCTGCTCCGCAACATGAACCGCGCCAAGCTCCCCGCCGTAGCTGGCGTGGCGGCAATCATCACGAACACGCTCCTGAACTGGCTGTTGATTTTTGGAATCGGGCCTTTCCCCCGCATGGAAGAGTCGGGGGCGGCCATAGCGACGGTTGCCTCGCAACTTGTGGAGATGCTGATTGTCCTTGTCCTGTTCGTGCGGGAAAAGAGGCGGCAGGGCCTGTACCTCAAGCCGGCCCTTCGCTTCAGCACGGACTTCGTGAAGAATGCCGCGGCCATCCTCGCCCCGATTCTGCTGGGCGAGTTCCTGTGGTCGCTCGGCGAGAACATGTACGCAGTCATCTACGGGCACCTGGGAACGGAACCCTGCGCGGCGATGACGCTGATGTACCCCATACAGGGTATAGCAATCGGAGCCCTGTGCGGGGTCTCCTCGGCGGCGGGAATCATCGTGGGCAACTCCCTCGGTGCGGACGATGAAGAGAAGGCTTGGTCACAGGCGGTCAGCTTTGTCCGCCTGACGGTCGCCGCAGGAATCATCATTGCGCTTGCGGTCTGCGCCCTCTCCCCGCTCTACGTGAGGCTCTTCAACGTTGCCCCGGATACCCGCGCCATTACGGTGAGGATTCTCATCGCGTTCGCCCTCGTCTTTACCGCGAAGGTCTTCAACATGGTCGTGGGCGGCGGAGTTTTACAGGCAGGCGGACAAACCAAGTTCATGACGGCAGTGAACATCATAGGCACTTGGGGGTTCGGTGTTCCGCTCGGTTTTGTCACCGCCTACGTCCTGAAGCTGCCAATCTGGTGGGTCTACTTTATCCTCTCGCTGGAAGAATACGTGCGCCTCGCAATCAGCGTCTGGCTCCTGAACAGCCGCCGCTGGATGAAGAACGTCGCCGTGTAGGCCCCCCAATTGCCCTGACTTTAGGCACAAAAGCACCTGAAATTGCCTTGACTTTGTGCCGAAAACGACGTAAAATTGCCCTGACTTTGTGCAAAGGGGGCGACAATGAGCTTTGAGCGGTCTATCGTGCAGGAATTACGGAAGTGGAAAGTCTCCGAACACCGGAAGCCCCTTGTCCTCCGAGGGGCAAGGCAGGTCGGCAAGACAACCGTCATCAAGGAATTCGCCACGGATTTTGACAGCTTCATCTACCTGAATCTGGAAAAGGAGGATGACCGGGAGCTGTTCAACAATTCCCTTGATGCAAAAAAACTCTTCCAGTTCATTTGCATCGAGAAAGGATTAGTTCCAACGGGTGAAACCCTGCTCTTCATCGATGAAATCCAGAATTCACCGAATGCGGTCATGCAGATGCGCTATTTTTACGAGGAAGTCCCCGACCTGTTCGTCATAAGCGCGGGCTCCCTGCTCGAAATCATGATGGACATGCACAAAATCAGCTTTCCGGTGGGGCGGGTGGAATACCACTACATGTACCCCATGACTTTTGAGGAATTCCTTCTTGCGCTGGGCGAGCAGACCGTGCTTGACTTCTACCGGACCGTTCCCGTTCCGCAGATTGCCCATCACAAGCTGAGCGAGCTGTTCAAGCTGTACACGTTTGTTGGGGGTATGCCGGAAGCCGTCTCCCGCTACACGGAGAATCAGGATTTGAGCCAGGTGTCCGATGTGTACGAGGCCCTTTTTTCCGCGTTCAAGGACGATGTTTCCAAATATGCCAAAAACGAAAGCGAGACTAACATCATCCGTCATGTGATTGAGACAGCCCCGGCAGAAACAGGGAACAGGATTGCCTTTGAGAAATTCGGGAACTCCGGCTACAAGTCCAAGGAAATCGGGAACGCCCTGCGGACACTGGAGCGTGCGATGCTCCTGTACCTGCGTTACCCGGTGACGGAAACGGAATTGCCATTCATACCGGACTTGAAGCTCCGTCCGCACCTGCAATTCTTGGACTCCGGGATGCTGAACCATGCGCTCGGAATCGCAGGCTGGTATTTCAAGGGCGACAGCCTGAGCGTCATCTACAGCGGAAAGCTTGCGGAGCAGATTGTCGGGCAGGAACTGCTTGCGGCGAACGACAGGAAAATCGAGAAGCCCCTGTTCTGGACGAGGGAGAAAAAGCAGTCCAATGCCGAGGTCGATTTCCTTTTTACAAAGGACGGCACGGTGTACCCTGTGGAAGTAAAGAGCGGAAAAACGGGAACCCTGCGCTCGCTGCATTCATATCTTGAAAACTCCGACTGTACGGTGGGAATCCGCCTGTACAGCGGGGAGTATTCCGTGGAGCAGGCCGTAACGCCGGTAAAGCGGAAGCCCTATACGCTCATAAACCTTCCCCTCTACTGCGCGGGGCGGCTGGGCGATTATATTGAATGAGCCAAGTAACCGCAGGATGAAGAATGTTGCCGTGCAGGCACTCTTGCGGGCAGCCCACAAAGAGGCTATACTTGTCGCAGGAAAGTATATACGCTACGAGAACAAGCGGTATTCATTTGAGCTGCCTGACAGCTGGAAAAATGTCGTATCCGTGAAGGAAAGCCGGAACTCCGTCATCATCCGCGAGACGATGGAGACAGATGCCGGACACAGCGGGATTGTCGTCACTCTCAAAAGTTCCTGGAAGCAGTTGCCCGGGCAGGATAGGACGGAGTTCCTGGGAACGCTTGCTCCTGCCGGTGGGAGCGGGAACCTGTACCTGTATGCCCTGTACGGGGCAGAAGGCTCTTGTAGCGAGGAGGCCGCAGACTTGTACTGGAGGCTCGTGGACAAGATGCCCCTCGTGTTCAGGAGCATACAGGCGGCGGAGGGGTATACGTGGGTGGGATTGTCACAATACAGGTGAGTTCTGTCATTGTTCAATCAGCTTTTTCAGTTCATTCACAGTTTTAATGATACTGTCGTCCCTGCTGGACCCTGTCATAAAATTTGTGTAAATGGCAGCATTTAGAATGCAGGAACACGCCCGTCAAAAACTATCGCAAACTGATTAACGGCCAGTCCCCAGTCTCTTATGGACATCGTCCAGCGGGAGCTGGCATTCTTAATC
>JAILON010000140.1 GCA_024690865.1 Treponema sp. | reverse complement strand
ACCGTATTTGTTGCGGATGAAGCCTTTCGCAAGCAGCCTTTCAATGTCGTCATTGTACGAGACGACAGACATGACGGGACAGTCAAAAAACGAAGAGATGTCGTTGAAGTTGCTGTCGTCGCCGCCGTTGTCAAAGTAGTGAGAGATAATGGCGCAGAGTATCCACACGCCGCCGCTTGTAATCCTAAAATACGACGCCAACTTCTCCTCAGCCTGGGTGAACTCCTTTGTCCGTTTGATTTTCAGCTCCGAGCCAGCAAGCTTTTTTGAGATTACGGAAATCGCATCAAGAACCTTGAATCCCGCACTGTTTTTAACCGCCATATACATCCTCCTGCATTCTGTGAATCTACGCCCAGTATACAAATTCACTCTGTCATTGCGTGGAAGAGTGGGAGGAAAAAGCAATGAGCCCATCGTGGCAATGTCCGCGTATGCAGCTGCATTGTTTCAGCCCTTGCCCCGCTTTGCACATCATTGGAACAAAAGAAGCTGCTCTTTTTTCCGGCGGGAACGCATGGCGTACGATTTTTTCTCGTCAGCCTGCATAATGTCCAAGGCAATTTTGAGTTCCAGAGTTTTTCCTTCGGCTTCGTATGACTTCATGAGCCTGAAGATGTTCTCGTAGCAGACAGACTTATCGACAGGCTTGAATGCGCCGTCCTGCTCGGAGTATTCGTTTCGGCAGGCAAAGAAATCATTTGTGACAGTATCCCATGTCTTGTATTCAGTCCGCTCCTGCTCGGTCAAGAGCTTCCATACTTCACGGAGTTTTATGTCGTCAAATATTTCCAAGCCCCTGATATACGAGGTCAAGCTTCCCTTCTTCCTGTTCCGTTCAAGCTCCATTTGAATGGAAGCCTTGTCGGCAAAAGCGGAACCGCCGACATCAACAGCATCTTTCACGTTCATGTGTCCAGTATACAGGCCCACCCTGTCATTGCGTGGCAGAGCGGGAGATTTTCTCCGCTACAGTGTCAGCTCGAATTTCTCGGTGTAGTGGTAGCCTTTATGGAAGAAGTCGTATTCAATCGGCGCGTTAAAGCGGTCACGCAGGAATTCCAAGTCACGCGTGATGGTAGATATGCCCAGCTTTGCCAGTCCGAAGTGCCGCATCAGCTCTACCTGAAGCTGATTCTTGTTCATGTAACGCCCCTGCTGGAAACAGTGATGTATGAACGCCAGCCGCTCCAGCTTCATGTTGCTGAGTTTGGAATCCTTGCAGTCATCAGGAATATTCTCATACGCGTCGTTATTGAAATTCCGACAATCAAGGAACGGGTTGTCGCCAAATTCTATGGCATTGCTATTGCCCTCGAAGATTACATCGGTCAGATACTGGCACTCAGTAAAAGCATAGTTACAGACTTTCTTCACGCTCGCTGGGACGACAACTTTCTTGACGAACAATCCTTTTTCATAGTTCGACGAAAAGATACCCTCATTGAAGGTTTGCGGGCCAATGACTTCTATGCCATCCGGTATTCTCATCTCCGGCTTTACGAAGCTGTCAACGACGAACAGCGTCGTCTTGTGGATTTTGTTGACCATGAATCCGTCCACAATCTCATAGGCAGGATTGGTCAGAAGCACATCGATTGTGTCCTGCTGAAAACTGTCCTCAAACATCCGCTCATCGTTATAATCAAGGCAATCACCCAGAAAGCCGAACGCATTTTCCATTACGGATATGATATTTTTCCCGATATGAATGGTGGAAAGGGTTCGTTCCCTCTTGACGCACTCAATATACCTGATTCCCTCCGGGATATAAATCTCATTCAACGACTTGCAGCCTTCAAAAGACACTTGTAACGTAGATATATTGGAGGAGAATTCTACTTCCTTGAGAGCCTCGCAATAGGCGAGGGCACGCTCATCAACATACCGTATTGTTTTGGGCATGATGACTTTCTGTATACTGGTGTTCGGCTCAATTGGATTTCCGAACACATACTCATCTATGGACTCAATACCTTCTGGTATCTTGACAACAGTTTCATTGCCTGCGTAGGCATACAGTTCGATTCCCCACACACTGTGCTTTAGAAAGAAATCCGGCCCCCTGAAGTTCATGGCTGTCCTCCGTATCACTTGGATAGTATACAGTATAACCCTTCACTCTGTCATTACGTGGCAGAGTGGAGAAAAAAATCAAAAGTTGAGATTTAAAACTTGAACCAGTTGAGTTTATTGCAAAACAAATCTTTAGAGGCAGCAGTGCAACATCTTCTAAAGAGCGGGGGTATGGGGGCCATCCCCATCAGGACGCTTAAAACAGGGACGCCTTGTCATCTCCATAATAGAGGTAAAGTTTTGACCGCAGTATTTGCAGGTGTATTTTGTTTTTTCGCTTCCCTCATATAGTTTATGCTTCTTAGATCCATCGGGATCCATAAAGCATGGTCTTGATCTCAATTCGGCAACAGAATCGAATCTCTGTCCGCAGTATTCACAATAAAACTTTTCTTTTTTCGCTGGAGTTCCCGAAGTTCTTCTCTCTGATGACGATTCAGAGCCGGAGGAACTTGAAGAACCCCTGCTGAAAACGAATGCAAGTATCGCGCCGAGTATAGAGAAAATGCCCAGGATGCCCATGTGTCCAATCCACGCCAAGGCGATTCCTGTCACCTGGAATATAAAGGAAGCCATTGCTTCTTTCCAGTATAAGAGCCCTGCACAAACTGCAAGTGTGGCAAGCAAGAGAGAGCGATACACCCGAGGCTTCTTCAGAATAGCAAGAGCGGCACTCCCTAATGATGCCAGTATAACGACGATATTAACAAGAATGGGAATTAAAGTTCTTTCTTCCAGTGAAGAGAAAGAAGTAAATGCTCCGACAACACAGCTCACCATTCCCAAAAGAAAAACTATCTTCCTCAGCCAGTTCCAGATAAACGCAACACCGGAAACATCCGGTTCATTAAAATCATGTATCATTCCTATCCCCTCACCTTACAGATTCATAAGCAAGTCAGATTTCTTTTTGTCGAAATCTTCCTGGCTGATTAAGCCCTTGTCAAACAGATTCTTGAGCTTAGAGAGCTTTGCCTCAAGCTCGTCTTCAGCAGATGCAGGAGCTTGCGCTACAGGGGCTGATGCTTGTACCGCATGGGCTGGGGATGGAGTAGCTGCCACAGGCTGCTGCGGAACAGGGGCCTGTTGCTGAGGTGTTGCTTTCGGAGCAGAAGCCGATGCAGCCTTCTTTGCTTTGTAGGCTTCTTTTTCGTCATCCTTCATATAGCTCAGAGCCATTTTCAGCTCTACTGTTTTTCCTTCTGCCTCGTATGACTGCAAGAGCCTGTAGATATTTTCATCGCGTGTGGCTGCATCAAAGAGTTTAAAGTCAGCATCATCCAGATTGGAACAATCAGGTTTTAAATCAAGATGTTCTCGGCAATCAATGATTGCAGTATGGATACTTTTCCATAGTTTATATTTTTCCTGTTCATCGACAGTCAAAAGAGTCCATGCCTTTTTGAACTTTTCTTTTTCGCTGTATTCCCAAGTTTCTATACAATCAAATAAGTTTTCATATCCACATTCACGTTCATCGTCAAGCTCATCTTCGAGCAGAGGAAAGCCGAGATATTCGATACATTCATCGACATATTCCCTTGGAATCAAAGGCATTATCAGTTCTGTTAGGAGATATTTTTTCTCTGCCCTGCTTTTGTCCTCAAGAGATCCCCTAAACTTATTGTACTCGTTCTTCCTAAAAGATTGAGAGGACCATTGCTCGGCCTGCTGGGAAAGAGCTTTTTCATTCGCATTTTCGACCATTTTATCAACAAAGCCACTAAGCAATCCCATAAGAATCTCCGTAAAATATATTTCTGCCCTCATACGAGTGCGGTTTCCAATCTTCAAGCTCAATCAGCGTTCCGCTTCATAAGCTTACGCCGATTATACACGGTCACTCGCTCATTATGCGGTAGAGTGAGAAGTATTTGTTTTTATCCCGATTCATTACACTAATGATGTCAGTTCTGTGCACCCGCTGACAATTTCAGTCTTGACGAGTTCCCTGCAATTCTATTACTATAAATAAAAAACACTTTGCATCCCGGAGGAAATGATGAACGAGATTATCAAGGCGATGAAGGAACGCAGGAGCGTGCGGAAATACACGTCCAAAATGCCCGCGAAATCAGACATCGAACAGATTGTCGAGGCAGGCCTGTTTGCGGCGAACGCGATGGGAAAGCAGGAGACCGCGATTGTGGCCGTGACGAACAAGGAACTTCGCGACAGGCTCAGCAGGATGAACGCGAAGGTTCTGGGCAACGAGGCGTTCGACCCCTTCTACGGGGCACCCGTCATCCTTGTCGTCCTTGGCAAGAAGGACTGGGCGAACCGCGTCTATGACGGATCGCTCGTGATGGGAAACCTGATGCTCGCAAGCCATGCCCTCGGCTTGGGGAGCATTTGGATTCACCGCGCGAAAGAGGAGTTTGAGAGCGCGGAAGGCAAGGCCATCCTGAAGGAGCTGGGAATCAGCGGTGAATGGGAAGGAATCGGACACTGCGCGATTGGCTATGCCGACGGCGAGATTCCGGCTCCAGTCCCCCGCAAAGAAGGCAGGGTCTACTGGAAGGAATAGGGCCGCGTATCCCGGATGAACTGCGATTCGTCCGGGAGCTCTGCTGTGTACGCCTCTCGGGCCTGACCGGGGGCGAAGTGCGGAATGTGTAGACGCTGTAACTTTGGAAGCGGTATGGTGTTTAACGGTGGGAAGAAGAACTATGAAAAATATGCTGTGTTTTTGTACGTTGCTTTTTGTTGCCGTCAGCCAGTTTTTTCCTTTTGAATCTGAAACTCTGGATACCTGCAACGAATTCGGCGGGATTACTATGGAATATACGTTTGTTCCTCTTGAGCCTCTGTACGAGAACTTTTGCAAAATGCAGGTCTTTTATGATGATTCGGACACACGGCGAAAAGAAGTGTATTACCTTTCTGAAAAAATGCGGGATGAAAAAGATATCCTGTCTCAGACCTATATTTATAACAACGGTAAGGTAGAGGAATACAGGATTCAGCTTACCGAAAATGAAGCTGCGAAAAAAGGTGTCTCAATCCTGATTAAAATGGTCGATGAGGATGATGTTGTTTACGCATACGGTTATTCAGACGGGGATGTGACGGCATATTCGTTCGTTGACTCTTTTGTTTCTGACTATCCCCTTTATTCGCTCAAGTATATTGAAAAACAGATGCTCCCCGCTGAGAAAGATACCGGAAAGAAATCGGTTTACCGTCTGAGTGCAAAATTCAAGAAAGCAAGGACGTTCGTGCGGTTTTCTCCGGAAGCTTCCGAAATGACAGGCGCAGACAGGGAGTTGATCAGTAAATTCACTTTGTTCCTGAATGATCCCGATAAGGCTGAGCTCTACAATAATAAGTATCAGGTTGAATCAGGAGGCAAGATGTACACCGTATATGTGCAGGATTCGCTTGTCCCGTTTTTGACGTCCCCGCACCTGACAGAAGATGGTGCCTGCCTGCTGGCGTATGGCACGATCGGCTATAATGACGAGCTATATCTCATCGCGACAGAATTCTCTGAAATCAGATGATGTCCGCTCTGTGCGACTGCTGACGGCAAGATTCCGGCTTCTGTTCCCCGCAAAGACGGCCGGGGTTTCCAGAAGGAACAGGCTTGTTTGAGCTTAAAACAAGGCTTGTTTGAAGCCAAAATAAGCTTTGTTTTGGACTGAAATAACGGTTGTGAGATTCTGCGGCAAGGCTTGTCGGAGTCTTGGACAAGGCTTTCAGCATTCTTCCATAAGCCGCGCGGCAGCCTGCCGGTATCCTTGCAGGGACTTGGGACAACGCTTTCCGAGGCTTTCCAAAAGGCGGCGGGCAGCCTTTGTGTCGCCGGAGAATATGCTCTCGCGGGCGGCTTCCAGATCCTTTTTTATCCGCAGTTCCCCCGTGACATTTGCATAGTCGGGGTCTTGCATGGACATCGCTATGGCCCGGTCGTAATAGGCAAGCCCCCGCTGGGCGTCATGCCTCGTTCGCAGGAGGTACAGCCCGTATGTCGCGGTGTTGCAGGGCGCATGGGCCAGGGTGGAGCGGAATTCATGTAAAACCTCTGTTTCCACGCGTATACCCAGCTCAAGGCTCGTGTAGACGATGTTGTTCAGTATTTTTGCCATATACCGTTCATGGGTTTTGTTCTTGTGCAGTTCCTTCAGGAATTCAAGGCAGGTCAGGGCATCCGTGCTGAATTCCCCGGACACGGCAATGAGGCGGAGCAGGTCGTTGCATGCAAAGAGCTTAAGGAGCGAGTCGGCTGTAGTATTTGTGAACGCTGCCAGCAAAAAATCATGGCAGGTCCCGTAATTGCCCGTCTCGCGCAGGGCATCCCGGTAATACGAGAAGTAATCCTGATAGCTGTCTTCCGTAAGCTCAAATTCTTTTGCGCCGGGAATGCCCTCAAAGAGCGAAAGCGTCTGGCCGTACTTTTTTTGTCTGTTCAGTATCCTCATGTAGTTTGCGAGTATCGTCTGCTTGTGCCCGGAATTCTCCTTTTCCAAGGACTTCGCTATGTTCCGTTCCGCCCGGTCCAGTTTTCCTAGGGCCTCATTGCAAACGGCTATGTTGTTCCAGACAGCTGCCGGGTTCGTCGCGTCCTGGGGCAGCTCGCTGAGGCGCTCAAGGGCCGTGCCGTACTTTTGCATTACGAATGCGCACCTCGCGTAGTTTATGGCGGCATCAAAATAAAAGGCGTTTCCATGTGCACCATTCAAGGCAAGGTAGCGGGAAAGAATCTGTTCCGCCCTCCAGGGATTCGATTCCAGCGTCATGTTGACGAACAGGCGGAGCGCGGGCGTGAAGCTTACGTCCTTGCCTACCGCAATGAGGCACCAGCGGAGGGCTTTTTTATACAGCCTCGTGTCCTGCGTGGACAAAGCCAGGTAGATCATGCTGAGGGCAAGCGCCGCCTGTGCCGTGCCCTGCGTGTAGAAGGACAGCCGTAAAAAATGAATGGCTTTGTCCGCATCTCCCGTTTGCATGGAAAGAAAGGCATACTGGAAATAGATGTCATACGGCGGCTCGTCATGCTCTCGTATGTAATGTTTCAGGGCATCTTCTGCCTTTCCGAACTCTTTCCGGGCTATATAGAAGCCGGAAAGCTTCCGTGCGGTCTCCGACGTGTTTATGTTGTATAGAAGGGAGAGGTTTTCTTCCGTGTGCTCGCTCATCCGCAGCTCGTTCTCCGCGATTCTTGCCGCATACACGCTGTCTTTCCTGTCTTTTATGTGTGAAAGGCATTCCTTTTCTTTTTCATAATTCCCCGTGAGCGCGTAAAAGCCGGAAAGCCGGTAGTAGTAGTTGTCGCAGAAACGCGCATCCATCGCAAGGTCAGAATTCTCCGAAACAAAGACGGCAAGCTCGCTTTCCACCGCCTCTTTCTGCTTTGTCAGGATCGCGCTGGAATTCTGCACCACGAGGAATTGGGGGATGCTGCGGACAATATCCGTCCGGGAGGAGCCCTCCTTATGCCTGACGGCCTTCTCGTATTCGATGTAGTTGAGCGTTATGGTCATGTCCTGCGAGGGAATGTCCATGTCTATCGTGTCGGACTTGCCGCAGAGGACGTCTTCCTTGCGCTCGCTTTTGTCTGCTTCCAGAGAATCAAGCATACCCCTTCTCCTTATTTGTCCGTTGCCAGGCCTTCTTCTTTTTGTACAGCTCCCTCAGGTGCGCGTCGTCGGCAATCCGTGCCAGGAGGCGGATTTTTCCCTTTATGCCGTCAAGCTCAGATTCCTTTGCCCGCCTGCGGTAGTCAAAGGCGCACATCTTTTCGATTATCTTCTGAAGCTCCTTCCGTACATACTCCGGCAGAACGGAATCTTCCTGAAGCCTCGGAATTAGTATGTTTGGGGCGAATTCTGCAAGCAGGTCGTCATACCGGCGGAGCCGCTTGACGGCATCTCCGCCATATTCCTCCTTGCCGACGCGGATGTTGTTTACGGCTCCCCAGTACGTGACGCGGTCGTTCGCCTCAAGCAGGGCCGTGCGGAACAAGCGTTTATCCAGGAGCTCGAAGAGCATGCAGCCAAGGGAATATATGTCCGCGCTTTGGGCAAGGTCCCAGTTGTCCTCAAAGCAGGAATAAAGCTCGGGCGCCGCATAGGTGTCTGGAAACTCCGCCTGGGGCGAGAACATCCTGAGCTCTTTTTCTATCTGAGGCCGGGCAAGGGAAAGACCAAAGTCTATGAGGACAGCGGTGCATTTCCCGGACGACTTGTCCCTTGTCCCCATGACGTTCGACGGCTTCAGGTCCCTGTGGCAGAAGCCCTCGCGGTGCAGGGCTTGGACGGCGGTGACAATGGAACAGAAAAGGTTCAGGCGGTTTGCGAACGTCTTGAGGCTTGCGCCGCTGGCGTCAAAAAAACTTTTCCGCACGTCAACTCCCAGATATATGGAAGAAAAGAAAGAAATCTGCTCATGGAATGTCTCGTTCCCGCTTTTCAATGCTATGTGCATGGTCCTGAGCGGCGTAAGAATCTGCTGCATGCGCTTTTTTGACTTCAGGCGTTCCAAGATTCTGCTTTCCCATCTGATGCATTCTTCCAGCTGCGGGGTTTCGTGGCACAATGCCGGGTTTGTCGTCTTTACGGCTATGCGTCTGCCCGTCGCGGCATCATGGGCGCGGAAGAGGTAGTAGACGCCCGCATCCGTACCCTTGGTGTCGTCATAGACTTTCGCCATGCATTCGGCATCGTCAAAGAGGTCGGTAAAGTCCGGGGCGGCACAGATTGCGTCCAGCACGAGGCGTTCCGCATGGGCAAAACGTTCCGAGAGGGCTGCCTCGGCGTCATAACCGCCGTCAAAGGTGAAGTCGGATTCCTGCTTCAGGGGTGCATTTTCTGCCATACACATAGTTGCACATAGTATAGTACAAAACAGGGGCGTTTTCTATAGAGCATCCCTGAAAATTATGCTATACTGTACCCATGCAGGACGTTTTCAGCTACCGCGACGAGGTCATAAAGGAGTACAAGTCCTTTTCAAGGAGTTTCACGAAGATTCAGGCTCCGGACATACAGTCCGTCGTGGACGCGGAATACGATGCCGGTCGTTACTGGCCTGACCCGCTCATCCAGATAAACCCGAGCTACAAGGCCGGGAAGACCATAGGGCAGCTTTGTGACGACGGGACGCTTGAAGGCGGGTGCCGGCAGATTTTTCAGGCTGACAAAAACGAGGACGGGAGCGGCGGCAAGGCCATGACGCTGTACTCCCACCAGCAGGAGGCCATAGCCTTCGCCTCGCTCAGGCAGAGCTACGTCGTGACGACGGGGACGGGATCGGGCAAGAGCCTTGCGTTCTTCATCCCCATCGTGAACGAAATCATAAAAGGAAGACCTGGAAACAAAGGCAGGACAAGCGCAATCATCATTTATCCGATGAACGCCCTCGCGAACAGCCAGATGGAGGAAATACGAAAATTCCTGCGCGGCTACGACGAGGGGAACGAGCCTTTCACAGTCGGCCAGTACACGGGGCAGGAGAACGAGTCCCAGCGGCAGCACCTGGCGGACAACCCGCCCGACATCCTCCTGACGAACTTCATGATGATGGAACTCCTGCTTACGCGCGGCACGCCCAAGGACAAGGCCGTGATGAGGAACTGCAACGGGCTTCAGTTCCTTGTGCTGGACGAGCTTCATACATACAGGGGACGGCAGGGGGCGGATGTTGCCCTGCTTGTCCGCCGCCTGAGGCAGAAGACCAGGTCTCCGGACCTTGTTTGCATCGGGACATCCGCGACGATGAGCACCCAGGGGGATGCGGATGACAGGAAAAAGGTCGTCGCAAAAGTCGCTTCGGAGCTTTTTGGTACGGAAATCCCCGATGGTAATGTCATCAGCGAGACCCTTTCCCAGTCCACTGATTCAAGGCAGAGCCTTGAGTCGGTGAAGCCATTGCTTCCGGGGCGGATAAAGGCCGCCACGCCGGATTACAAGGGCATTGACGAATTCCTGAGCGACCCGCTTTCCGTATGGGTTGAGCTTACCCTTGGCATAGAGAAATCCCCGGATGCGGCGGCGAAACGCGCACGTCCCATCACGCTTGCGCAGGCCGCGGAAAAGCTTGCCGCAGATTCCGGCTCCGGCTTTGACGAAGCCAGGAAAGCCCTTGCGGAATTCCTGCTCAAGGCCCACGAGCAGAAGAGCGTAAACGGAAGGAAGCCGTTCGCCTTCAAGCTGCACCAGTTTATTTCCGGGCCGGGAAATGTGCTCTGTACGCTTGAGCCGGAAGGAAAGCGCCTTGTCACGCTGAATGCCCAGGTCTTCGCACCGGGACGGGAACGCGAAGACGTCCGCCTTTACACCGCGTATTTCTGCCGCGAGTGCGGCGTAGAGTATTTCCCCGTGAGGAATGAGGGCGGGCAGTGGCTTCCCCGCGACATAAACGAGACCGTGTATGATGATTCTGCCGATACGGCTGGCTTCCTTGTCCCCGTCAAGCCGGGCTTCAAGTATGAGTGCGAGCGCGACGTGCCCGAGGACTGGTGGGACTACAGGCGCGAGAATGACGTTATCAAGAAAGACCACAGGGCGTATGTCCCCCAGGAAATGACAATCGGCGCGACAGGTAAGGCTTTGGAAGACGGAATGCCCTTCTGGTTCCTGCCCGGCAAGGTCAGGTTCTGCCCCTGCTGCGGAACCGAGCACAAGCTTGCCGGAAGCGACCGCAACAGGCTAACGGGGCTGAGCGGAGAGGGACGATCGTCTGCCACGACGATGCTCACGCTGGCAGTGCTGAAGCAGCTGTACAGGAATTCCCCCGGAAGCAGCAAGCTCCTGGGCTTCTCGGACAACAGGCAGGACGCGGCTTTGCAGGCGGGACACTTCAACGACTTCGTGCATCAGATTACGCTCCGGGGGGCCTTGCTCCATGCCATAGAGAGCAACGGCGGCGAGCTTGCCTATGAGGACCTTGCCGGGCAGGTGTTCCGTTCCCTTGGCTTCGAGTCGGATAACACGGAATATATGGTGAATCCCTCCGTTGACACCCAGAGCGCGTTGGAGATTATAAAGAACGAGGAGAAATTCGTCCTTGGCTATAGGCTCATGGAGGACCTGTTCAAAGGCTGGAAAAACAACAACCCCACGCTTGAGGTACTGGGGATGATGCACATCGGATACAGGAACCTCAAGGAGCTGTGCGGCGATGCCCCGCGTTTTGCGGGCAATGCAATCTTGAAGGCCTTGTCCCCGGAAAAACGCGCCCTTTTCTATGAGACTGTCTTTGAAATCCTGAAGAAGAACCTCTGCATAGATTCGATTTATCTTGTGAAGGCGGAACAGGAGAAGATGAAGACCGCCAGTTACAATGACCTCATGGGAAGCTGGGGCTTTGACGAGAACGAGGATCTTCGCAGCGTCAGGTACATGGTACGGCAGGGCCGGTCCAGGGCCGACGGACGGCGCGACGGAGCGGTGACGCTCGGGGCCACGTCGCTGATTGTGAGGAACATAAGGAACTCCCCCCTTTGGAGGGATACGCCTTTTTCTGTCGATATACGGACGCGGGATCTTGCCGACATTCAGGATCTCGTGGAGGAGGCCTTCTGTATAGCGAGCAGGGCGAACATAGTGCGCAAAACGGAGCACGGCTGGCTCCTGCATGCGAACAATATGGTGTGGTGCCTTGGCGCGGATTCTGTCGTGAAGACACGGAAGAACGAATTCTTTACCGGCGTGTACACAAGCGTAAAGGAGTCTTTCAGGACAGGTAGCCGCATCTTTGACTATGAGGCGCATGAGCATACCGCGCAGGTGGAGTCCCAGGACAGGAAGCTGCTTGAGAAGCGCTTCAGGTATACGGAAAAGGACGTGCGCGAGCTTGCGGAGCTGAAAAAGGAAAAACCGCTCGTAAACTGCAAGCGGCTTCCCGTGTTGTACTGCTCGCCCACGATGGAGCTGGGCATAGACATTTCCTCCCTGAGCACGGTCTACATGCGGAACGTGCCGCCGACGGCGAGCAACTACGCCCAGCGGAGCGGGCGGGCGGGGCGCAGCGGGCAGCCTGCCCTGGTGATTACCTACTGCTCCTCCCTCAGCCCCCATGACCAGTGGTTCTTCGAGAAACGCAGCGACATGGTTTACGGCGAGGTAAAGGCTCCGTCGCTTGACATCACGAACAAGGAGCTTGTCACGAGCCATATCCATTCCATCTGGATGCAGGAGATGCAGTACGAGCTGGGGAACAGCATCTGGGAATATGCGATGGACAAAGATTCCGGGGACAAGCTCAGGCTGAACCCGGATTTGACCGCGGCAATCAGCGATGAGGCGGTGAAAGAAGCCGCCATAAAGGATGCGTGCGCCGTCCTTGCGAACGTCCGGGCCAGCGTGAAAGACGGCGAGAAGGATTTGCCCTGGCTGCAGGATGATTACGTGCGGGAAATCATCGGCAACGTGGCGAAGGATTTTGACAGGGCCTTTGACAGCTGGCGGACGTTGTACCGTTCCATCCAGAAGCAGATGGACGAGGCTTCCGCTGCCATGAGAAGCCCGGTGACTTCCGATGCAGACAGGAAAGCGGCCGAAAGACGCCAGAAGGACGCGAACAACCAGTTCAAGGTGCTGCTCGGCTCGTCAAGGGGCTCGTCCGCAGGCTCGGACTTTTATCCTTACCGCTATCTTGCGAGCCAGGGCTTTTTGCCGGGCTATGACTTTCCCCGCCTGCCGCTCATGGCATGGGTTCCTTCGGCAAGCTCCAGAAAACCGGGCTTCGAGGACAGCGGCACGATGGTGAGCCGCCCGCGTTTCCTTGGCATAAGGGAATTCGGCCCGCAGAGCCGCATCTACCATGAAGGGCGGACATATCAGGTGTACAAGGCAAAGCTCAGCTCATCCGGCGGGCAGGCCAGCGCTGGCTCCATCCTTGCGACGCGGAGCGTGGCCGTGTGCCCGGCCTGTGGCTTCGGCCATTTCAGCGGGGTGAACAAGGGAGACATCACTACCGAACTTTGCCAGCGGTGCGGCACGGAGCTGAGGACGGACTGCAGGATTGACTCGCTCTATCGGATTGAGACCGTGGAGACGAAGGTGGCCTCCCGCATATCCGCGAATGAGGAGGAGCGGCTGCGCACGGGCTATGAGCTGAAGACCGTGTTCCGCTATGCGAGGGAGAACGGAAGGTTCGTCGTTTCCAACGCGGAACTTTTGGAAGGCGGAGAGCCGGTCGGCTCCATGGACTATGCCCAGAACGCGACCATCTGGGTTATGAACAAAGGCTGGAAAAACCGTAAGAACAAGGCAGTCCTTGGCTTCAACATAAATCCCCTGACGGGCTACTGGGAGAGGGAGCCCGGCGAGAAAGCCGGGGACACGGATGATGATTCCAAGAGGATCCAGCCCCAACGTATAGTTCCGTTCGTGGAGGACACGCGGAACATCCTTGTGTTCACGCCCGTAGCAAAATGGGGGGATGCGGAGCTTGACGCGGACGCGATGGCGACGCTCGAGGCCGCGCTGCAAAGGGCGATTGAGGAGGAATTCCAGATAGAGCAGTCGGAGCTGAGCGTCATACAGCTTCCTGATGCGGACAGCTGCAGGTCGCTGATGTTCTATGAGGCGAGCGAGGGCGGGGCCGGTGTCCTTACGCGGCTTGTGCATGACAAAGATGCCTTGCCGCATGTGGCACGGGCTGCTCTGAGGATAATGCACTATGAATGGAATGAGGGGGAGCCCCTGACCGTGGAAGGGCTTTCTGATTTGGAAGAGGGCAAGGCGGAAGGCTCCCGTTGTGTCGCGGGATGCTACCGCTGCCTGCTCTCGTACTACAATCAGCCCCTGCATGAAAAGATTGACCGCAGGAACACGCTTGTGCTGAAGGTTCTCATAAGCCTTGCGAATGCGGAGCTGCGGCCCAAGGAAAGCGGAACGGAGCAGTCCGTCCAAGCAGATGAGGATGCGGTGTCTTTGGACGTTCTGCTGCGGGATGCCGACTGCATCCTTCCAGATGCCTATGACAAGGCCATCATGCAGGGAAAACATACCGTGCTTGCCTATTGGAAGCGGGAACGCCTCGTAATCCTTGCCGGGGAACCTGACGGGGAGCTTGCCGGGTATCTTGAGGGACACGGGTTCAGCCACCTTGTTTTTGGCAGGTCGGCGGACGAATGGGCTCTGGCGGTTCAAAAGTACAAGGACAAATTGCCGAAAGACGAAGGAGAGTTGTGAGTTGAAGGCGATGGATTTTGCTCCCGGCAGCCTGGTGCGGGTACGCGGGCGGGAATGGGTTCTGGAGGCCTGTGACATAGAAGGCTGCGTGAAGTTACGGCCCCTTGGTGGTACGGACGGCGACGTGCAGGTCATCATGCCGTCCATAGAGGACACGCCGCTGGAAAGCGCGACCTTCCCGGTTCCTGACGGCAGTAAACCCGGCTCATATAGTTCCGCACTGCTTTTGCGCAATGCCTTGCGGCTTAAGCTCACGAACGCCGCCGGGCCTTTCCGCAGCCTGGGTCATGTCGCGGTGGAGCCCCGTTCCTACCAGCTGGTTCCTCTGCTGATGGCCCTGAAGCAGGACCCCGTGCGGCTTCTGATTGCGGATGACGTCGGAATCGGGAAGACGATAGAGGCTGGGCTTATCGTAAAGGAGCTTTTGGAGCGCGGCGAGATTACGAAGTTCATCGTCCTCTGTCCCCCGCACCTTGTGGAGCAGTGGGTAACGGAACTGAAGGAGCATTTCAACATAGAGGCAGCAGGAGTCACGGCGCGGAGCATAAAGGGGCTTGAAAAAGAAGTGCCGCAGGCCGAAAGGTTCTTCGACCACTATCCCGCCTCGGTAATCTCGCTGGACTACATCAAGGCGGATGCCCATGCCCAGTGGTTCATAACGCAGGCTGGAAGCGACGCTACGATTGTCGTGGACGAAGCCCATACCTGCTGCGTGGGCGGCGGGAAGCAGCTGCGGTTCAACTTACTGAAAAACCTTGCGCAAGAAAAGACGCGGAACATGCTGCTCCTGACGGCGACGCCGCATTCCGGCGACGAGGATGCGTTCGGAAATTTGATAAGCCTGCTTGACCCGAAATTCGCCTCGCTGAGCAGCCTTGAAGAGGCGAAGGATGACGTGCGCAGGGATTTGGCGGCTCACCTTGTCCAGCGGCGCAGGAAAGATGTTCTGGGGTATCCCGGCAAGGCTTCGTTCCCCGACCGCCTTGTCACGGAAGTCACGTATGTGCTTTCGGGAAAATGGGGAGACTTTTTTGACGACGTCCGCAAGTACTGCGTAAAACTGGCAGAGACTTCGGAAAAAGAAAAAGGCTACAAGGGGCGTATGATGTGGTATGCCACGCTTGCCCTTCTGCGGTGCGTTTCCTCAAGTCCCGCCGCCGCCCGGATCGCATTGGCCACGAGGCTCGGGAACACGGAAGGCGACGGCCAGGACGCGGACATGCTTGAGCAGAGCATCAATGACGCGTATGACGGGATAGGCGAGGAACTGGGCGAGGACGGGCAGATGGTGAACCCCGTGCTTGAGAATTCCTCCGAGCTGGACAGGCTTATAGAAGAGGCGTCCGGCCTGAGCGGAAAACAGGACGACCCGAAGCTTGCGTGCCTTATAAAGCATATTGCCGGGATGTACGGGGACCAGAAGAAGAACGGTGCGGGCTACCGTCCCGTCGTGTTCTGCAAGTACATCGCGACGGCGCATTACGTTGCCGAGGAGCTGCAAAAGGAATTCACATCTTCCGCCGTGAGCTTTGTGACCGGGGAATATACGGCCGACCAACGGCAGGACATCGTCGCGGAACTTCAGAAAAATGACTGCCCCATCCTTGTTGCGACCGACTGCCTTTCGGAGGGAATAAACCTTCAGGAAGGCTTCAACGCTGTCATTCACTATGACCTTGCCTGGAACCCGACCAGGCATGAACAGAGGGAAGGCCGGGTGGACCGATTCGGGCAGAAGTGCGCCAGGGTCTGGTGCACCATGCTTTACGGGGCGGACAACCCCGTGGACGGTTTCATCCTCGCCGTAATCCTCAGGAAGGCACGCGCCATAAAAGAAAAGCTTGGGGTCCTTGTCCCCGTCCCGGAAAATGACGAGAGCGTGCGCGTGGCAATCGTGAAGGCGGCTTTGCTCCGCGACCGGGTGAAAGGCAGCGGGGAGCAGGGCTATCTGGACTTTGGCAATGAGGATATGAACCGCATCGTGAAGGGCGTAGAGACAAAGTGGGAACGCCTCCTTGAGAAAGAAAAGGCGAACCGCACGGTATTCGCGCAACGGGCCATGCACCCTGAGACGGTCGCGCCCGAATGGGAAAAGACCCGCAAAGCCCTCGGCGATTCGGGGGATGTGGAACGCTTTTTCACGGAGGCATCCAGACGCCTGAATGTCGGGCTGGAAGGGCAGGGGGAGAATTCATATATACTTTCCGTCCCGACTCTGCCGGGGGAACCGAGAAAACAAATTGCCCCGCTTGCAAAAACAAACAAAAAGGGCGAGGCAAAGATAAGCTTCGAGTATCCTCCCCGGCAGGGCTACAGCTTCCTGCAAAGGAGCAACCCGATTGTGACGGCTTTCGCCTCCTATCTTCTGGAAGGCGCGCTTGCCCCGGACTCGCAGTCGATCGCCGCCCGTTGCGGGACTTACCTGAGCGACAAGGTGGAGGAGCTGACGACGATTTATCTTCTGAGAATCCGCTATCAGATACGGACGACCGGATCCCAGAAAATCCTTATGGCGGAGGAGTCCGTCGCGCTTGGCATACAGGGGCGGAGCAAGCCTACGGTTCTTGCCGATGATGACGTGGAAAAGCTTTTGGACGGGAAGCCGACGGGGAACCTGTCCCCAATGAAAATCAGTGAGGAGGTGCGGAAGTCAATACTCTATTATGAGCAGAATTCCGATGTGTTTGCATCCCTTGCAAACGGGCGGGCAGCACAGCTCGCGGCTGACCACACGTCTGTCAGGCAGGCGACGAACATTGACCAGAAGAGCGTAAAGGTTGAGCCGTGCCTGCCCTGCGACTTGATCGGCGTGTACGTGCTTTTGCCAGACGGAGACTTGTAAGATGACGATAGAAGAAATTAAGAAAGGCGAAACTGAAAAACTCGAATTTAAGAGGGAAATCCCTTCCAAAGACTCAAAGCTGATGAAGACTGCCGTAGCCTTTTCCAACAGCCACGGCGGACTTTACGGCGGTTTGACTCTGGAAGAAATGTTGCAAGGCAGTTCCAGCATAAGAAACGAGCTGGTTGCAGATACATTTTTAAGAATGGGCATTGTTGAAAAATGGGGAACGGGAATCAAGCGTATTGCTGACCTTTGCCGCGAACACGGTTTGGGCGAAGTGGAATATTCTGCCACTGATTTTTGCTTTACTTCGACTATCAGGCGGACAAGGAAAGATTTGTTTGCCCCGGTTGTCCCTACTGTAAACGATGGTAAGGTTACTCAAGGGATTACTGTAAACGAAGAGATGGTTACTCAAGAAATTACTGTAACCCAGCATAAAATAGTTGAATTTATAATTGAAAATCCGTCTATAACTCAAAAGGAACTTGCTGACAAACTTGGAATTTCTAGAGTTCATGTGAACAAGAATATGGCAAAATTGCAGCAGTTAGGCATAATTTCTCGTTTCGGCTCTGATAAGACAGGTCATTGGATTGTTCGCTCGGAGGCTGGAAAATGAAGAACACACAGAATCAATATACAACTCTCAATTTGACAGGCCCGCTTTTCTCTGCCGATATGCTTTCGCTTATGGCTCAGGGACAGTTAACGCATCAGGCTGTGGAAGATTACAAGCTCTTGCCGGGATTGCGCTTTAGCGACGAGATAAGCCGCAGCTTTAACATTGCCCGCGCGATTTATGCCGACTACAAAAAGAGACGGACGGAACAGACGGCTTTTGACACGACAAAGAAATTTGTGGAGGACTTGTTCACGAAATCCCTGAACTACGAGCCGTTCATAACTTCCAGTGGCAAGACGATAAAAGACCGCACATATCCAATTAAACAATATGTGGCAAAGAATGTACCGATTATCATCGCTCCATATACATTCGCTCTCGATACTCCAGACGGACGTTTTACGGTAGAAGGAGTAACAAGCCGAAAAAAGAGCGCATTTGCTCTGGCTCAGCTCTTCTTAAATGCAAGCGCTGAATGTACTTGGGCCTTTGCTACAAATGGTTTGGAAATTCGACTGCTTCGTGATAGTGACAGTATGGTACGCCCTAGCTATCTGTCTTTTGATTTGGAAAGTATTTTAAATGATAGCCGTTATCCTGACTTTGTTGCTCTCTGGTATTTGATTCAGGCTTCTCGCGTAAACGTTTGGGAAGCATGG
>JAILON010000110.1 GCA_024690865.1 Treponema sp. | reverse complement strand
GCAGAAAAGAAGTGGAGGAAGATTAACGGGGTTGAGAAACTGAAACTGGTCCGGGAAAACAGGACTTTCGTTGACGGGGTATTGCTGGAAGCTGCTTAATAAATTTGAATCGTCTATCCACAACTATTGACAATAACTCCTTCGGAACTAAAGCCGTCCGTAAACTGAACGGAAAAATAATCGCCATCGTACTGAGACAGAACCACGTTCATGCCGAACCCCCTTTTCTCCACCTTTCTGGGCATGGCTCCCCCCTTCGCGGCCCACGCCGTTAAAAAAGAAAAGGAGGATGGACGATGCTTCTTAACCGCGTACCTAACGTACATCACGGACAGCCCGCATCTAAATGCTATAGAATTCTAAAACACTCTCCCCGCCCTGTCAAGGGGAAAGAAGCCGCTACAGGCAGGAACTGAGACTGTCCCGGACATACATGCCGGAAAGCTTTCAAAGACGTGCCAATCAGCCGTTACATACATGCCGAAAATCCACCAAAGCAGGCAATCACGCCTTTTGCGCTATATATCGCTGTTTATATGGAAGATTTTCCACCGCCTAACTCTTCCGACTCTAGCCAGCTAGGGCGTATCCTGCTATAATTTCCCCATGCCAGCAAAGAAAACCGCCCAGCCCGCCATCCGATTCCGTTTCACGCCGACCCTCTTTGCGGTGGACACGCCGTCCTACAAGGGGGCATTCCGGGACGAGCCGGTGCGGGCCTTCTATGACAGTGCGTTCGCACCCAAGCCGGCAGGGCTGGACGACACGGGGCTCTTCCTGTACCGCATCGCGGATAAATTCGTCCGCGAGCTTTCCCGGACCGAGGGGCTGGAACTGATGCGCGGTGACACGCGGCCCCTTCTTTCGGAGGACGACCTTTCTTCCATATTGAGTACCGTCCCCTTCTCGTCGGGGAGCGAGTACGTGACGGCGGACTGGCTCCGCTCGCTCTGGGACAGGCTGGCATCCGTCTTCTCCGCCGACATCGCCGCATACACCGGCAGCGTACAGATGTACCTCGCCGAGAAGGATGCGAGCCTGAAAGTCGCGGAGCGAATTTTCTTCCATCTGGTGGAGAACAAGCAGGACGGGGACTTTCCATTCTCCTTCCTCGCGACGTACTCGACGAAGGACAAGTCCGGCGGCATCCGCCATGCGCCGCTCAAATACGCCCTCACCGAATACAAGGATGACCGGGACAAAATCCTCGCCCTCTTGTCCTGCCTGAACCGGGCAGGGGACGTGTCGCCCCTCATCAACGAGTTCATCCAGAACGGCGAGATGTTCCACCCCCTCCGCCTGACCGCGCAGGAGACGTACGGGATACTGAAGTCGATTCCCGCAATCGAGGAGACGGGCATAGTCTGCCGTATCCCCGACTGGTGGAAGAAGGGACGGCAGAAAGCGAGGGTCAGCGTCAAGCTCGAAAAGAAGAAATCGATTCTGGGGCTGGAAACGATTCTTTCCATGGACGGCTACCTGGAGGCGGACGGCGAGCGGCTGTCCAAGGCGGACATAAAGAAGCTGCTGTCGGAGAGCGAAGGGCTTGCGCTCATAAAGGGAAAATGGATCGAGGTTGACCACGAGCGGCTCAAGGCCCTGCTTGCCCGGATGGAACAATACCACGGCGACATCACGATGCTCGAAGCCCTGCGGATGGGACTGACTGATGCCGTTTCCGGCACGGATAACGACCCGACCAGCGCGGACGAAATCGTGAACGGCGAATGGCTTTCCAGCCTCCTGCACGAGCTGCGCTCAGCCCCGTCCCAGAAGGAGATGCGGCTACCCGCCTCGTTCCGCGCTACCCTCCGCCCCTATCAGGAGAACGGCTGGGCCTGGCTCTCGCGGATGTCAGGCTGCCGTCTCGGCGCGTGCCTCGCGGACGACATGGGACTGGGAAAGACCGTGCAGCTGCTCGCCCACCTGGAGACCCTGCGCACATCCTTGAATGCCGGTACTCCCGAAGCCGCCGCCAAAGCACTGCTCGTCGTCCCCGCGTCCCTCCTTGGCAACTGGCAGAACGAATGCCGGAAGTTTGCCCCGGAGCTTCCGGTAGAAATCCTGCACAGCTCTGCGAAAAACGGGCAGAAGCTGGAAATCGGAAACGGCGCGTTCCTGTATATCACGACATACAGCATGGTCTCCCGGCTTCCAGAGCTGGCGGAGCAGGAATGGGACACGCTCATCCTCGACGAGGCGCAGGCCATAAAGAACCCGTCGTCCAAGCAGACAAAGGCAATCAAGTCGCTCAGGGCACGGAGCAGGATTGCCCTCACGGGAACGCCGATAGAGAACGACCTGACGAACCTCTGGTCGCTCTTCGACTTCCTGGACAAGGGGCTACTCGGTACCGCCACGGAGTTCAAGAAGTTCTGCAAGTCGCTGGAAAACAACCCGGCGGGCTACGCCAAGCTCAAGGCGATGATACTCCCCTTCATGCTCCGCCGCCTCAAGACGGACAAATCGATTATCAGCGACCTGCCGGACAAGATGGAGATGACCGACCATATCGCGCTGTCCAAGAAGCAGCGCGTGCTGTACAAGAAGTACACGGATGACATCGCGCGGATTCTTGAGGAGTCGAAGCTCGAGGACAACCCGATGAAGCGGCGCGGACTGGTGCTCGCATCGCTGATGAAGCTCAAGCAGATATGCAACCACCCCGACCAGTTCAACGGGCAGGAGGCATTCGCCGAGGGCGACAGCGGCAAGTTCGAGTACCTGCGGGAGCTGTGCGAGACGATTTACGAGAAGCGCGAGCGCGTCCTCGTGTTCACCCAGTTCAAGGAGATATGCGGGCCGTTGGACGAATTCCTGAGCGGGGTATTCGGCATACGGGGCTTCGTCCTGCACGGAGGGACGAGCGTTGCCAAGCGGAACCAGATGGTGGAGGAGTTCCAGGGGGACACGTACATACCCTACATGGTCATCTCCGTGAAGGCGGGAGGGACGGGTTTGAACCTGACGAACGCCAACCACGTGGTGCACTTTGACCGCTGGTGGAACCCCGCCGTGGAGAACCAGGCGACGGACCGCGCGTTCAGGATTGGGCAGAAGAAGAACGTGATGGTGCACAAGTTCGTCTGCACGGGGACAGTCGAGGAGAAAATCGACGAGCTCATACGAAGCAAGACCGAACTTACGAAGAACGTCATCGGGACGGACTCCGGTGAGAACTGGATTACCGAGATGTCGGACGACGAGCTGATGAAGCTGTTCACACTGGAGGCATAGGATGGGCTGGTACGATTACGGCGGCTATACATACACCTCGGTCGCGGATTTGAAGGCGAAGGCAAAGAAATACATAGAAGCCCAGCGCAAGAAGGGCGTGGAGCTTTCGCCCGTGGAGCTTGAGGGGCGGACCATCGCGAAGAGCTGGTGGGGCAAGGCCTGGTGCGACAACCTGGAGAAATACGCCGACTACGCGAGCCGCCTTGAGCGCGGGCGCAAGTACGTGCGGGCGAACAGCGTGATTGATTTGAAAATCGGGGCGGGAAAAGTGACCGCG
The DNA here is from genome assembly GCA_024690865.1 of Treponema sp. Lineage (GTDB taxonomy): Bacteria > Spirochaetota > Spirochaetia > Treponematales > Treponemataceae > Treponema_D. Next base: position 24,372 of record JAILON010000110.1, on the reverse strand, counting down.
CTGGTGCAGGGCTCGGGGAAAAAGCCATACAGCGTGGAGGTAACGATAGACAAGCTGGGCGAGGAGCAATACGAGCGGATTGTCAAACGCTGCGCGTCAAAGATTCAGAACATAGACGACCTCGTGAAGGGGAATTTCCCCGAGGACCTCAAGGCCCTCTTCACCGAGAAGGAGACGGGGCTTTTCCCCTCGATGGCGAAAATCCACTTCAACTGTTCCTGCCCGGACTGGGCCGACATGTGCAAGCACACGGCCGCCGTCCTGTACGGGGTGGGGGCACGGTTCGACAAGGACCCGCTCCTGCTCTTCACGCTCCGGGGTGTGGACATGGAAAAACTCATCGGCAACGCCATCAAGGACCGTCTGGATTCGATGATAGAGAATGCTGACCGCCCCAGCCCGCGCATCATGAGCGACGAGGCAATGCGGTCCGTGTTCGGGGTGTGAGGGGAACAGAAGAGTCGGAGGATTATGCGCTTGTACTCAATTCTTTCCCAAGCTCCTGTACCAGCGAATCGCTTCTTTTGAAAGACCCGTGCAAAAGAGAGAGCAGTTCCGCCGTCGTATGCGAAGCTTCCGCTTCCTGCACGAACGGATTCTTTATGTCCAGATTCCAGCCGCCTTCTGCAATCCGTTCTATGGGAACACGCCAGGCCTGCTCGTTTTCGTGGCGCTTGTTCCACCACGCAAGGAGGGAAGCAAACTCGCTCTTTTGAATCGGCTTTGTCTTGGAATATGACTTCTGCCCTTCCGGCAGTTTGTGCTCCCAGTACCAGATTTCTTTAGTAGGATCTCCCTTGGTAAAGAACAGGGGGTTCGTCGCAACCGAAGCATACGGCTGGAACACCGAGTTCGGCAGGCGTACGATTGTATGGACATTGCATTCCTTCAGGAACTCCTCGCGGATCCGCTGCTTTACCCCGTCACCGGTAAGGGAACCGTCCGGCAGGACAATCGCCGCGCGTCCTCCGTCCTTCAAATACCTCATCATCAAAAGAAGGAACAGGTCCGCGCTTTCAGTCGTGCGGAAACTTGCCGGATAGTTCGTTTCCACGCCGTCAGACACGCTTGCGCCGAAGGGTGGGTTCGCAAGAATCACATCCACCCGGTCCTTTGCGCCAATGCTCGTGTACTCGCGGTTCAGGCTGTCGCCGTTCACGACATTCGGAACTTCAATATCATGCAGAATCAGGTTCGTAACGCACAGCATGAAGGGAAGCGGCTTCAGCTCCTGCCCGCGGATAGTCTTTTCAAGCCTGCGCGCATCTTTCGCGGAATGAACGTCCTGCCGCTTTATGTTCTCAATCGCACTCGTCAAAAAGCCTCCCGTTCCGCAGGCGGGATCAAGCACCTTCTCGCCGAGCCGGGGATTTACAATCTCGGTCATAATCTCGGTAATGGCCCGCGGCGTGTAGAACTCCCCATAGTTGCCCGCACTCTGCAAGTCGCGCAGGAGGCTTTCGTAAATGTCGCCGAACGTGTGGCGGTCCTCGCTCGCATTGAAATCAATCTCGTTCAGCTTGTTCACGACCTGCCGGATAATCGTGCCGTTCTTCATGTAGTTGTTCGTGCCCGCAAAGATGTCGCGAACCAGCACCGCCCGCCTGTTCACACCGTCCGCTTCGGACGCGCCGGAACTCACGTCAAGGTTCTGCAGGCTGGGAAAAAGCGTGCCGTCCACGAACTCCTTCATCGCATCACCCGTGATTCCCTCGCTGTCAGCAGCCCATGCACGCCACTGCAAATCCGGCGGAATTACCGAAACGTAATCATCGTCCAGAAGTTCAAGCTCCGCATCCTTGTCGTCCAGAATCTTGAGCGTAATCATCCAGCCGAGCTGCTCAATCCGCTGCGCATCGCCGGAAACCCCGCATCCTTGCGCATGATGTTCTGCAATGTCTTTATGATTCCTGCAATGTTTGACATGTCGTTGCTCCTTATCCTATTCCGTCGTGTTAAGAATGTATGTCCTATTGCGGTTTGCACCCTTTGCAATGATTTTACCAAATTCCATAAGTTCATGGAGGTAAAATTTTGTTTGCGTCGCCTTTAGACCGAGCATCTCGCTCAATTCTTTTAGACTGCATTCTTCGTGTTTCAAGAAATATTCAAGGATAAGCGTTTTTGCATCTTTTTTTTATCGTCGGTTTATCGTCGGTTTCCTGTTTTATCGTCGGTTTATCGTCGATTTTCTGTTTTATCACCGGTTTATCGTCGTTTTTGCGATAAATATTTATTCTGACAGCAATTTCCATGTCAATAAATTCCGGCTCCCCTAACCCTGCTTCTTTCAGCAGATTTACAATGCGAGGAATACCAGTTCCCCACTGTTCAATAAGGTGCATGTAATGAAACGCATTTGCAATGGATTCATTACGGGCTTTGGAAAATCCCTGCTTGATGCGCTCAAATGTAACACCTTTCGGAAGGGCCCCCGGAGAAGTAATTTCAAGCCTGTCGTCAAAGATGGCCACCTGAATATGAGAGTTTTCAAGATAATTGCGGTGAACAACAGCGTTGATAATCAGCTCTCGTATCACAGCGGTCGGAATCTCATAGACATCTTGCCTGTAAAGACCATCTATATTTGCTCCGAGATGAATATTTCTCAAAACAAAATTATAGGCATCATCTACCTGCTGCTGAATTGCCCCAGAAAACTCACGCCTGTCAATAAAAACAGACCTATCAGTCCCCTTAAAAACTGCACACTGTATTTTTGCGCACCACAAAGAATTTGTGCCCAGTAAGTCATAAGCATTCGTCCTACAAAGCTTTCCGTCTTTCTCGCATAAAATCTGCCATGAAACAAGATTGCTTATGGACAAATCCTTTACATTTCTTTTTTGCTCTTCTGTCATACAGTTTTTGAGAGCTGTTTCTTTTAGAGAACTGCACAAAGTTTTTGCTTCATCATCTGTAACATTTTTTCCTTTTTGAATAGCACTGTCAAAACCTGTTTTTGAACCTTCAAACATCAGCGATCTCACCGTTTCGTCATCTGCAAGCCTTGTTGTTGCAGAGACACGGACAAAACAACCTTTATCAAGTCCCAGTGACTTGATATAATACAGCGTATGCTCACCTGGATAAATCTGAGCGACAATCACAGTCTTTTCATTCATTGTCTGCAAAGAAATTTCGCTCATAATCGGAGGGGTGCAGCTATCATAAATCATATTGGAAATTAAATCTACAGTTTTAAAAGGATTTTCATCATTCACCCCCACAACCTCAAGAGTCTCATCATCAATTCCAAATATAATCTTTCCGCCGTTTCCATTTGCAAATGCAACAGCGGTTTTCAAGAATTTTATATGCTCATTTGGAATCTGCCGTTTGTATTCCAAAATATTTGATTCTGGTAGTACAGGTGAAAAATCTATTGTGTTTGGCATTTGTTTTGCTCCTCTGTGTAACTATTCAGCACCTAAAACCCAAAGCAAAGAACAGGGGTTCCTGAAAAAGCCAATTTGACGGCCTCAAATGCATTTATTCCGTGTTTCCTTGCCGAGTCAATGTAAGAGCGGATTTTTAGATACCACTCGGTTCCGTCGTCGGAACGGAAATTGCCTGCGACCTTTACCTTTGATTTCAGGTTGCGGACAGTCTGTTCCGCAGAATTGTTCGTAAACGAAACATCAAAGTTCCTTGCAAAAAGAAGCATTGAATCTTTCAGGCTTGAAAGCCGTTCGATCAACGAGAGGACCTTTCCCCTTTCCTCTTTGCCGCGTTTCGCTGCCGTGGAAACCGGAGGCGGATTCTCTTTCCTTGCAACCTCAAGTATTTCGTCATATATGAGGCTGTAATAATCAAGATAGCAGCTACCCAGCTTTGAACGCCCACATTCAACATAGTTTTTTCAGACGTCGAAGCTCATGATGCATATCGCAGAATATTTTTGCCCATTCCTGCTCCGGATGGTTCTCAACCACTCCGACAAGCTCCCGCAGGATATGCGCCCCGCAGATTCCGTGCTCACGTCCGGGAATTCCCAGTACGGCCTCCAGCAGTAGTGGACGGCGCCCCCTTGAAGCACGGGAGGACGCCGTTCTCTTCCATACCGGGCTTCCCCCGTTTTTCTACAGTGAATTCCTGTATAAATCAATTGTATTCAAGTATAAGCACGCCAGAGGCCCATCCGCCTAACAACTGCTTTTACAGAAACGGGCTTGACCCGCTGTCGGCTACGAACCTTTGAAAATCATTAAGGCCCTAGGCTTATCGTGCTAAGTATAGATAAGTCCATCATGGCACAATATCCTAAATTATTCGATAGAGGGACCTTATTAAAATACGAATCAGCGAGCTTCGTTTTTTCTGAACCAGGGCTTCATTTCTTCTCACAAACAGGCCGTCTTGAAAAAGACGGCCTGGGATTATTTTTTTGCGAAATTCTATTGTCAAACCGGCCCCTTATATGTGTTTATCATAATTTACCGGAAACATCAGCACTTTCATTGTGAATCTGTAAATTTATTAACCCCATCATCTTTGCAATGGAAGATTGAAATCTTGTTGAAGAAACCTTGTTTGATTCAAAAATATTGTCCCGCAGAACAAATTCTTTTGAATTCTGAGAGTTATACTCAATTTTTGCTTTTGGCTTTTCATGTTGTTCTACCTTGCCGTTAGCATTCTTGAAGTTGTATTTTTTGTATTCTTCACGCAACTTTTCAATTTTTTCTTTCATCGTATCAGAAATACTCTTTGTATGCTTAATAACCTCAAGTAGCTTTTCTGTTGTAACAACTTTATCACCTCTACTTGTTTCGCAGAAGGCAGCTTCAACAGCTTCTTTTACCACGCTTTCAATATCAGCACCGCTATAACCTTCGGTATCTTTTAAGAGTTTTAAGACATCAACAGCCTGAGTTAACTTTCCCCGCTTTGCAAGGTGAATTTGAAAAATACGGCGACGCTCCTCGGCTTCGGGGAGTTCTACTAAGAAAAGCTCGTCAAACCTTCCCTTTCTAAAAAATTCTGGTGGAACACTTGAAATATTGTTAGCTGTTGCTACAACATAAACAGAACTTTCTTTTTCCTGAAGCCATGTCAAAAACTGTCCAAAAAGGCGAGTGGTAATGTCGCTGCCGCCACCATTTCCGCCAACTCCTGCGAAAGCTTTTTCAAGCTCGTCAATCCATAGAACACATGGGCTAACTGCTTCTGCAGTCTTTATCGCCAAACCAAGGTTGTGCTCGCTTTCGCCTACATATTTCCCCATGAGTTTTCCGATGTCAAGACGAAGAAGCGGAACATTAAAAACACTTGCGGTTGCTTTTGCACAAAGACTTTTTCCGCAACCCGGCATTCCTACAATCAGAATGCCTTTGGGCATATCAATTCCGAATTTCTTTGCTTCTCCAAGCCTCTTAAAGATTTGAGCCTTGTTTGAAAGATATGATTTTAGATTTTCAAGACCACCGATATCATTTATGTCTGCATTAGTCGTGAAAATCTCGATGATTCCACTTTTCTTGATAATCTGCTCTTTCTCTTTCAGGACAAGTTTTATTCCGTTTTTATCAAAAGTTCCCGACTGCTGATAAGCATAGTTTAAAATCTGCCTTATCTCAAATTCTGTCAAACCTTTGAATGAAATTACAAGCTCATTACGAACATCTTCTTCGATTGCAATATTGAATGATTTTTCATAGTCAGAAACAATTTCACTGACTTCTTTTTCGTCAGGAAACGGAACATCCAGCACCGTTATCATCTTTTCAATTTCATGAGGAAGCACAAGAACAGGCGAAATCAAAAACACAGTTGCATAGACACCATCCTCAAACATTGTTTTTTGAGAGAGCTCTTTTAAAAGTGAGATGCATTTTGGACTGTAGAGCGGGCTTTTTTCATCAAGAAACTGATGAGCATCTTTTATTATGATAAAAATATGTTTTGGATTTTCTGCATCAGCTTCATCAAGAAAAATAAGTTTATCTTCAAGAAATCCTGCAAGAGAGGAATCTTGAACCGAAAGACGCTCTTTCCCAGAAAAAATGCCTGAATTTGTATATGTAAAGCACTTTGCTCCATTCGCGACACTTTCTATTAGTTCATCAGCAATATGATGGTCGAAATGATTGATATAGATAATCGGGCGGAGTGCATTCACATAAGCATTAAGCTGATTTTGCAATGAGGACTTCATATTATATCTCCATGTAGATAAGCTTGTCTGTGTCGCTGTTAGACATATAGTCGATTCCGTCGGTAAACTGGAACTTGCCGTTGATGTCGTCTGCAGAATATTCCTCGCCATTGACACCGCTGTTTCTGACTTTGTTTCCTTCTTCCATGGAGATTATCATAAAGGATTTGCCTTTAGGCTCTATATCTTTCCAGTATTGGTCTGTTTTTCCGCTGAAGATTTTAATGTGGGGAGGAAGTCTTTTTGACGAATTTTGTTCTTCCTCTATTTGTATCTCTATTTCTTTTGGACAATAGAAATCATATACTTTAAATGATGAAACATCAATTTTTCTTTGTGGATATCGAGTATTATAATTAAATGGATAAAGTTTTCTTCCTTCATATTCTATCTTAAACTTCTTTAGCTGCTCTTCTGATTTTATTTGAACAACACTGAAGTCTGGAGTGTTTCCTCTATACACATCATCGCTTATAGTTTCCCAATTCGCATCAATTACAGATTGCTTATCTTTATTTTTTGGTAGCACGTCGTCATACACCTGATTAACTTCATCTACTGAACAAAAGAAACAGTTTCGCAACGACCGATTTGCCATAAAAGCAAGCAGCACGAGCGGATATTCTTCTTTGAAAATGTTGTAGAATCTTGTTTTATCAAGGAGAAGCAGCTGCCTGTACTGGGAATAGAGCATTTCCATTTCAGCTTTTAATGCGGGATAAAATCATTTTTACTGGCCTTAAGGTTTTCCAGCAAACCGTCATAACCTTTGTGATATTGAGCGATAATTTCATTCTCTTTTTCTGCAAGATTTGAAAGGTTTTCAAGCCTTTTCGCTTCTTTTTCGCGGATAGCAAAGATTTCAGAGGCAGATTGTTCAATAATAGATGCATCTCTATCAAAAAGAATTTTAAGCATTTCGGGAAGTGCCTTGCGAAAGTCACTTGTATCGATTGCACTAATTCTTTCTGCCAAATCCGTCTTGCTCTGTGCTGTAAGCCATCGAACAAGAAGCCCATTCTGCAAGGTTTCAAGCAGCATATCCACATTGCAGTTTTCTTTTAATTCATCGAGACTTTTAACATGCTCGTTTCCATAACTCAGATTAAACTTTATTGCTTTCATATCTTTCCTCCATTGAAATTACCAGCCGAATATTCCGCTTACAAAAGATTTGACACCATTCCAAGCTCTTGAAGCGACATTTTTAATACCAGAAGCAACCTTTCTGACGCCCTTTGCAACAGTGCCTACAATCTTCTTTCCTGCATTGAATACGGCTTCGCCAACAGTGCTTCCAGCAATACCGCCGACAAGACCGCCAGCAATACCACCAATTGCAGTTCCCACCGGTCCAAGAGCCGTTCCGATTGCAGCTCCAACAGAGGCACCTTTTGCACCAAGTGCCATACCCCCAACGACGCTGCAAGTCGCTCGTCCTGACTGGTCAAGAGCTTCTTCTCCGGTAAGTTCACCTGTCGCAAATTTATAAAGGACTTTTATATTCTCAATGCCTACACAGGCTGCCGCGGCAATATGACCGGCCGGAGTCTTCATAAGAAGTTTTCCAAGCCATCCGCTACGGGCAGCAACCGTCAGAGCACCTGATGTTGCAACGGTAAGGCCTGCACTCGCTCCGCTTTTTACTGCACTTTCAGCAAATTCTTTTACATCTTCCTCGACACTTTGATTTTCCTTTCCTGTCATCCAGTTCCAGATGCGGCGTCCTACGATTCTTGCACCTTGTAACCCCACAGCAAAGGCAGCTGACATGGCAGCTTTTCCACCGATATGATTTGCAATCGCACCCTTGTTCGCATCATTCCAGGTGTACTCGTCGACTTCTCCTTCTTTTTGAGCCTGTTCCTGTTTTGCTTTTGCTTCTTCTTTTGAAATCGGTTTTGATTCTACCGTTTCGGGATGCTTTGACTTATAATCAGTGAACTCTATTTTTTCGTTCGCATTGTTGATTTTGTCTCCCTGCCCTTCGGGTACAAGTTTTCGCTGCCCTCGGTAGTCGCCTTTTTCAAAGTATTCTTGCGTGGTTTCTGCATCTTTTCCATATTTTGACTGGTACTTTCGGACAATGTTCCCCCGCTCATCACGGATAACGACATCAACAGAATTCTTTCCGTTTGACTCCAACGGCTCTGCATGGAAATTCTTTTCTTTTACAGCTGCATCAATGTTGAATGTACTTGCGTGATGCTGCTCTGCAATCAAGCCATCAAGATTCGGATTTTGATTTATACTTCCATCCATATTGTGAATGGTACGGCTCATTGCAGAATTTGCATTTTCTATGGCTGTGTCGATTCTTTGTGCGTAAAGACCAGCCTGTACGGCTCCGCTAGCGTCTGCACCCTGTTCAATTTTTTTGACAAGCCAGCTTTCCCGCCTTTTTCCTTTAGCAATATGCTCATCAAGTTCCTTTTTATTCTGCTCATACGAATAGACAACCTCAACAATTTCTGTCGCTGTCTGTTCCATTTCGGCATTGTCTTTCCAAATTGCAGGATATCCGCTAAATTTTTTAACCAGAAACTGTTTGTCCGTAACACCTTCTGCTTTGTGTGCATAATCCGTTACGAACTCATGCACAGTGCTCTTGATTTTTGGATAATCTTCTTCCTTGATTTCAAGAGATTGAACAACGGCATCGGCCGCTTTTTCTTCATTTTCACAAAGATTTTCAAGCGAGTCTGCCGTTTCTTCAAGTTCCTGAGCCATAACCGCAGGAAGTTTTTCCTGTTTCGTGTCTAAAATTGTGTTTTCTTCCATATCCATAAAAGATACTCTTCCATATTTATTATTTAGTTGTAGGATTTCTTCTTGTAACAGCAAGTGCTCATTGAGCCATCAGCCTAACAACTGCTTGTACCGCAGCGGACCTGACCCGCTGTCGGCTACGAACCTTTGCCATGTGATTTTACATCTGCATCAGTGCAGCATAATTTACATTATGTTCTCTTGCATATATAAGAAAATCCTTTTCCTCTTTTGTTACACGAATTTGAAATTTTAACGGTGAACCAAATTTCTGTTTCCTTCCAGCATTTTTTCTTGCACCACCGTGACCAAATTTCTTTTCATAAGAAGCAAGTCCAGAAATTTTCATGTACTCTTTTTCTGAGATAATTTTTTCATCAGGAGAAACTTCTGATTGTAATTTCTTGAAAGCGTAACCTTCCGAATCTTTTACAAAAACGTAATCCATGTCATACCTCCTTCAACCTTTGTTTTGCAAGTTTTATCTTATCTTTTGGAATCTTCTGTGTTTTTTTCACAAAAACAACTCCAACCACAATAATCTCTCCAGCCTTATATTTAAAAAGAGAACGAAGTTCATTGGTTTTTATCTCAAAGATTTCTTTTTGAATCGGTTTTACACGAACAAATTCAATTCCTTGAGTTTCAATCTTTGTGTATTCGTCACTTAACAGTTTCTGCTGAGATTCTTCCAAATCTTTTATCTCGGCTTCTGCTTGTGGCAATTTCTCAACTTTGAACTTCATGATTTTATTATAAGTTTAAAACTTGATATTGTCAACATTTTCAATATCTCGATTATTTGAAATTTTAGTTTCTTTTCGATAATTACAATTAGAATATTTGCTTTTGCTCGAGGTTCCATATTTTCCCCTGCTGCCCACTGGACTTTCCTCTCTGGGCATAGCATCCCCCTTCGCGGCCCGTGCCGTTAAAAAACGAAGAAGTATGGACAATGCTGCCTGGCCGCGTACCTAACGTACATCACGGACAGCCCTCATCTGAATGACAGAGAATTTTACTCTGCCATCCCTGCCCTGTCAAGCTGGCAGAGCCTCTGTGGCTTATTGGCAGAGCCTCTGTGGCAAGTTGGCAGAGCCTCTGTGGCTTGTTGACAGAGCCTCTGTGGCTTATTGGCAGAGTTCCTGCGGCATATGGCAGAGTGTCTGTGGCTTATTGGCAAAGAGTCTGTGGCAAGCTGGCAGAGCCTCTGTGGCTTATTGGCAGAGTTTCTGCGGCAAGTTGGCACAGTTTACGCGGGTGGAAGCCGCGCAAGCGACTAGCCCTTCAGGTACTTCTCCGGGTCCTGGGCCTCGCCGTTGACCTTTATCTCGAAGTGCAGGTGCGGCCCGGTGGCAAGTCCCGTTTGGCCCACCTTGCCGATCGGCTGCCTCCGCAGCACCGCGACTCCCTCCTTCAGGTCATATATGGAGCTCAGGTGGGCATAGAGGCTGGTCATGCCCTGGTCGTGCTGCAGGATGACATAGTTTCCGTAGGTATAGTCGTCCAGACCAATCCGTTTGACCGTTCCCGCCTTGCATGCCATGACGACGGTCCCCACGGGCGCGGCCATGTCTATTCCCTTGTGGAACCTCCACAGGCCGCTGATGGGGCTGACCCGCATCCCGAAGGGCGAGGTGAGCCGGTAGCTGTCCAGCGGCAGGGACATTCCGGGGTTCAGGAAGAAGGCCCTGACTTCAGGGGTAAAACGTTCGCCGGGAAGGAAATAAAAGTCCTCGCCCCCTATCGTGTAGGTGGGGTAGTTCCCGCTGTTTATCCTGACCGAATAGCAGCTGGCAAGCAGGATTTCTATCTCGCTGGTCGGCTGTGCCGGTATATACAGGCCCGGCACGGTGGGAAGGATAAGCTCAACCCCTTCCAGGGCGACCTCCTTGTTGGCAAGGTGGTTCAGGCTCGCGATGCTCTCATAGGGAACCGAACAGCGGGCATAGAGGGTCATCAAGGTGTCCTTTTTGTCAGCCGTATAGGTATAGAAGTTTATGAACGGCTTCCTTCCGGTCTTGAGCGCCTTGCCCGCCGCCTGGACCTCGTCAAGGTACTGCTGGAGCATGAAGTTGGATTTGCGCGACAGGAGGCTTTCTATATGCGGGTAGGACTCCCTGCCGGCACCTACAGACGCAGCGGTGTCCGAAGCACAGAGGCCCCACCCCTCCAGGCATAGCAGGATGGCAAAAACGAAAGCAAGCTTCTTCATCGTCATATTCATACTACACCTCTTATACTCGTATATCGGAAAGAAGAAAGGAAAGAAGGACAAAAAGGATGCCCAGCAAGGGGTCTCCTTCTGGGCGGAACAGATGCAAACGCAAAAAAACAATCCCCAAGTACAAACTTGGGGATTGCGGTTGGAAGCTACTCCTCGGAGATTGCCTCGACGGGACAGACGGATGCGCACGCACCGCAGCTGATGCACTTTTCAGCCGCAACAGCCCTCTTGTCGTTGACCTCGCTGATTGCTCCGTTCGGGCACTCGCCCTCGCATGCTCCACAGTTGATGCAGGTATCAGAATTCACCTTATACGCCATAGCCATTTACCTCATTCTAATAAAGTTACGTATACTTTAACACAGCACATTTGAAAAAGCAACAAAACCTTTGTAACCATAGAACAACCGCCGCCCCGTGATTCCACCCCATGATTCCGCCCCCTCCCCGCGGACTCCGGCAGGAGATTCCTTGACATCCCATCCGTCCTCCTATATCCTTAGCCCAATGACAGTAAACGACTACCTGCGGGACTTCATCGCCGGAATACTTCCCGCATCCCTTTTTTCATGCAAGGAAATCAGCGTCCCGGAATACACCATCCCCTCCAGCGAAGGCGACGGGGCGGGAGCGGAAGCCCGGGAGGAAGTCCGGGAAGTCCGGATCATACAGATTTCCGACCTGCACAGCAACGACTTCGGTGGGAAAGACGGCATCCTTGTCCGCCAGGTGCGGGAAGCGCGCCCGGACCTCATCTTCATGACTGGGGACATCTTCGACAAGGACATGGGGCCGGAAAAGGCATTCTCAAACGTCAAAAGCTGCATGGAAGGCATAGACGGACTCTGCCCCATCTACTACGTCCTGGGCAACCACGAGCTGTTTATAGATGAAAAGCCATTCCTTGACGCAATCGCCTCCTACGGGGCCAGGGTCCTCACGGACGAAGCCGTCCTGACCACCGTACAGGGCCGTCCCCTCGTCATTGCGGGCCTGGCCGACCCCATGCGGGACCTGAGCCTCAGGCAGCGCAAGAAAAAGGACAAGGACGACAAGGATGCCTACCGCAGGCGGCTCGCCCTGCTGGCACAGAAGGCGGCCGCGCTCAAGTCGGAATCCGCCGTGGACGCCGGCACGGGCAGGGCATGCCGGAGCATCCTGCTGGCGCACCGGCCTGAATACATAGCGGACTATGCGGCATGTGGATTTGACTTCATCTTTTCCGGGCACGCGCACGGCGGGCAGTGGATAGTTCCAGGGCTGGGAAACGGCCTGTATGCGGTGGGGCAGGGATTCTTCCCCAAGTACGCGGGCGGCATGTACGAAGTTCCGCAGGGGGGAAATTCCGTACGCTTCATCGTAAGCCGCGGCCTTTCCTACCAGAAGCCCTCGTTCCCCCGCTTCGGGAATCCGCCGGAGATGCCCCTCGTCAGGCTGTGCTAAAAGGCCCCTGATGTGAATGGACTGTGAATGTAGTGTGAATGGAGCAGGAGCAGTCCCGGGCGCCCTCAGCGTCCGCCTGGCTCTCCCCTGCCCTGGTAGAACTCCAAGGCGATGGCCGCGTAGTTCCACTTGGACTTACTGGAATTCAAGCCGCTGGGATAGGAGTTCACCGTGGACACCCGCTCCAGTTCCTCCCTGCTGCGGCTCATCCCCGCATTGTAGGCGGTCGCCAGAAGGACAAGGCGGTCTTCATCGCCCAGATCCCAGAGGGAAAATTTTTCCGTACAGACTTCTATGAATGCAAACAGGTAGTCGGCTTCCCCGGCAACGCAGTTTATGCGGCCCACCCGGCGGTTCCGGTCCCCGAAGGTCCGGTTGCCTCCCCCGTAGTTTATGGCGGGGTACTTCGCCTTGAGCACAGGGGAAAGGGAAACGTAGCGCTCTATGGTTTCGGCAAAGGCCACGTTCATCTGGAAATGGCCGATGGTGCATCCGGTGAACGAGGGGGACAGCGTATAGACAAGTTCCGTGGCCAGGAATTCCAGCCAGTTGCGGAAGCGGTTGTATCGAAGCATTTCGGGAAAGACGATTGCAAGGGCAAAATCGGAATTCCCCAGCTCCCGCTCCTCCAGGGCCGGGGCCAGCTCCCCATACAGGGCCATGGCGGACCTGTAGCTTTCCTGCCGTTCGGCGGCATAGGAATACAGCCCGTTCTGGCTGTGCCCTTCCATCCCCGCCCCCGCCACGGCCCTGCCGCAGGAAAGCATCCCGGTCAACACGACAGGCAGCAGGAAAAGGATACAGCAGAGGACGGGAAGGGAGGGTTGCGGGAAGCTGCTGGGGACTTTCATTCCTTGATGGTCAGGCTCCCCAGGATTTTGTCAAAGTAGCTCTTCTTTTTGCTATATACGCCGTCAAAGACGGTCAGCGACAGCAGGGCGTAGCCTCCGCTTGAAAGCTTGGTCAGCCGCTTGAAGTCGCGCGTCACGTTACCTTCGACCGGATCCCAGAAGATGCTGTCCAACTTTACGGAATCTCCGTTGATGCAGGACTTCCGCTTGGTCCAGATGGTGTAGGACGTGGAGCTTCCTTCGCTCAGCTTGCGCATCAGGATTTCCAGGAACTGGTCGGGAGAGTCCTTGAACAGCTCGGGGCGGGCAATTTCGTTCAAGGTGAGCAGGGCGTTGTCCCCCAAGAGGAACATGTTGTCCGACTCCTGCTTCCAGCTGTCGTCCAGGCTGACGCTCTGGCAGCCCACGGAAAACTGCTTTGCCTTGGCGAAGGCCTTCTTGTCAAAGCTGCGGGACTTGTCCTTGGGCAGCTTCATCATCCCTTTGTAGGAGCTGAACGCGGGGTCGTTCGAGTCGGTCAGAATGCCCACCGTCTCGACGTACAGCACGTCGTCTCCGTCCAGCGTGGAAAGCCGTTCCATATTGAAGATGGGAATCAGGTTGTTGTAGGTGATCTTCACATCTCCGCCAAACTGGGCAAAGTCATCCGTAACGGTGACGGCCTCCGGCCCCTGCAGGTCCAGCTTCTGGCGGCGCTCGGCGAACTCGTAGAAAAAGTCATGCAGGTAGTTCACTATGTCGGCATCGTCCTGGCTGCCGTCGGAACCGAAGATGTTCTCGCCCGTCAGTTCGATGCTGTTGTTCTCGGCGTCGATCGTGAAATAGATTGAAATGTCCCGTTCCACAGTCTGCGCGGCCTTGTCCGCCGGGCAGTAGTAGCGCGCCCCGTACGTGGACTCGTTGTAGTAGACGATTCCGATGATGCTGGGCGAAGTGAAACTGTTGTCGCGGTAATAGACGAACTCGCCGGAAAAGTCCGGGGTGTACTGCTTGACCAGGGGAATTGCCGAGGCGGAAGCGCACAGCAGGACCGCCGCAAGCAGGACGGAAGCAAATCTCTTTTTCATTTCTTAAACCTCCACTTGTCCATCAACTCTACTATAGTTTCTTCCTTTTTTCAATGCCTGCCTCGATGCACGGAAATCAGTTTCCATGGGACAATCCATAAAAAACGTATGGAGCGGGGGCCCAACGGGCGTAGGCCCCATAGCGAGCATTTGATTGCCTCATGGTCCATGTGGGCCTGTCCGCATTTGATGAATATGCGTATGATATACATGCAATCTCGGCGAGCGTATGGGGACACCCAGCGGGAATACGTTTTTATAATACATCCGGTAAAAACTGACTCCCATGTATGAGGAACTGGCGGCGGCCAGATGAAAAAGGGCTGTACGTACCGGCATTTTCTTCCGTTAATCGAATGAGGCAATTGAACAAAGGGGGCACGAGCAGTATGAATTCCAGGCGCACGCCAAACATGAAGATTGTAAACAGGGTGAAGATAGCGACCATCGCATTTCTGGCCGCACTGGCGGTGTTCATCCCGGTGAACTGCTTCTGCCAGGGAAGGCAGGGCACCGTCGCGGTGTCCCCAGAGCGGCAGCAGCTCATAGACTTCGCCCTGACCCTGCGCGGGACGCCCTACCGCTACGCGGGCAAGACCCCGGACGGCTTCGACTGCTCCGGCTTCGTGTCCTACGCACTCAACTACGGGGCAAACGTCATCCTGCCCCCCTCGTCGAAAGGCATCTACGCGAGCGCGCGGGTGCAGAAGATAGAAGCCACGGACCGCGAGCCGGGCGACCTCGTCTTCTTCAAGACCACGTCATCGCCGGACATCTCCCACGTCGGCATCTACCTGGGCCGCTACGAGGGCAAGGACGAAAAGGGCAAGGCCGCAAGCATATCGGGAATCGGCAAGCTGGAAGGCAGGCGGCTGTTCATCCATGCGGCAAGCGACGGCCCCGATACCGGGGTCATCGTGAGCTCGATCGACGACGGCTACTGGGCCGAGCACCTGACGGGCTACGGCCGCGTGCTTGCGGAAAGCGCCGCTAATCCCGCACAATAATCGTATACATCGGATCCTCACCCGGACGCAGCTCCAGTATGTGCTTCTCGCACGGCAGGACTTCGTCGCTTTCATGGGTGACGTGCAGGAGGGTCGTCGTGTTGGTCGCGGCGACCGTTTCCAACAGGTCAAGGATTTTGTCCCGGTAATCCTCGTCCAGCGCATGGCAGGGTTCGTCCAAAATCAGCACGCGGGGACATTTGACCGCCGCACGGACGATTAAGATGGCCCGCTGTTCGCCGTAGCTGAGGGAACTGAACGCCTGATGTTCCCGCCCTGCAAATCCCGCCAGCTTGAGCCAAGCCCGCGCCGTGGCAAGCTCGAAGTCCGTCGCCTGCTCGTACAGGCCGATGCTGTCGTGGAAGCCCGAGACGATGACGCTCTCCAGGTCGGTCCCGCCCACCATGCGGTACTCCACGTGCAGGCGGTAGCTGACTATGCCGAGCTGCCGCTTTATGTCCCAGATGGTTTCGCCCGTTCCCCGCCGCCTGCCAAAGAGCGACACATCCTCGCGGAAAACCTGCATGTTGTCGCCGGTAATGAGCTCAAGGATCGTCGTCTTGCCAGAACCGTTGGGGCCCCGGATGAGCCAGTGCTCGCCCTTCCTGACTTCCCAGTTCACATCGACCAAGACCTTATGCTCGTCCCAGCCGACGTTGACATTGTTGAATCGTATGAGGCTGTCGGGGACGGGATCCTGGTTTATTTCGGTAACGAGCGCGTCGCTTTCCGCGCGGATCCGCGCTATCTCCGCGAGGAAGGCCTTTTTGTCCGCCTCGCGGGAGGCCTCCTTCTGGGCCCTGCGGGACGCGAGCACGGCCTCGTACTCATCGCGCGGACCGGAAAAGGACACGGCCCCGCCCCTGAACTCCAGAACCCTGTTTATCTGGGAGGGAATTTCATGGAAGCGCTCCATGCTTAAGATGATGCGGGGGAATGAGGAATCGGTTCCGCTTGCGGCCAGCTGCCGCTTGAGGATCGTATCAAAGAATTCCAGCAGGATATTGCGGGAAAGCACGTCCAGCCCCGCAAAGGGGTCGCTCAGGATGAGGAGCGAGCAGCCGGACAAGAGGGCACGGCAGAGGAGGGTCCGCCGGATTTCCCCGGTGGACATGAACTTGAGCCCCCTGTCCAGTATGGAGCCGACTCCGCACAGCTTCACCTCCGGCAGGGCGTCCAGCTTTTCCGCAATCTGGGGAAGGGGGCCGTCCTTGCCCTTGGGACCGCCCAGCACCTCGCAGATGAAGCGGCGGCCCGTCCGCCCGATGTCCTGCCTGTCCATGTACTCGCTTTCATCCAGCCTGCGCTCCTCTTCGATCAAGGCGGCGGCGGCCTCCAGAGAAACCACGGCGGTGCCGCCCCTGCCTTCGGTCGGAGAGAACACGGACGAAAAGAGGGGGACCGCCGGGGGCCGGGCCTCGTTGGGCACGAACTGGGCCTGCGATGCAAGCGCACGCACGAAGGCATCCTTGCCGCCGCCGTTGGGCCCGGTCACAAGCCATGCCTCCCCGTCGCACATCTGCCAATCCACCCTGGGCAACAGGGTCCTGAACCTGTCCTGCACCGAACAGTCTTCTATAGTAACAAGCCTCATGGCCATCAGTTCACCTCCCCATCAGCTTTTCCATCCGCAACGGTGGCGGCATTTCCTTCTGTAGTGGCGCCGGCTTTTCCATCCGCAGCGGCATTCCCATCCGCCGCAGCCAGGCCCGGCCCCGGAGAGCGGAGCAGGAAGTCCTCCCCCAGCTCCACCGGCGTATACAACACGGCAGGATGCCCGTCGCAACACCAGCGGTAGACTTCGCCCGTCTGCGGGTTGACCAGCTGCCAGCTTCCCTGCGCCAGGGGAAGCGACAGGAGCCCCGGCCCCACCGCCTCCAGCCGGCTGTCCTGCCGTATCATGTTCTGGACTTTCAGGGCGTAGAACCGCCAGCCCTCCTTCTTCTGCACGGGGGGCAGGTAGCGGTCGGGAAGGGCCTTCACCCTGTCGTCGTAGGCCTTCTGTGCCTGCGGGACGAGGGAAGCGTACTCGGCCTCCCGCCTCTTCCTGAGGAAATCCGCACGGACAAAGACCTGCTCCGCCTCGTCCGCGGCAAGCTCCGGCCCCAGCTGGGCAGAAAGCTCGTAGGGCGAGGAGGACTCCCCGCTCACGGTCACGTCCGCGTCATCGGGACCAAAGTAGAAGCCCTTTCCGTAGGGCCGGTGCGACACCTTGTACAGCTCGTCGATGAAGGGGGCGGCCTCCTCCCCGGATATCCTGCCGTCAAGCACGTCCAGGGCTTTGCGGTAGGCGCGGGTAATCAGGGCGACGTAGTAGACGCTCTTCATCCTGCCCTCGATTTTCAGGCTGTCCACCCCGGCTTTCTTGAACTCGTCCAGGTAGTCCACCATGCACAAATCCTTGGACGAAAGGACGGCGGTAAAATGCTCGCCCTCGTAGACCGGGAAAGTCTCGTCGGGGCGTTTCTTTTCCCGCAGGACAAGCGCGCCCGTTTCCGCGAGGAACTTGGCCCCCGCCTTGTCCAGCCAGCCCCGGTTCAGCAGGAGGTCGTAGTCCCAGCGGCAGGTGTGCGAACAGAAGCCCTCCTGCGCGCTCCTCCCGTTCAGGTAGGCGCTCATCAGGCAGCGGCCCGAATAGGCGATGCACATGGCCCCGTGGACAAAGCACTCCAGCTCCATGTCGGGAACGGCGTCCTTTATCTGGGCAATCTCCTTCAGGCTGGCCTCCCGCCCCATCACGATGCGGGAAAAGCCCAGCGACTTGTAGATCTTGACGGCCTCGCGGTTCATGCAGGAGGCCTGGGTGGAAAGGTGCAGGGCGGCATGGGGGAATTCCTTTTGCAGCAGGGGGACGATGCCCAGGTCCTGCACGATGAATGCGTCAATCGGATACTGTTTGAAATAGGGAAGTTCGTCCTTGAGCCTGTCCAGTTCGGCATTGTGAAAGGAGATGTTCAGCGCGCAGTACAGTTTGCGGCCCGGATAGCGCGCCTTTATCGCGGCGACCTGCCTGTATTCGTCTCCGTAGAAGTTGTCGGCCTTTACGCGCAGCGAAAAGTTCTTGAGTCCGATGTAGGCCGCGTCCGCACCGTAGGCATAGCAGAAGCGGAGCTTTTCAACGTTCCCGGCGGGGGAAAGCAGCTCCACGCCTATGCCTGCCTGTCCGATCCCGGCTGGCCGGCGGCAGCGCCGTCCGTGAGCTGGGAAAAGTCAGGCTTCTTGGCACCGCATATAGGGCACACCCAGCTGTCGTCAATGGCTTCAAACGGCGTGCCCGCCGCTATCTCCAGCTCGCTGTCCCCCAGCTCCGGATCGTAGACGTAGCCGCATATATTGCACTTGTACTTTTCCATAAAAATCCCCTAAAAAAATCCCCTGCCGCACATACTATCACGCGACGGGGGATTTTACAAGTGAGGCAGTTTCACCGGATGTACACAATATAAAAACGTATTTTCGCTGGGTGTCCCCATACGCTCGCCGAGATTGCATCTATATCATACGCATATTCAGCACATGCGGACAGGTCCACAAGGACCATGAGGCAATCAAATGCTCGCTATGGGGCCTACGCCCGTTGGGCCCCCGCTCCATACGTTTTTGATGGAGGATTCCTCCATCAAAACTGATTTCCGTGTTTCAAAAGCCACGGCGGCTAGCGGCGCTTTTCCGTCGCGGGCCGTATCTTCATCATGTGCAGGCTGCCGGTCGCCTTGACCTCCTCTCCGGGGGCAAAGGCAAAGATGTCCTCCTTGGCCGCCTTCTCGCCGTTCAACAGCCCCTCCCCGTCAAGCACGAAGAAGAGCGTGTAGTCGGACGGAATCCCTCCGGACGGGGCGCCCGACTTGATTCCCGGCAGCACGTCGGAGTAGCTTGACTCCACGGTGACTTCCTCCATCAGGAAATAGGGACAGGAGAACACGCCGGGGAACTTCGCGACGGACCGCACGCCCCCGTTCTTTATGCTTGCTATCCCCTTCTCTATGTGGCACTCGCGGCCCCGCCCCCAGTCGAAGAGCCGGTAGGTGATGTCGCTGGACTGCTGCACCTCCAGCAGGCGCAGGCCGCCGCCTATCGCATGGACGGTCCCGGCCGGTATGTAGATGAAGTCACCCGCCTCAACCTTGACGTAGTGCAGGAAGTCCGACAGGGAATTCGTCTCTATGGCCTTGCGTATCTCGCTTGCCGAATAGATGCCGTTCATGCCGTGGACCAGCTGGGCATCCTTATCGGCGGAAAGGACATACCAGCACTCGGTCTTGCCCCGGCAGCCCTCGTAGAGCTGGGCCGTCGCGTCGTCCGGGTGCACCTGCACGCTCAGCGTGTCGTTGGCCTGGATCACCTTGACCAGCAGGGGGTAGTCCCCCCCGACGAACTTTTCAAAGTCCTTCTGGCATCCGTTGGGATGGGTGGAGGCAATCCACAGCTCGTAGCCCCAGATTTTGTCGGACTTGATGGCGTTCAGTTTCATCATAGGGAGCCCCCTTACTTTTCCCAGAGCTTTTCTGGATAGTAGCCGGAGGAAACCTTGGCGGCAATTTCGGACTTGACTATCTCGCGGTCTTCGGGATAGGTCATGCCGAACCACTTCTCGCTCGACGTGAAGAACTTTATGCTGCCCTTGCCGTCCCGAATTATGTCGCTGGCGGCAACCGGCAGCAGGGCCTCGGCCTTTGCCGCCCCCAGGGAAGTCCGCTTGAAGTTGTCCCAGTAGGCGTGGAATTCCGCAAAGGCGGACCTGCCGAAGGCAAAGAGGTTCATGCTGACCCATTCATTGCCGGTCATCTGGATTTCCTTCCCGTCCAGCTCGCTGACGATTCCGCCGTCCTTGTAGCTTATCTTCGTATTTTCGGTAATCGACTTCAGGTAGCCGTCGGCCACCTCGCAGACCCCGCGGCTGACGGAGCCGCTCTTGCTCATCGTGTTGCCCAGCACGTAGCCGACCATCGCATGCTCGGTGCTGCCCTCCGGCATGGCGGAAAGGTAGCTGCCCAGGGTCTTGAAGGCCTCCCGTCCGTAGTAGTCGTCGCTGTTGATGACGGCAAAGGGGGCCGTCAGCTTTTCCTCCGCGCAGAGGACGGCATGGATCGTTCCCCAGGGCTTGGTCCTGTCGGCGGCTTTGGCAAGCTCCTCCTTGGACAGCAGGGAATCCAGCGACTGGAATACGTACTCCGCATCAACGTTGCGGGCAACGCGGTCAAAGAGCCGCTCGCGGAAGTCCTTCTCTATGTCCTTGCGGATGATGAACACGACCTTGCCAAAGCCGCTCTTCGCGGCATCGAAGGCCGAATAGTCCAGGAGGCACTCCCCGTGCAGGCCAACGGAGTCAATCTGCTTGACCCCACCATAGCGGCTGCCCATCCCGGCAGCCAGAACCAAAAGCGTCGGTTTCATATAAATCTATCTCCTGATTATATTTATGCGGTAATCGTCCTGAGCGCGAGCTCTATCATGTTGGTGAAGGTCTTCTGCCGCTCTTCGGCAGTAGTTTCGCCCCCAAGCAGGATATGGTCGCTGACGGTCAGGATGGCAAGGGCCTTGCGGTGGAACTTGGACGCGAGCGTGTACAGCTCGGCGGCCTCCATCTCCATGCCCAGGACCCCGTACTCGCTCCACAGCTTCCAATTGGCCTTGTCGTCGTAGAAGTTGTCGCTGGACACGCACAGGCCCACCTTGCGGGAGAGGCCCATCGTGCCGGCCTCGTCGTATGCGGTCTTGAGCAGGCCAAAGTCGGCGGCGGGGGCAAAGTGCATGCCGTTGAAGCGCATCGTATTGAGCGCGGAATCAGAGCAGGCGGCCTGGGCCAAAAGGACCTCGCGAAGGGCTATATCCTTCTGGATGGCCCCGCAGGTCCCCACCCGGATGGCCTTCTGCACGTTGTAGAAGCGGAAAAGCTCGTTCACATAGATGGAAAGGGAAGGCTGGCCCATGCCCGTTCCTTGGACGGAGACTTTCTTTCCATTGTATGTCCCCGTATAGCCGAACATGCCGCGGACCTCGTTGTAGCACGTGGCGTCGGTCAGGAAGTTTTCGGCGATGAATTTCGCCCTGAGCGGGTCGCCGGGCAGCAGCACGGCATCCGCGATGGCCCCGTCCGGGGCGTTGATATGCGTACTCATTCCTTGATTATAGCACAAGTTTCCGCAATGGGCTAGATTTATTTTCACGGGGAAGCCGCCCCGGCGGTTCTACAGGCCGCACGGTCCGCACGGGGCCACCCCGGTGGTTCTACGGACCGAACCGCTTGACCAGTTCCGCCCTGTCGTTTATGCCGGTCTTTTCGTAGATGCTGGAAACATAATTCGCCACCACCCGCTGCCTCAGGTCCAGCGCTTCGGCTATCTGGTCGTTGCTCATCTGGCGCAGGATCAACTCCAACACTTCCTTTTCCCGCCTGGTGAGCGCATCGACAAAATTGTTGTACTGCTCCAGCTTTTCCTGCAGCTCGTCCTGGACGAAAATCTTGCCCGCAAAAACATGCTCCATGCACCGGAGCAGATCTTCAGAGGGGGCGCTCTTCGACACGTATCCAGAGGCACCGCTGCGAATGGTGTTCTGCACGATTCCGGGCGCGAGGTACATCGAGTAGCCGATTATCCACAGCCGCGGGTACAGCTCGTGGATACGCTTCACCAGGTCAAAGCCCGAGTCGTCGCCATCGAAATTCAAGTCGCAGATGACGACGGCAGGCAGCTTCCCCGTGCTGTCAAGCAGGTTCAAATCGGCCAGGGTCGTCACCCCGTCTGCGGAATTTCCGATGCAGCTCCAGTCGGAGTGGGCCGTTATGTAGGTTGCGGTTCCCAGCCGCATCATTTCATGGTCATCGACTATATAAAAGGTCTTCTGCATGTTCCCTCCCTCAAAACTCCACCGTAAGCCTCGTGCCGCAGCCATCCTCGGAGAAATACGTCACCTTTCCGCCAAGGAGCTTCGCACGCTCAAAGATGTTCCGCAAGCCAAAGTGCAGGCCTTCCAGCTGCTCAAAGCTGGAATCGTTTATCCGGGCAACCAGTTCCGGGTCCATTCCCCGGCCGTCGTCGGTGATGATTATCTTCAGGGAATCCGGGCCGCAGTCCTTGAAGAACACGGTCGCCTCCTCCGCCTCGGCATGCTTCTGTATGTTCTGCAAGACCTCCTGCACGATGCGGTACAGGTTCAGCAGGGCATCCTCTTCCCAGCGGTCAAAGTCAACCCCCTGCTCGCAGACGACGCGGAACTGGAAACCTGAGTTTGCGGTATCAAAAATCTTCTGTCCCAGAAAGGTAAGCGACGGAATCAAGTTGCCTTTGTTGATTGCAGGAGGCGTAAGGTTGTAGCAGAGCTTGCGGATGCTTTCTATATTCTCCGTCTGCGTGTCAATGATTTCCCGCGCGGCCTTCTTGTCCGAAAGGTTCTCCGCAAGGCGCGAGACACAGCGCATGCCCTGCAGGACGGAATCGTGCAGGTCCAGGCTTATCCGCTTGCGCTCAGACTCCTGCACCAGCATGGAATGCCGCAGGAACATCTCGGAATTGGCGATGATTTTGTCCTTGCGCTTGCTCTCCCGTATGTTCAGCAGAATCAGGACGGTCATCGCAATCAGGAGCGTCGCAATGAACCACATGTAGTAGCTGAAGAACTGCTGCCTCATTCCTTCAAGCTCGCGGTTCCTGTCTTCAAGATATGCAATTATGCGCCCGGCATCAGCAGTGCCCGCAGCGTCCGAAGCCGTTGCAGAGGCAGGCGCAGTTTTTCCAGACGATTCCGCGACTTGCTGCGTATCGCCAATTATAGTGTGTGTGTGTGTGGGGGGGGGGGGGGGTATTTTCAGCACAACAGAAAGAACCTGCACACAGTGCAAGCATAATCACAAAGAAAACATATTTCATCTTTTCCCCCTGAACAGCGTACCGTAGGCTTTGGCTATGCCGAATCCCAAGAAGGTCGCGATGATCCTGTCCAGTATGGTGACCGGGATGCGGCCCAGTATTGCCGACGCAAGGAAGCCCAGCTGTTCCCCATTGAAGGCGAATATGACGCGGTTGAAGGCCCAGTCCTTTACTTCCAGCTGGTGGGTAAAATAGCTGATGAAGCCGGACACCACCGAACAGGCACAGCCCGCCAGCATTGCGGCGGCAAGGATATACAGGAAAGTCTGGTTCACGCCCTTGGAAAGCCATTCCTTTTTGCGCACGAAGAACCAGGTCACCGCGATAATCGTGATTGCCGACAGGGCATACAGGAACACCATGTCAGTCCTGCCGACCATGAGCTTGAGCTTTACGCATGCCAGGCTCACGAAGACGACGTATTCAAGGAACGACTCAATCGGCCCGAATGCGAAGAGGGCCGCCATCATGAAGCTTGTGTCCATGAAAAGCGGGGCATACAGGACATCCTGAAACAAGGTTGACAGCAAAAGGTCTCCCACGCCGAATGCAAAGATGGCAAGGGCAGTCCTTGCGACCCGCCGGTTCTTTTTCGCATCCGCATATCCACTCTCTTTCTGAACGTATGATTCCATCACAACTCACGTCTCCAGCTACCAGAGCATTCTACACCCCTCCAAAAAAGAAATCCAGTGATTTTCAATCATAGTTTTTGGGAAAAACAGCTTCCCCAGGCAGGAGGCAGGGGCGGCCCGACGTACGCAGACCCACCCCCGCCGGAGAACAAGAGCCCGCTACTGTTTTACAAACATATAATAGTAGTTGTCCGGATCATTGTTATGCACTGTAAGCGTAGGCTGCTCCCCTACTGCAAGATTATCCGTTGCATAATAGAAAGGATGCAGATAGAACTTGCCGCCAGTGATTACGACGTCGCCTGTATAGGGATCATCACCGCTAAAGTTCTGGGAAGCTTGTCCCGA
>JAILON010000109.1 GCA_024690865.1 Treponema sp. | reverse complement strand
GGTTCTCCTTGCTGTTTTCCGACCGATGGATGAATGTGGGGCAGATGAGCACTCCACCAGTCTGGAGCACACGGTCGATTTCAGAAAGAACTTTCTCCGGATTCGGCACGACGTGAAGCGCATTCGCCATAACCACCACATCAAAGGACTTGTCTTCATATCGTAAGTCGGCGGCATCGGCAATCTCAAAGCTGACGTTCGCAGGGACCTGCCCTTTCTTGGCCTGCTCAATCATTTTAGGCGAGAAGTCCGTCGCCGTGATGTGGGCAGCGGAATCCGCTATGTGTTTTGCAATGAGGCCCGGTCCGGTCGCAAGCTCCAGCACCTGCTTCCCTACCACCGCCCTGCCGATATGCGTGTACATATACTCGTAGATATGCTTCTGCGACTTCATCGCAAGCGAGTATATGGGGGCAAACTTGTCCCAGATGTTTTTCATAACAACCTCTTTTTTTTCCATAAAGACTCTTGACAGAATATCAAAGTTAGCGTATATTAACATCATGAACGCAAGTTAGTCAAGTCTAATAGTTGCGTTCACTTTTGCAGTAAATTAAGCGGGGGCATGGAAGTATTCTCCTTACACAGCCACAAAATATAAACCATGCCCCTGCTTTTCTTTTTGGAGGTTCATAAAATGCTTAATTCAGTAAAAATTGCGGATGTAATTGGCCGCGAGATAATCGACTCTCGCGGGAACCCGACTGTCGAGGTCGATGTGATTCTTGAGAACGGAGTGCTTGGCCGCGCGGCTGTTCCGTCTGGCGCAAGCACGGGCGAGAACGAGGCACTGGAGCTCCGCGACGGGGACAAGTCCCGCTATGGCGGCAAGGGCGTCCTCAAGGCGGTCGAGAACGTGAACAAGGTCATCGCCCCTGCCCTCAAGGGGGAGAACGTTTTTGAACAGCGGGCAATCGACATGAAGATGCTCGCACTTGACGGAACTCCGACGAAGAGCAAACTCGGTGCGAACGCCATACTCGGTGTTTCCCTTGCAACCGCACAGGCAGCGGCAAAGGCCCTGAACATCCCGCTCTACCGCTACATCGGCGGAGCGAATGCCCACGTCCTTCCCGTCCCGATGATGAACATTATCAACGGCGGCGCGCACTCGGACGCTCCCATCGCGTTCCAGGAATTCATGATCCGCCCGGTCGGCGCGAAATCCGAGAAAGAGGCCATCCGCATGGGGGCGGAAGTGTTCCATGCGCTCGCAAAGCTGCTCAAAGGCAGGGGGCTTTCCACGGCAGTCGGTGATGAGGGCGGCTTTGCCCCCAAGTTCGACGGAATCAACGACGCGCTCGACTCTATCGTTCAGGCCATCAAGGACGCGGGCTACAAGCCGGGCGACGACGTGAAAATCGCGATGGACTGCGCGGCCTCGGAATTCAGCGTGGAAAAAGACGGCAAGTTCTTCTACGATTACAAGCAGCTTTCCAACGGAACCAAGAAAGACCCGAACGGCAAGTGCCTTTCCGACGACGAACAGATTGCGTACCTTGAGGAACTGATTACGAAATATCCGATTGACTCAATCGAGGACGGACTTGACGAGAACGACTGGGAAGGCTGGAAGAAGCTGACTGCCCGCATCGGCGGCCGCTGCCAGCTTGTCGGCGACGACCTCTTCGTGACGAACGTGAAGTTCCTTGAGAAGGGAATCAAGATGGGGGCAGGAAACGCAATCCTCATCAAGGTCAATCAGATTGGCTCCCTCACCGAGACGCTTGAGGCAATCGAGATGGCCCACCGCCACGGCTACACGACGGTCACGAGCCACCGGTCCGGCGAGACCGAGGACACGACGATTGCGGACATTGCGGTCGCCACGAACAGCGGGCAGATCAAGACCGGCTCCATGAGCCGCACAGACCGCATGGCAAAGTACAACCAGCTCATCAGGATTGAAGAGGAGCTGGGCAAAACTGCGGTCTACGGGTACCCAAAGCTACGGTAAGCTTCATATTATAGGGGAAATAGAATGCCCCCTGCTTTTCTTTTAGCGTGCGTTTGCCCCGGAGAGTCTGTAAAAGGGCTCTCTGGGGATTTTATTCACCCATACCAGAGCGTCCATGCCACGACGCGCACAGCCAGCACAGTGGGCGCAGTCATCCCGCACGACGCGCACAGCCAAGTCGTACGTTGTGATACTTATAACAAAGCCTTTACGAAAAAAAAATTGACGGGGAGCGATTTTAGCTATAGAATCAAGGTAGTTATTTAGAGTCGCAGGACAAATAACAAGTTCGTTATCAGGGGACCTCTATGGCGACAAAGAATTTTTTGAAGCAGCGCACTGTAATTACGATTGCGTTAATCGCCGGCATGGCGGTTCTGCTGTTTTTCGCATACAGCGCGATTTCCAAAAATATGGCGAAGAGCACGCTGACGCAGGTCCTGCGGGAAGAGGTGAACCAGAAGGGCATTATGATGGAGGACTATCTTCAGCCGGAAATAGCCCTGACCAAAAAGCTTGCGTCTTCACCGACCATCGTGCGATTCTTCAAAAATCCCGCCGACAGCGACAACCAGGAAAGGGCTTTCGCCGAGATCCAGAGTTATAAAGATGCTTTTTCTTCCCACATGGTCTTCTGGGCGAACGACGTGGACAAAGAGTTCTGGAACGACATGAAGTTCTCCTATGTTATCGATCCGAACAATCCGGATGATTACTGGTACAACATGACGATTCACGAAACTGACATTTATAATTTTAACATAAACTACAACGCAGAAATGGACATGACCTGCCTCTGGCTCAACGCGGTCGTGCGGGACGAGGGCGGCAAGGCAATCGGCATGGCGGGAACCGGCATTGAGCTGGACAACTTCATAGACAAGTGCTACAAGACGCTGGGCAAGGGGATACACCTGTTTTTTTTCAACGAGGCGAAGGAAATCACAGGTGCACAGGACAAAAAGCTTTTGCTGGAAAAGGCGTCGATAAACAGGGTCTACGAGGGGAGCGAAGATTTTGACGCGCTGATGCGGGAGGCGCGCGATCTGGAAAGCAATTCAAACGGGCAGCACACGTTTAAGGTCAACGCGAAAGAATACGGTGTCATCCGCTACCTGTCGAGCTACGGCTGGTATCTGATTGCGACCGCTCCACTCAGCGCGGGCAAATCGGGCGGGAGCTCTGTCTTTCTGTTTGTCTGCATTGCGCTTGAGATTGTGTTTTCTATATTCGTGCTGTTCATCGCAAAGCTGCAGGCAATGATGAACAAGGCTACCAGCGCGAGCAACCGCCTGATTGACGAGACGGAAGAGCTCACGGAATCCTCAAAGAAAAATGCCGAGACCGCACAGAACCAGAGCGCAACGGTAAAGGAAATCGTCGCGACGATGGAAGACAACACCTCGCTGTCTGAAAACATCTCGGAAAAGATAAAGGGCGTTACGAGTCTTGCCAGCAAAACCTCGGACGACGTGGCTGACGGCGTGCAGCATCTTGAGAAAAACGTTGAGCAGCTGGGAAAAATTGCCGAGGCCAACCAAACCACGATTGAAGGAATCAAGGATTTGGGCGACAAAATCGCAAAAATCTGGGACATCGTAACGCTTATCAACGCCGTCGCAGACCAGGCAAAGATAATCGCCTTTAATGCCGAATTAGAGGCAAGCAGCGCAGGAGAAGCCGGGCGCAATTTCCACATTGTCGCGACGGAAATCCGCAGGCTTGCCGACGGTATCATTGACGGAACGAAGGAAATCAAGGAAAGCATTGGCGAGATTCAAAAGAGCTCCGACAGTCTCATTCTGATGAGCGAGAGCGGCACCGAGAAAATTAAAGAGGGTGTGGAGAATGCAAAGAACCTTGAAAGCAGGTTCTCGAGCATAAAGAACTCGTCTGAGATTACCGCAGGAAGCGCAGACGAGATTACAACGATAATCTCCCAGCAGGCAATTGCAAGCGAGCAGATTCTGATTGCGCTCAAGCAGATTGCGGGCGATGCAGACAAGTTCAAAGTAGCGACGAAAGAAATTTCCGATGCGTCGGAAAAGCTGTCCCTGATTGCACAGGAACTGCGAAGCAAATAGAACGGGGCATCGTCCCCGTCAGGCTGCCAAAAACAGCAATTCTGTATTGCATACGTTCTCCACCATGAGTTATCTTCAAATATTATCCAAGTTTCCACAAACACTATCCTGCACGGACAGTAATGAAATGTCTCCAGAAAGCAGGCATTAGGGGGAAAGGAAGCGTAATGCTACCTTCCTGACCCGCCGGAGAACAAGAGACCGCTACTCCTTTACGAACGTATAATAGCAGTTGTCCGGATCATTGTTATACACTGTAAGCGTAGGCTGCTCCCCTACTGCAAGATTATCCGTTGCATAATAGAAAGGATGCAGATAGAACTTGCCGCCAGTGATTACGACGTCGCCTGTATAGGGATCATCACCGCTAAAGTTCTGGGAAGCTTGTCCCGA